>JBBDNJ010000090.1:0-6498 GCA_040877705.1 Binatia bacterium | reverse complement strand
CGGCGAGTTGGTGAGCTGAAAAATCAGCCAGCCTTGCGCGGTAACTTGAACGAGTGTCCCGGTGTGCCCGAGAAAGAGGCCGCACCAAAAGATAAAAGTAGTCGCGGTGGCGAAAGGCACGAAAGGTATTTTTTAAAAACATTCTTAATCAGATAGATGGGCGAGGGCCGGTCAACTAACTAATAACTAAATTTATCGTATTCGTTCGAATCAAGATGAATGCCAGCGACATAGATTTAACTTACCACTGCCGCTAGCTTCTTTTTAGAATAATTTTTGGAGAGTGGTGGTCCCAACGGGAATCGAACCCGTGTTACCGACGTGAGAGGCCGGTGTCCTAACCGCTAGACGATGGGACCGATGGCTGAGGAGGAAGGACTCGAACCTTCAATCGCCTGATCCAGAGTCAGGTGGCTTACCAATTAGCCGACTCCTCAATTTCATGACGGTTTAAACTAAAAGAATCGGGTCATAAAATCAAGTTGGGCCGGGTGCCCGGTTTCTTAGTATCTAAGAGCCGCAGAGCTGTATGAAGCCGTCTGAGCGTGCGTTCTTTCCCTAGAACCGCAATGACATCATGAATGCCAGGACTCGTAGTTGAACCGGTAAGCGCGACACGTACGGGCTGGGCTAATTTCCCCATCTGTAGCCCTGCTTCCTCTAGGGCCTCCGTGAATGCTTGTTGAATAGCGGCGTCGGTGAAATCCGCAAGGGAGGTGAGTTTCTGAATCAAGCAGTTTAGCGGCGCGACGATCTCCGCAGTCAAAAATTTGTTTGCGGCTTTTTCATCGATGGCAATATCATCTGATAGATAATAGTGCGCTTGCTCCACGAGTTCGGCCAGGGTCTTGGCGCGTTCTTTCAATGTCGCAATCATCTTCTCCAGCCAATATCTGTCCTGCGGCACCGGATACCCCTTGGCTTCGATGAATGGGATGATCTCATCGGCTAACTGCGCCAGCGAGTGTGACCTCAAATAATGCGAGTTCAACCACAAGAACTTTTCCGGATTGAAGACACCCGCGGACTTGCCGACGCTTTCTAAAGAGAATTTTTCGATGAGCTCTTCGCGAGTGAAAATCTCGTCGTCGCCGTGCGACCAGCCGAGACGAACCAGGTAGTTGACCACCGCCTCCGGTAGATACCCCATATCGCGGTAGGCCGTCGCCGAAGTCGCGCCGTGGCGCTTGCTGAGGCGCGCTTTGTCCGTGCCCAGGATCAACGGCACGTGCGCAAATTGCGGAAGCGTATGTCCCAGAGCATGGTAAAGCTGGATTTGCCGCGGCGTGTTGGCAAGATGATCGTCGCCCCGGATGATGTGCGTAACCTTCATTTCAATGTCGTCTACGACAACACAAAAGTTGTAAGTGGGTGTCCCGTCGGTGCGCGCGATGATTAGATCGTCCAGCTCGCGATTGTCGAAAACGACGTCGCCCTTGACCAAGTCATTGACCACAGTAGTTCCATTTTGACAAGAGCGGAAACGAATCGTGTAGGGTTTACTTTCCGGTAGCGACAAGATGACGCTCTCACCCGGCCGGCAAGTGCCATCATAGGCCGGCTTGCGTTTTTCTTTTTGTGCAAGCTGACGTTTCGCATCGAGTTCCTGGGGCGTGCACACGCATGGATAGGCTTTGCCGGTGTCCAGAAGCTGCCGAACTTTTTCCTTGTAGAGGGCGTGACGCTCAGTCTGATAAAAGGGGCCTTCGTCGTAATCAAGCTCCAGCCACTTCATGGCTTCCAGAATGGCATCGATGGCTTCCGGAGTTGAACGATCCCGGTCGGTGTCTTCAATGCGCAGAATAAACTTGCCGCCGTGATGGCGCGCGAAAAGGTAATTGAACAGCGCCGTGCGGGCGCCGCCGATGTGCAGGTAACCTGTCGGACTGGGAGCGAAGCGAGTGCGAACTTCCGTCATTGCGCTTAAGCTAACAGGGAGCGGAAATGGCGTCAACGACGCGTTATGAAAAGATCGCGATTGTGCTAACATTACGGATCAAGGAGAATAGGTTGTGGATGGTAAATTAGCAGCGGAAAACGTAAGCGAAGTGGCGGCGCCACCCGATTCCGCGCCGTCTCATTTTATTCGCAGTATCGTCAGCGAAGATCTTAAACAGGCCAAGAACCAGGATCGCGTTCACACGCGGTTTCCGCCGGAGCCCAACGGCTATCTTCACATCGGCCACGCCAAATCGATTTGTCTGAATTTCGGCCTTGCAACAGAGTTCGGCGGGATGTGCAACCTCCGGTTTGATGATACCAACCCGAGCAAAGAAGACGTCGAATACGTCGAGTCCATTCGCGAAGATGTCCGTTGGCTGGGGTTTGATTGGGGCGACCGGGAATATTACGCTTCGGACTATTTCGATCGGCTGTATCACTACGCTCTGGAAATCATCAAGGCCGGTAAGGCGTATGTTTGCGATCTGAATGCCGACCAGATGCGTGAATACCGAGGGACCTTGATCGAGCCGGGCAGGAATAGTCCATTCCGGGAACGTTCGATCGAAGAAAACCTGAATTTGTTTGAACGCATGAAGACAGGCGAGTTTCCGGATGGGGCTCGCACTCTTCGGGCGAAGATCGATATGGCTTCGCCCAACTTAAACATGCGCGACCCCGTGATGTACCGAATTCTTCACGCCGCGCATCATCGCAGCGGCGATCGGTGGTGTATCTATCCTACCTATGATTTCGCCCACGGCCAGTCAGACTCCATCGAAGGGATCACTCACTCGATCTGCACATTGGAGTTTGAGGATCACAGGCCGCTTTATGACTGGTTTCTTGATCAATTGAGTGTCCATCATCCGCAGCAAATTGAGTTTGCGCGGCTTAATCTTTCTCATACCGTATTGAGCAAAAGAAAGCTTCTTCAGTTGGTTCAACAGCAACGCGTAACCGGTTGGGACGATCCGAGAATGCCCACGTTGGCGGGTTTCCGCCGCCGCGGCTATACGCCCGAAGCGATCCGCACGTTTTGCGAGCGCATCGGCGTGGCGAAGCGGAACAGCACTGTCGATATCGCCATGCTGGAACATTGCCTGCGTGAAGATCTGAATAAACGCGCATCGCGCGTGATGGCCGTCCTACGGCCGATCAAGGTCGTCATCGACAACTATCCCGAGGGGCAAGTTGAAGAACTAGAGGCGGTTAACAATCCTGAAGATCCCAGCATGGGAACGCGCCGTGTCCCGTTCTCGCGGGTTCTCTACATCGAGCAAGATGATTTCCGGGAAGAGCCGCCCAAAGGGTTCTTCCGCCTCTCGCCCGGACGTGAAGTCCGGCTGCGCTACGCGTACATCATTAAATGTGTCGATGTCGTGAAAGATCCGCAAACCGGCGGGATTACGGAACTCCGATGTACGTATGACCCGGAAACCAAAAGCGGTTCATCGCAAAGCAAGCGCAAAGTGAAAGCGACCATCCACTGGGTCTCAGTCGCGCATGCCGTCGAGGCCGAAGTCCGCCTGTATGATCATCTGTTCAGCAAAGAAGACCCGGACGATGTTCCCGAAGGTACGGACTGGCTGACAAATATCAATCCGAAATCGCTGGAACAATTGAACGCCTGCCGTGTTGAACCCGTCCTGGCGAACGCAAAACCAGGGCAGCGGTATCAGTTCGAAAGACTAGGTTATTTTTGTGTGGATTCGGTTGATTCTGTCAGAGAGAGACCCGTCTTCAATCGCACGGTTACTTTGCGGGATACCTGGGCCAATGTTCAGAGGGCGGCAAAAAAAGCTTAGTGCGGTTGAGTCGCAAACTATTCTAACTCGCTCGCGACATAATCCTTCGGCCGAAATTTAGAACCGATATCCAAGCGAAACGATGACAAAATTGTTGAAAGTCTTGTATTTGTCCTTGCCGGGGGCGCCTGAAAAACCTAAGGGACTCGTAGCCGGAAGCCCCTCTAATTCGCTGTTGTCGACTTTCCTGGTTTTATAAAAGACGGCCATGTAGCCGAGATCGACGGAGAATTTTTCCCACTTGTAGCCGACGCCGGTATTTAAGGTTAGCAGATCAGCACCTGGGATCGCTGGGTTAAGCGTCCGATTCGGTATCGGCGATTCTTCTATTGCAATTCCGCCTCGGAGCTCCAAATTTTTGTTCAGTGCATAATAACTGCCGAGCCTGAGTGTGTTAGTGTTCTTCCAGTCCTCGGCAAAGCTAAACCCCGTGATAGGAAGTCCGAGTGGCACGAACGTCGGGGTTGGCGACAATGTCGCAGTAAGGTTCTGGAATTCGCTCCATCGGGTATATTCATACACAAGCTCGGCTCCCCAGTTGGGAGTGACCTGCCAAAAGATCCCCGTATTGATGACCGGTGGAAGGGGTAATGGCCGAACCTCCGCTTTCGTTGCCGGCGTTGAAAAGGCGCCGCCAAGTTTTACATCGGCGCTATCAAAACGTAGATCGACACGAGACCTATAACTAAATCCGACTTTAATATTATCCAAAGGTTTGACAAGCAGGCCGATGTTGTATGCGAAGGCATTGGCGCTGTCCGTTAGCCTGAGTCTTCCTTCAAGGCCGGTAGGCGCCGTACAACTCGTGATGGGATCGAGACATAGCGACCTGGAAAACAACCCCGACGCATGGACGAAGCTTAATCCTGCTCCAACCGAAAAATATCTAGACGGATGCCAAGACATGGCCGGTGTAATGTAAAGGGTCTTGAGCTCCGTGCGTTCGGCTGCGAACCGAGTGAAATCGCTTTCATAGGTGGTCGCGAGTCCAAACGGCGTGTAAACACCGATGCCAAGTGTGAAATCGGAATCGGGAACGCGATAATTAGCGAACAAAGTGGCAAGGAAATTATCATCGTGCTTGTTAACGGCCTTTCTACCGCTATTTTCTACGCTATTAATCACATTTATGTAAGTTCCGTTGATCTGTAGGTTATTACCTTCCACCTCACCAAGAGCTGCAGGGTTATAATAGACCGCCGATGGATCATTGACTCCGGCAGTCATCGCGTTTGATAGACCTAAGCCCCTAGCGGTTTGATGGGGGATCATGTAGCCGCCAGCAAAGCAATCAGGAGGACATAGCGCGAGTAATACCAAGAGGGCAAAATTAGCTATAGGAGCCAGAGAAACTATTTTTAAGGTCCGAAACATAGCAATTTTCGTAAAAGCCAGGATGCTCATCTGATCTGCTCTCCCTCCGGTGGATGGCCGAATGCGAATTAAACGCAGGCTATAGCAAGTTCCTTAGCGGTAAACAAACTGGTCGATAAAAAGATGGCGCGAAAGCTATAGCCGCTCCTCTACAGGCGATACCGGAATGGTTGGTGTTCACACTGGCTATTCGTCCACAACAACTTTGATGGCTTACATTTAAACTGGTTTGAGACACGAATCCTCAGATTCTGAAGGTATTGTGTATCGATTTTCTCACCAGAACTACACTTGTGAATCTTTGAATAATGCCGCACCGCCGCAACATACCCGGGCCGTCGGATACATGAACGGCACTATCGACCATCGCACGACCAGAAGCTGCACTCAGCTACGAACAAGGCTAAACCGCTCTGATTTGATTTCCTATTCAAATCGACCTGCAAGTGCACTCATCCGAGCCAAAGATAGCCCTCAAATGGAAAAATGCTCTAGACGGGCTGTTTTTGGCATTGCCCATATTGACTTAATTTGACTTGACTAAAGATGCCAACCTTTATATAGCATTAGCAAAATTTGCTAAAGGGCGACAAATAAGCACAAAAATACAAGAAATCCTAATGACCTAATCAGAGTGCCTGCTATCGTACAAAAATGCAGATTTACACCCGAAGCCTTTAGTGAAAGCTACGAGCATTTTAGGCAATTAATGGCACTTGAGACAATTACCGATGCAATGCAGAACTTAAATCTCGGCAGAGATCTCACTAAGCTGGGTTTTCGAGGATGTTAGATGAAAGTGCCGGCTTTTAACGACAGGATCGAAAAAAAGTACCAAATAGGAATAAGCCACAGCGGGGTTGCAGATCTATGGCGAGATCTGACTTCATTCCTCGCCCCGTACGGGCTTTCTCCAGTCCAAGAAATCACATCTGTAGGAAGTCTCTATTTCGACAATAAAGATTGTGATCTTTTGCGCTACAGCCTGTTCGGCCGCCTCATGCTTGTCCGGCTAAGAGCTTACGAAGCGTACGATCGCGCGCCAGAACCTATAAAAGAATATTGGGTAGAAGTGAAAACCGCGAAAGCTGAGCGTAGGAAGAAAAAAAGATTCAGATTGACGAAAAATGCGCTATCGGAGTTCTTAAACGGCAGAGACGCTGGAGAAACCGTATTTGATCAAAACGGAGATGGTGCTGATAAGGATGCTATTCGCAACTTGTATCGTGAGACTCAGGAAACAATCCTTACTATGGGCCTAAAGCCGATCCTGTTGGTTACGTACAAGAGAATAGCTTTTCAGGGTGAGATCGAGCGCCTATCGATTGATTGGGATTTAAAGCACTACTCCGTTTCAACGAATGTGTACGACTAC
>JBBDNJ010000089.1:0-6503 GCA_040877705.1 Binatia bacterium | reverse complement strand
CTTACTGGTGCTGCCGTTTCTCATCGTTTTGTGGGCGTCGTTACTGCCGTTTTACATGCAACCTTCGCTCGAAGCATTTTCCCAGTTCACGCTGAAAAATTTTGTCACGGCGATCCACTTTCCGAAGATCACGGACTCCATCAAGAATAGCATCTTACTCGGCCTGGGCAGCGCCACCGCCGTGATGTTGCTGACCACGTTTGCATCATGGCTTCTGGTCCGCACCAAGCTCCGCGGCCGTTGGTTGTTGGACCTGCTGACGACGCTTCCCCTCTTGTTTCCGGGCATTGTGATGGGCCTGGCGATTATGCGCTTTTATCTAATCGTGCCGATACCCATTTACGGAACACTGTGGATTTTGCTCGTGGCGTTCGTCACGCGCTACATACCGTATGGCATTCGCTATACCCATTCGGGATTGCTGCAGTTGCACCGGGAGCTCGAAGAAGCGGCCTATGCGTCCGGCGCCTCATGGACCCACTGCATGCGTCGCATCACCCTGCCATTGCTCACGCCATCATTCTTGGGCGGTTGGATATTTATTTTTCTGCTCTCGGCCAAAGAACTTTCGATGTCGATTCTTCTCGTCAGCCCGCGGACTCCGGTGGTTTCCGTGGCGATCTACGAGCTGTGGGAAAACGGGCAGGTCGGTGAACTAGCGGCTTTCGGGGTGATTTGGACCGCCATTCTTGTCGCCATCGCAGTGACCTATTACCTTTTCGCCCGGCGCTATGGTATTCAGCAAGTTTAACGGTCTGTTCTGAGACTTGCGCGCACACGACCAACGCGAACAGAGGTTTCTCGGGGCGGTGTGGCGGAATGCCATCATTTCTATGGGAACTCCATTTGGACAGTGATCGGACGGCGCTAAATTCGCTTCTTGAGTCGTCGAACAGCATTTACTCAGGGACTTCTTATGCCTCGCTCGAAAATCTTGATGCGTTCCTTGGGAGGTGCGATCGCGCTCCTGCGTGCCACATTGCGCGTGGAGTTGCTGCACGGTGATTATTTCACGGATTTGCAAGCGTGCCGTGTTCCTATCCTCTTTGCTCTGTGGCATGGAAGGATGTTTCTTCCCATCGATGCGCACCGGCGCCAAGGAATCGTCACGATGGCTTCGAAATCGGCAGACGGCGATATCGTCACGGGTTGGCTCGAAAACAACGGCTATCTCGTCGTCCGGGGCTCGACGACCCGCGGCGGGAGCGAAGCTTTACGGCGGATTATTCGTCACGTACGCACCGGATGCAACGTAGCGTTGACGGTGGACGGTCCCAAGGGCCCGGCTCGTGTGGTTCAGCCCGGCGTCGTGCGGCTGGCACGGCTGACTGGAGCATGGATTCTGCCGATTAGTTTTTCAAGCGCCTGGCCGTTGTTCTTTTCATCGTGGGATCGCCACCTCCTGCCGAAGCCCTTTTCCCGCAACTTCGTATCCTACGGCGAACCGTTCCCTATCGGGCCGGAGTTGTCGGAGCAAGCGGCACAGTCAAAAATCGCTGCTGCTATCGATCATATTACCGAAGAAGCCGACAAGGCGGCTGGGATTTCTCCGCCGTCTTGAACGGTCAATGTTTCGCTGAATTCGCCGGCAAGAATCCTCGCGGCGGTTCTTGCGCTTGCACGAAGTCCTATTGTATGACGGCATCACTTCCGCTAGGAGTCTTTGGCACACGGTAAACCGGAATTTCTATGAAAACGAAGGAAAAAAAGCGCTCGATGCAGCGCTTTAAGAGCAGAGTTCTCGAGCCGCTTTGGGAGGTTGAGCCGTCCGACCTGACTCGCTTTAAGAGACTGCTAAACTCCTTCATCAAGATCGGTTTCATGGTTGGACGAGATTTCATTGAGAATCTCGTCAAGCTGCAGGCCATGGCGCTGGCATTCAAAACGCTGCTATCGATTGCGCCGCTCCTGGCGGTTATTTTTTCGATCCTAAAGGGCTTCGGCGTGCATAATCGCATCGAGCCCGCGCTCGCGGAGGCGCTCGCGCCACTCGGAGAAAAGGGACAGGAGGTCACCGCGCATTTGATCGGTTTTGTCGACAAGATGAGCGCCGGCGCCCTTGGCAGCATCGGCTTGGTGACTCTCTTCATTACGGTGCTGTCTCTCATGGGCACCATCGAACAGGCGTTCAACTATATCTGGCGGGTCAAATCCCCCAGAAAACTTGCCCGCAGGTTTAGCGATTATTTGAGCGTTCTAACGGTCGGACCGGTACTGGTGGTCGCGGCGCTAACGATCACCGCCACGCTGCAGAGCAATCACTTCGTGCAGAAAATGCTCGCGCTGGAACCGTTCGGGACCGTCATATTGACTTTGCTGCGCCTGGTGCCCTATGCCACACTCTGGGGAGCGTTTACATTTTTTTATATCTTTATCCCGAACACGCGAGTCAAACTGCGGTCGGCTGTGGTGGGTGGTCTGGTGGCGGCGATACTGTGGCAGACCGTCGGTTGGGGATTCGCCACATTTGTTGCGTCGTCGACCCGCTATTATGCGATTTATTCCAGTTTCGCCATTCTCCTCCTCTTTCTCCTTTGGCTGCATGTCGGCTGGGTCATTGTCTTACTGGGAGCGCAAGTGTCGCATGCGCACCAGCACATCCATTTTTATTACGGGCATCGTGAAAACCTGGCACGCAGCCCCGCAGGACGCGAGAAGCTTGCGCTCCAACTGATGCTCCTGGCGGGGCGCAACTTTCATCAGGGGCTCGATCCGCTGAATCTCGCTGAGCTGGCGACGCGGCTGCAACTGCCGGCGGGGTTGGTGAAGGATTTCATGGAAATGCTTCACCAAGCTCGGCTGGTGTTGCCGTTGGCGGATGAAGAAACGTTTGTTCTAGCACGCGGGCCGGAAAGAATCAGCATCAAAGAAATATTGGACTGCGTTAGAAATTCCGGCGACAACAGGAAACGCTCGGGTTTTTACATAGCCGAAGAGGATGGCATCGATGAACTGCTGCTTGACGTCGATCGAACTGTTGCCGAGAAGCTTGAGGGAAAAACCCTGCAGAGTCTCATTCTTAGCCGGCCGGTCAATCGCATTGTGAGGCCTACCGATTAGCTGAACGATTCATCAGCGGCGAAAAAGCTGTTTAAAGAACGAGGCGAGACTTTTTTGCAACGCTTGCGAGACGCCGCGTTGAGCCATCTTTTCGCTGTCGATATTCACGACCGGGTTTTCCACCGGTCCGGTAATTTTCAGCGGCACAACCAGCCGGCCGCGATTGTTTTTAAAAAATTCCGTGGTTTTGCCGCGGCTGGCTCGAGTCGAGGCCTGCGCCGAGAGAGTTGCGTCGATGCCGATGTTAAGCGCCGCTTGATCGAGAGTCATGGTTCCGCCGCCGTTAAGTTCCATCTGCGGGTTCAACAGATGAATTTGTTTGAAATCGACAAGGCCATTGCCCAGAGTGAATTCCGTTTCCAGAGTTTTGAATTTCGTGACTTGGCGCCGTTCATCCTGCGAGAAACCAATGACGCCGGTCACCCGTTGAACTTTTTTGATCAGATCAACGTTGGTGAGTTCGCCGTCTCGCGCTGAAAGCTTGCCGTCGCCCTGCAACTGTCGAGTGATGTCCGAACCGCCGCCCAACGGCAGGCGAAGGGAAACTCCGCCGCTTAGATTACCTTTGAGCGCGCGTTTGCCATGAACTCTTACGTCCTTAAACCGGCCGTGAATCTGCGCCATCAAACTGTTAGACGGGCCGGTCATGGCGATACGCAACGCCATCGGGCCGGAAATCTCGATGTCGCGCGGCGCCAAGCCAAACACGGCAAGAATCTGCAAGATCGGCTTGGCATCGAGATTATCGTCGGCCAAAATCAAGTCGACGCGCGGCGTGGTCGAAAGGTTGCTGACGCTTCCTTCCATACGCAAGGCTAAATTTTGAATTTTTAACCGGTTATCTCTGAGCGTGAGCGTCGCTTGCTCTTCCCGATAGACAAGCTGACCTTCCAGCGAGACCGTCTTCAAGCCTGGGTAATCGAATGAGGCTCGGTAAGGAAAGGGTTTCTCGCTGGAGAATTCCTGCATGGACAGGCCGATGCCATCAATGCGCAAGGGCTTTCGCCCTGCCGTAATAATATTTAACTGGCCATCGTTGACGCGCATACGGCCCGGGAGTACCAGAGGGATGACCGCGTCCTGGGTTTTCGCGCCCGCCGGTCGTTTGGTCCGTTCGCGCCGATTGGTGATGGGCGCTTTTTTGTGGCCTTGATTGGAATCGTTAAATATTGGGTTGGATTGTTTGCGCAGGTTGAAGACCGGCTTTTCGAGGACAAACTCGGTCATCTCAAATCGGCCGCGAAGCAGCGGCCAAAACTTCAGACGTAAGCGGACTTCGCGCGCCGCAAAAACATTATCGGCGGATAAAACCGGACCGTCCGAAACTTTCAAGTTCGATAACTTGATCGACGGTGTCGGTAAAAGCGCCAGCCGTACCTCGCCAACATCGAGCCGCCGGTGCAGAGTTGCCTCAACCCATGGCAGATAGGTGCTCTTGAACCGGCCGAGATCGACAAAGGCCGGCACGATGAGAACGGCTGCAATCAATAAACCGACAACGCTAGCGCCGATGGCGAGGGCTTTCTTTACGAGAGCGCCTCCCGCCCGGCACGGGAATGGTGAAGGCTGGGGCTCGACGGTGCCGTAATCCATTTCAGGCCGACACTATACAACCTGGGGCATGGATTCAATAAGAGCGTCCGCAGCTACGATCACGCGCACGGTAGCGACGAACAAAAGTATTTGTTAGCATAGCACACTTTGAAAGGTCGCTGACATATTGGAACTGGCGCTCGAAATTCTTCCGCAAGTGTTGTTGGACGGTCTCGTTCTCGGCTTCATGTATGCTTTGATCGCTCTGGGTTACACCATGGTTTACGGTGTCCTGGAGTTTATCAATTTTGCGCACAGCGAAATTTTTGTTTTGGGCGCCTTTGTCGGCGTCGAGGTCCTGCTATGGCTGCAGGACGCCGGACATCTCGCGGTGCTGCATCCGGGGTTTGTTTTGTTGCTGGTGATCGTTGCCGGCATGGCGATCAGCGGTTTGGCGGCCATGGCTCTGGAGCGGGTGGCGTATCGTCCGCTGCGAGGCAGCCCGCGTCTGGTTGCGTTGATCTCGGCTATCGGCGCGTCATTCTTTCTCCAAGACGCACTGCGTTTGTTCGAGAGCCTGTGGCGCAATACCTTCTATCTTAACTATCCGGCCTTGGACGTGCTCGATCAGACGTTGCCGTTGGCGAGCAATCTGGTCGTCTCCGTCAAGTCGCTCATGGTCATTGCCACCGCACTGTTGAGTCTAGCCGGCCTTCATTTTTTCGTGAATCGAACGCGCGTCGGCGCGGCGATTCGCGCCGTGGCGCAAGATCCGGAAACCGCGTCGCTGATGGGCATTCCCGTGAACCGAGTCATCGCGCTGACCTTCTTCGTCGGCGGCGCCATGGGTGGTTTGGCCGGTGTTCTATTCGGGCTGCAATACAGTCTGGTCAATCCTTACAGCGGGTTTGCGCCCGGCATTAAAGCTTTTACTGCCGCGGTGCTGGGCGGTATCGGCAATATTCCCGGCGCGATGTTGGGCGGTATGGTGCTGGGTTTGTTGGAAGCGTTCGCCGCTTCTTATCTGTCGATTCTTACCGATGGAGCCTTTGGCGCGGAATATAAGGATGTCTTTGCCTTCGTCGTGTTGATCACGATCTTGATTTTTCGTCCCAAGGGACTGCTGGGCGAGACGGTGCGCGAGGGACGAGCTTGATCCGTTGGGTGGCGGCCTTCGGTTTATTGGCTTACATCGCTGCCAGCTGCTGGCTGGCCGTTATTTTTCCTCAGTCCGTATTGGCTTTCCTCCTGGTCGAAGCTTCGTTTTTGCTGCTCTGCTACGTGCCCGCGCCGCCGAAAGTGAAGCTCTCCCTGGGCGCTTTGGTGCTGCTCGTGCTGCTTCCTTGCTTGGGAGCAATCAACGGTTATTATCTGGAAATCGCCATTCAAATCGGCATCTATGTCGCGCTGGCTCTGGGGTTGAATATCGTGGTCGGCTTCGTCGGCCTGCTCAATCTTGGCTTTGTCGCTTTTTTTGCCATCGGCGCATACCTCTGGGCGATTTTTGGTTCGCCGCAAGCCAATGAATTCATTTCCGGTGGATTCTTCCCCTTGTCTCCCAACTGGTTTTTCCCCTTTCTTTTGCTCAGTATCGCCGTGGGCGCGGTGACTGGGGCCTTGCTCGGACTGCCCGTGCTGCGCTTACGCGGCGACTATCTTGCTATTGTCACCCTCGGATTTGCCGAGGTCGTGCGCGCGGTGTTTAACAATCTCGACAAGCCGATCAACTTTACCAATGGCCCCAAAGGGATCTCGCCGATAACCAAGCCGCCGCTTTTTTTCAAGCCGTGGTTGGAATTCTTCGGCTGGGAATTTTCCGATGCCACGCTCTACCCGATGTATTTTTATTTTCTGGTACTGTTGCTGGTGTTCATGATCGTCATCGTCACACGCCGTCTCGAAGACTCGCG
>JBBDNJ010000088.1:0-6504 GCA_040877705.1 Binatia bacterium | reverse complement strand
AAACAAGACCGGCCTGGGAACGTTTCGCGCGCCGGGCCGCTACGAATCCTGTTTCTACCGGGAACGCATGCTCGACCTGATGGCAAAAGATCTGGGGATTGACCCGGTGGAGCTACGCTTCAAGAACCTCATCCGGCCGCAGGAGATACCTTACGAAGTGGGGGTTACCCGGCCCGGCTCCAGTCCCACGGTTCTTGATAGCGGCAATTATCCGAGCGCACTCAAGCGCGGCCTCGATGAATTCGGCTACGAAACATTGAAGCCGCTTCAGGGTCGTCTTGAAAATGGCAGATACTACGGCACCGGCATCGCCTGCTTCGTCAAGAACACCGGCGGCCTGGAACCTTACGAGGGCGCGCGCATCGTCATCGGCGACCGCAACGATGTCGCCGTCTATCTCAGCATCTCGGTGTTAGGCCAGGGGCACGAAACCGGCATGGCGCAGATCTGCGCCGATGCGTTGGGTGTGCCGATGGACTGGATCGCCGTTTATCACGGCAATACGGACACGAGTCCTTTCGGTTGGGGCACCTTCGCCAGCCGGGGAACCGTCATGTGCGGCAGCGCGGTTCATCTCGCGGGGCAAAAGCTCAAAGAGAAGCTTTTGAAGGTTGCCGGAGAACAACTCGGCGTCGATCCTGACACGCTGGAAATGCGCGAGGGCAAGATCTACCGAATGAATACCGAAGCGCCGCCCATAGATCTAAGCGAAATCGCCAGCCAAGTTCGTCACTCCGGAACTCTAAATCAAGGCTTTCCGGAACTGGAAGAGACGGCCTATTTCCATTCGAGCCAGATGACCTACTCCTACGGGGTTCACCTGGCGCATGTGGCGGTGGACGTCGAGACCGGCATGATGGAAGTCCTCAAGTATCTCGTCGTTGAGGATGTCGGGCGGTGCATCAATCCGCTCTTGGTTCACGGCCAAATCGTCGGCGCAGCGGTCCAGGGCATCGGCGGCACGATGTTGGAAGAACTGATTTACGACGAAAATGGCCAGCTCTTGACCGGTAGTTTGATGGATTACCTTTTGCCCACGAGTACGGATGTGCCCGACATTGGCAGCGTGATACTCGAAGAAGCGCCCTCGCCGCTCAACCCGCTCGGCGTCAAAGGCGCGGGAGAGGGCGGTATCGTCGGTACCGGCGCGGCGCTTGCCAACGCGCTTTCTCACGCTCTTACCGATTTTGGCATTCAGGTAAAAACTCTTCCTCTAACGCCCGACCGCATTCGCGCCTGGATCGCGGGCCGTGCCCGGTAACTAGTCCGCTTTATTCATGCTCCGCTGAAAAGCACGGCACGAACTCGATCAAGCGGTGAACCGGCTGGGGAAATCGAGTTCAAAACGCTCACGCCGTTTAAGCCGTTCAAAACGTTTTGAACGATTTGAACCACTTGAACGAATTGAACGGCGCAGGCGGCTTGCGCTCTTCTCGATCATTGCACGCCCAGACGCTCGCGGATCTTTCTCATATAGCCGATGAATTTGGGGTCGTCGCGCAGTGCGGTGGTGCGAGGGCGGGGCAGGTCGATAGTCATGATCTCGGCGATTTTTCCCGGGCGCGGGGTCATCACGACCACCCGGTCACCGAGAAAGACGGCTTCGGGAATGCTGTGGGTGATGAACATGACGGTGTTTTTTGACTCGCTCCATATTTTTAGCAGTTCCAAGTTCATCTCGTCTCGCGTGATGGCGTCGAGGGCGCCGAACGGCTCGTCCATCAAAAGGAGCGATGGATCGTGAATAAGCGCGCGGCTGATGGAAACCCGCTGCTGCATGCCGCCTGACAGCTCGTTGGGATACTTGTTCTCGAAACCGCGCAATCCGCTAAGCTCCAGGAGTTCCAGCGCTCTCTTCCTGTAGGCACCGACATTCAAGCCTCGTGCTTCTATCTGCAAAAGAACATTGTCGAGCGCCTTGCGCCATGCCAAGAGAACCGGCGATTGGAACACCATGCCGATGTTGGTCAGCGGAGCTTGGACGGGAACCCCGGCAACGCGAACCGACCCTCCGGTTACCGGTAAAAGGCCAGCAGTGATCTTAAGCAGGGTGCTTTTACCGCAACCACTGCGCCCTACCACGGTCACGAATTCTCCTGGCGCCACGCCAAAGGAAACTTCTTCAAGCGCGATAACCTCATCATTGCCTGAGTTGTAAATTTTGCGAACTCGCTCGTATTCGATGAGGTTTGCCAAACCGGTCCTTTACATGCCGGGGCTTTTCCGGACGAATTGATTCGTGTAGGTCGTTTTGTAATCCACCGCCGGGGACAACTCAAAGTACTTGTTTGCGGTGTCCACGGACTTTTTCATCATCGCCTCTTTCATATAGCCGAGCCCACGCTCTTTGGTTTCCTTATCCACGACGTCATCGAGTCCCGATTCGATTTGGGCCAAGGTGATATCGCGATCCTTTTGCGGGTTGGCCTTCATGAAAATTTCGTACGTCTCCTTTGGGTTCTTGAGCGACCAGGCCCACGCGTCGAAGACCGCCGACACGAACCTTTTCACTTGATCGGGATTGTTTTTGATCCGGTCCTCCCGCGCCTGCAGCACATGACCGTAGGTCTCGAGACCCAGGTCCTTAAATAAAAGGTATTTGACCTGTTTCCCGTGTCGCTTTCCAAGCACGGCCATCCTTTGAATACTCGAACCGTTGGTCCCCGACATAAGATCGATTTTACCCTCGAATAGGGCGGGCGTGCGCACAGCGGGCTCCATTGTTTTGATCACGACTTTGCTGTGATCAAATCCCGAGGCCGCCGCCACTGCCGGAAGCAGGACAAAAGCAAAATCGCCTGGGTTGGTGCCAAAATTCTTGCCTTCGAGATCTTTGGCGGTCTTGATCCCCGAACTTTCCAAGAAGATAAACCCGCCGCCGTTGTACGCCATGCCGACGCCAAGGGCACGATTCTTCCCGCCTTTAGACATGACTTGGACGGCTGTGAGAAAGTCGCCGTAGCTATAGTCCGCTTGTCCGGCATCAATAAAGGTGGCCGAGTTCGCCGAGCCCTTACCCTCCAGGAGGGTCACGTCGAGACCATTTTTTTGGAAGAAACCCTTGTCTCGAGCGACGAAGAAAGGCGCGTGTTTTCCTTCGATGATCCAGTCCAGCTGAAACCTTATCTTGTCCGCCGCGAGGGAACGATCTCCGAAAAACATACTTCCGATAAGCAAAAGCACCGCTCGGAAGATTTTCATTCTTGTTTTCATGATGGTCCTCCTTTAGTTATGTTCCCCATTTCGGTTGAGAGCACGCTCAAAGGTCGGATGGGTAAATGCCACGACGCCACGGCATGAGCACCTTTTCGAGACCGACGATGATTCCGAAGAGGCCCAGTGACATTGCCGAAAGAACCGTGATGGAAGCGAAAATCAGAGCGGCATTCAGGTCGTTGTTGCCGATGATGATAAGATAGCCGAGTCCCTGTTGGCCGGACACGAACTCCGCAACTACGGCGCCGATGACCGCGAGGGCGATGGAAGCTTTGAAGCCGGCAAATAAATAGGGGAGCGAATTAGGCAGGCGAATTTTCCTGAACTCAGTCCACGGTTTCATTCCCATGGTCTTGGCCAGGTCCAACATTTCTCCTTCGATATGTGAAAAGCCCGCGACAGAATTGACGACCATCGGGAAAAAAGCCACGAGAAAGGCGATGGTGACCTTCGACCAGATGCTGTCGATGCCGATCCAAATCAAAATCAGCGGCGCAATGGCGATCCTCGGTATTGACCCGATTACTACCAGTGACGGATATATCGTGAGCCAGAGGATCTTCGAGTAGACGATGCCGAGGCCAGAGACGACGCCGATCAATGCGCCGATCAAAAACCCCAGCACCGTCTCATAAAAAGTCGGCAAGAAATTGGCGAAAATGAACCCCCCTCGCGTTTGAAACTCCGCCAGGATCGCTAACGGTGTGGGGAGGAGATAAGAGGGAATTTCTAGAACCGGCAGAAGAAGCTGCCAGAGAACGACAACGCAGAGAAAAAATAGCACCGACCACTTGACGGATGGTTCGCTCGAAGACGGACCCTTCTCCATCGTTACCTCTGAGCTACATCAGCAACCGTGTACGAAAAGCCCGCGGGAGAAAACATTTCACTTTTACCTTGCGCGCGCTCAAACAATCGACCCTTACATCGACTTTCTGCTTATCCAAATGCCGTAATCGTGTCAAGGGAAATAGAGAAGAGAGACTGCCGGCAGGGCTTGCCTGTGCTTCACGCGCTGCGCTGAATGTTTCCGGGGCGCGCTCTTTCGTGCTATCTTGCGTCGTCCACCGGAGCGCGGCTGAAGTTTTCAAGATCCATCACCGTCATCCGTGCGCATCGCTCCCGGTGGAGAAGCAGTCAAGGGAGGAAGCGGCTGATGGCGCGGTTGAGCCATTTGCGACTGATTCAGTTTCGAGCGGGGTATAACCTGCCCGTCCATGCGGCGATAGAGCACGGCATCTTCGCAAAGTATGATCTTGAAATTGAAGTCGCCTACACTCCAGGTTCCGATTATCTCATCGAGGCGCTCAAGACAGGCAAGTGCGAAATAGCTCACCCCGCAACCGACGACGTTGTGGCGGCGGTTGAAAACGAACCCCATAAGAACAACACGGAGACCGATCTATTTCTGTTTATGGGACTCCACAGCGGTCTCTTAAGCCTGATTGCCGCGCCGGAGTATCCCGACGCCGAGTCTCTTCGGGGGAAATTACTTGGCGTGGATTCCCGACGCACGGGTTTTGTCTTCTTGTTGGAAAAGTTTCTTCAGTCTAAGGGATTCGGCCCCGAGGATTACAGCCTGGTCGAGATCGGTGGTTGGGAGTTCCGCTACCGCGCTCTGCTGGATAAGAAAATTGCAGCGACTTTGCTGACCTCGCCTTTTGTGGCCGATGCTTTGGCGTCCGGCTGTCGTCTTTTGGCCCGCGGCGAGGAGATCCTACCCGTCTATCAGGCTACCTGCGGCGCCGCCAGCCGGGCTTGGGCCAGAGATCATAGCGAGGTCTTAGTTCGATACATCAGGGCTTATGTCGCAGCGACCCGCTGGTGCTTCGATCCGTCGAATCGCCGCGCTTGTCTGGACCTGCTCAAGAACCATAGCGGCCTCGACGAGAAGCGCGCGGAAAACACATTGGCGACAATTCTAGAACCTAACCGAGGTCTTTACCCCGATGCACAACTCAATATTCCCGGCCTCGCCGCTGTGCTGGCGTTGCGGGCTGAGATGGGCCATCTCAAGCCGCCTCTACCGCCCGCCGAGAAATACATCGATCGCTCCTATTATCAGCGCGCGGTCGGCGCCGCCGAAGCTCGTTGATCGCGAGGCCGGGCAATGTCGCAAGGTGGTAGAACGGCCAGGCAATTTTTATCAATCTCGTTGGTATGACGTTGGTGCTAGGCGTGCTTACTTTCCGATAAACTGATTTGTGTAAACACCGGCGGCTGCGACCTTCCCGGTCCCTAACTAACCGGGTTCATAGATGATCATGCCCATCGGCGTGGGATTGAAACCGTTGCAGGGGTTGCGCTCCTGCGGGCAGTTAGACACTGCCACAAGGAGGTCCATTTCTGCCCTGAGATCGTAGAAGTCGCCCGCACGACTGGTCGGCTCTTTGATCTCCATGGACCCGTCCGGCTCGACCTCCACCCGCATGAACGGGACAAAGGCGTTGGGAATTTGTCGCTGGTTGAAGCCCTGGGGAGCCAGCGCCATGGTGAAGTTGTCACGGCAGTTACGCGTGCCGGGCACGTTGTAGCGGATGCGGTTCAGCTCCTCGCTGCACATGGGGCCGTAGGCGTAGCTTTCTTCGTTGGAGTAGCCCACGATGGTCATCATCGGATTACAGATGACGGAGTAAAGCACGTCTCTCTGGCGCAGCTCGCGCCGCTTGTTCAGAAGCAGACTATTGCCCATGTTAAGGTGTTCCGTCAGATCAAACTCGTTGAAGCAAACCAGATCCGGCACCTGTTTGCCTTCGATATCTACGAACCGCAGTGTCTGCCCTCGGCCCATCGTGAAAGCAGAGTACTCCCTGGCCGGGATAATCCATTCTTTAACGATCGTGCCCGGTACGGGATAACACCGCATCGCTTGGTCGTTCGCCATTGTCCCAGCCCTCTTTTTGGGTTTTTTTGTCAAGCATAGAGAACATCGAATACTGGACTTGGAATTACCCAGTCATTACTCCAAGGTAAATCTAATGTCCAGTTTTGAATAACCGCAATAACGAAAGCAGCTAAGAGGATGGGTTTGCTTTGACTCATGCTAGGGTATCGCTGCGTGGATTTCACAGATTCAAACTAAAATTGAGTGCCGGAAGATGAGCGTTAGAATGGCGCAAGTGTTGCGGCGCTATAAACTAAATCGGTTGGGCGCTAAACTTCGTGTGGGCTAGTCAGTTTCGCGCGTGTGAGATCTTTGTAATATCGTCCGATAATCGTTACCAGGACCAGCCAACTGATGACCAGCACAGTATTGATCGTGGCGAAAGTTTGCGTTCTGAACAGGAG
>JBBDNJ010000087.1:0-6516 GCA_040877705.1 Binatia bacterium | reverse complement strand
CATCGCCGAAACGGAGTACGCGTTCAGCCTCGCCGAAGCCAAGAAAGCGAAAATGGATATCAATCCCGTGGGTGGATCCGAAGTGGAAGGGCTGGTAAACGGCTTATTTAATCTGGATTCAGCAGTCGTGACGAAGCTCAAGGACATTCTTAAGGAACCTATCAGATAAGTGGCGCCTATCAATATGAGCACGCTTTTGTTTTTATCATTGTTTGAGGGATGATCTTGCATTCTGAAGTTAGGGTCCATCTCATGAAGTTAGGTGCATTTCATCGTATGCGGGTGGCTTGGCCAAGTGCCGCATTCATTATGCGATGTGCCAGATACAGTTGGGTTAGCACACACAGATGGAGATGCCCTTGAAAACTTGTCATCGTTGGAAACAAGCAACGGTTCCGGGCTCGCGGATCGGTCGTAGAAATCAAGGCAAAACAAGCCGGCTGCCTCGGCAATGGTGAGGCCTTGTATTTCCATTTTCTCGTTCAATTGCTTTTCCGCGAGATCAATTTTCATATCCCGCACGATACGTCTGTGTTGACTTCATAGAGTCGCTGACAAAGCCTATGCGCTGCTTCAGCTTGTCTTACAATGATTTCCATTTCTTCTCCCGTAAGATTCAGACCGTATTCCGAGTTAAGCCATTGAACCGCGTCTTTCATATTACTCTTCTTTCAGAACACGTCGGCTTCTTAGATTTACCTTGGTGAGGCAGCCTTTCGGCTGTTGCCCATACACATCCGCAGCCGCTCTACTTCGAAATAAGACTACTTCCAACCTTGCGAACCTTTGCCGCTGCCGGTCGCATCGTGTAAACAAGAGTCTCGGTAGTTTCATCTTCTGTGGCGGACGGCTGTAAAAAATTGACGAACGTCTGAAAGCCGTGATCATATTGGGGCGGCTTCATAGGGAAACACTGTGTCCTGAGCCTTCAAACGACGCGCTTCTTCCCAGTTGATCTCGGAGATTAAGCGCTACAGAGGTCTGAGCGGAAATTGCTGTTTGATCGACAATAGCGAAGCTTACCTTTTGCCGGATTTCTTTTGAGCCCAGTAGGCCCTTTAACTTGAAGGAGAGCTTTCTTCGGACTGCCGCGCTCATCGATTTTTTCTTTGCAACGCCCGCGCGGGTTTGGTTAACCGCTTCTCTTTTGCTCTTCGAAGGTTCGCCCTCTCGCCTTTTGAGCGGCTGGAATTCTCTCTCTCTCACAGCAGCGCTCATTGTTCGGTTTTTTGCTGAGGTGCCTTTGAGTTGGCGGATACTCGCGACAAGACTGCGAAGCTCCTTTTCCAGTCGATCGATGTGCTCTTTGATCGCCGCTGCTCGTATAACATCGATTATATCATGTGCTCAGTCTTACATTCGCTTGGGCAGCGAAAGACAAGGTCAGCGAACTGCGAAAAATCTTGTCGTATATCTTCCCAATTATCTGGGAGATTTATACGCCCAAAGGCTGGAGACCGCTGGATCCGGAAAGACAAAGGTCAAGAAATAACCAAAGACTATAATAATGAAAGCCCACGTACCCACCGTTATGACAATACTGGCGAGCCAACCTTCGCGCGCATAAACTTTTAAATAAAGAAATGTTGCCAACGGAATCCCAACCTGAAATCCGAACAACCACAGCGCGAGGAAAAAACCCATGACCCATCCGAGAATATTACGAGTGCGCTTCCGGAACGATGCTTCATCCAGATTGGCGTCGGCTATTACGTGGTTAATAGCCCCTATCCACGGCTGACGCCTTAGATCCTTGATAAAATTTGCGATAGTAATTAGCAGAACCGGACCGAAAATTGCGACAGGAAATATTCTTGCTCGCGCAGGCCAGCTCAGAGCGGTCCAAAGCGCACTGGCAAAAACCACGGCCATCCCGAGACTGAAAAGCGAGCCATAGCTTAACATCCAGCGTCCCGTGCTTTCGGTCTTCTTTTTGATCGGATTCTTAAAGTACTGGTAAATCGGTGTGATAACACCGGCGAGCACGATCAACAGGAGAACCAACACGACCGGGCGCATGAGCCAGCCGAATCCTCCGTACGCATCCACGGCAATAAACAAATTTTTCTCCACTAGGTCGTCAAGAACCAAGCCGATCAACAGGGGCGGACGTAGCCACCCGAATGTAACCATGAGCCATCCAAGTGCGCCGAAGACTAGGACCATGACCATGTCCCCAAACGTATTCGTGACGAATCCCCCGACATAGATCAGCATGAGTAAAATAGGTATGAGAATACTGCCCTTCACTTCGGCGAGATAAATGAGCTGCGTTAAGAAAATAAAACAGAGGGGCACCGTAATTAGATTGGCAATGACGATCGTCCAGACCAGGGAGTAGGTGAGAGAGAGGTTTTGCTCGGGCCTCAACATGGCGAGCCCGGGCGTCAGCCCCAAAATTGTGAACGCGCCCAGCAGCAACGCCGAGTGCAACCCACCCGGAACTCCGAATGCTACAGCGGGAATAAGTGAGCCGCCTTCTTTGGAGTTGTTAGCCGCCCCAGGTCCGATAACACCCTCTATGGCGCCCTTGCCGAATCGATCCTTATCGTCAGAGCTTTGGACCGCATGCGCGTAAGCAAGAAACTGACCGACTGAGCTACCCATGCCCGGCATGATTCCCGACAATGGCCCCGATAGCGCTACATCGGATGACGAGCTTCCAGTGGGTAAAGGTATCCTTGACTCCTTGCATCACCCCGCCAATTGCCGTAGAGCGGATCCGGGCGATGCTACCACCTCTAACCGCTAGGTCGATAACTTCAGGGATCGCAAACAAGCCTATGGTTACTGGAACGAGCGGCACGCCATCCCAGAGGTAGTAAAGTCCAAACGTGTACCGAGGTGTTGCGGTGTAGCTGTCTAACCCCACCATTGCGAGCAGGAGACCCAAGCCACCAGCGATGAGTCCCTTAAGCATATCACCACCACTCAACGTGGCTATAAAGGTGATGCCCAACATCCCCATCATAAACATCCCCGCCGCACCCAGCGAGAGTACAAGCAGCCGGACCAGCGGCACAGCCAGCACCAGAACCATGCCGCCGAAAATCGCTCCGATCAGCGAGCTCATCAGAGATGCAGCCATTGCCCTGCCTGCCTGACCCTGTTTTGCAGGTGGGTGTCCATAGATAACACTGGCAGCGCAGTCGGACTCACCGGGAATGCCGAAAAGAATAGAGGTAAGGTCTCCAGCAGTCGAAACCACTGACGCCATACCCAAGAGGAATGCAAACGCCTGGACTGGTTCCATCCTGAAGACGAACGGAAACATCAGAACTAAAGCGGTTCCACTCCCCAGCCCCGGCATTATCCCGATCATCAGGCCGATCATGATGCCGATGAGCATGAAGCTGAAAGACGACCACTGCAGCACACCTGCAAGGCCGTTAACTAACGCATCAAACAAACCAGCTCTCAGCTTTCAATGGGAATTTCTTCCGCGAAAAGGTTAGAAGTTCATTCGGTGTGTTTAACTGCTAGGTCGCGCGGCTTTCGCGACTTTTTGCTTGAGTTCTGGCGCAGTAGAGTTCATTCCTTTGATAATTTTCTCGACCTCTTCTGCAGATACGTACGAGATCGTCATTTTGCTCTTCCGCGCGTCTGTCAAAAGCTCAGGATCCTTGAGTGTATCCGCAAACCCTTTACGCAATGCGCTCAAAAACAACGGGGGGCGTTCCTGGAGACGTTGCAAAAAGTTTGGCTATTGCGCCTGGGCTTGCCACCAACCGAAGCATCGCCTTGGAATCGTTCGACATCGGAAAATCGAGAATATTCGGAACATTCGGAAGGTCTGGGTGTCGCTGTAGCCCAATCTGCAGGATAGGAATTGCTTCCTTTCTTTGAAGCATGTCTGCCCCGGTAACCTTCATCGACTCCCACCCCCAGCAAGCGGCATCCGCGTCCTCGCTCTGCAACGCCAAGCGCATATCCGAAGTTCCTGGATAGCCTTGAATGATTTTAAAATTGGCGCCAACGGCCTCAGCAGCCATTACCGGCCGGATGTGGACCGAATCCCCAGGAACGGTAGAAGCTATTCTGATCGGAGTCTTCGAACGGAGGAATTGTTCCGCTGTAGTGATGCCGGTCCGCGTCATAATCATACAAACCTGGTGGTCTGCTTGTGCCACCCCCAGCCAGGGGAACTTGTCGACGTCGAATTCCGGACCTTTTAACCCCAGAATCCTGCTCAGGACCAAAGCGCCATCCGATGCTACCCACGTCAACCCGTCCGGGGTTCCACGCGAATAAACATAATTAAACGCCACAGCGCCTCCCGCGCCCGTCATGTTATTAACAATGATATTTGGCTTGCCGGGCAAATGCTTCGAAAGATGCCGGGCAACGACACGCGTGAGAGTGTCGAACCCGCCACCTGGGCTATATGATCCGAATCGTTTTGCCGCTGAGAGCTTTCGCGGCATCTTCACTTGCTCCTGCTGCAGGTTGAACAAAAAGACCCGCAACGCCGCACATCATCGCGAAAAGGCCGAACGAACTGGCAAGAAAACGGCTGGATAGCTTCATCACTAATACTCCTTTTGAATTATCCGGGGTACCGATACATTACAATCTTTAATTTTGATCGAATATTTCGACGCCAACCGGGAATGTGCCATTGCCGCTGGAAAGTCCAGGGCACGCCGAAATTGCGATAATGCAACTCATTTCCGGAACAAGGTCGATATAGTCTCCTTTTGATGGCATCCGATGGTTCCCAAAAAGATTTGCTATCTTTCGTAAGGCCAGTCTTCATGAAAATGTTGAAAGGGTCATGAACGTAATCTTCGGTCAAACCGAATTGTTCGATTGCCGCGGCGAGTATCTCCTGACAACCCGGCGTATCGGTCCCCCATCGTTTTTTTCGTCTAACTCTGCTGCATCGTCCCATCAAAAAATCGTGCGAGCGGGCACCGCTTTCACAAGGGCAAACCCAAGCCTGCTAACGAATTTTACGTTTTCGTAATTCCCAAAATCGGAAAAGATTCCTGGCTTTTCTGAACCATTACCCACCCAAATTGCGGGGTGACAAAATCACCGCGAATAAACACTCCGAAATCAGGCAATTTTCCGCGGCGATAGCACGTGAATATTCTTCAAGTGCGAACTCTCTCAGATTAGTTAGGTTCCTTTCTTTCGGATACGAGCGCGTTGATGTCTGGGTTTGCATGCCGTCTTTGAGCAGGTTGACCGTGCCATGAGATTGAATTTCTTGCGCCAGACGGCGCGCGCCGGAGATTGCCCGCTTTGTAAAGACCGAGGGCTCGCTTAGGATCGTTGGTGATGACGTGAAACGAATCAATCCGGGCGTTGAGAAAGAATTCACTGCCATCTAGCGCTAGCACATGTCTCGTCAGCAACCGAATTTGGGAGTGGAAAAGTGGTATTGCAACAGGGCTAAGCTCATTGTTACGCAGAGATCAACATGGATATTCTGCAGCGCCAGTTCAGCGGCAAAAAGAAACCGCGCGACGGGTTATTTATGAGTTAACGAGCGGGCGAAAACTGTCCAATATCATAGTCACCTGATTTATGCCGTCCAATCGTTGACCCCCAGCCCATCGATCTGCTGAAAGTCACTGTCGCGGCTGATGAGCACCGCACCCAATGCAAAGGCAGTTGCAGCGATCCAAAGGTCATTTTCGTCCAGTGTTAATCCTTTATGTTGGCGCGTGAGCTTGATCCTCGCATAATGGTCCCCTGCCGTTTCGGGAATCGACTCGCAGGGGATAACGTTAAACAATGGTGCCGCTTGATCCTCCAAATCCTGTCGCCTCCTACTTCGGGGGAGTTGCTCAATACCATAGCGAATTTCACCTCGGACAACGGGACAGATCACAACTCTATCTGCAGCTAGGAGAGATGACATGCGCGCATCTAGCTTCGAATGCTTCCGCATCAAGTCGCTGAACGCGTTGGTGTCAAGGAGAAATATCATCGCCTATTTTCCGCTCCTTCTCCCCCAAACACGCCCTGGCTATGAACAGGCAACCTACCTCGCTTGATCGCTTGCTCCAATTCATCTACATCTCCCGGATTGAGATCCGGCAAATTCCGCACTATCTTGAGGATCGCCACCGGCGAGCCCGGTTGCACTTCAGGGCGCAAAGGCTCAACTGCAACGCTGACCGGTTGTCCTTCGGAATATGGAAGAGCCTCTTCGAGCTCGATGATTTTCCCTCTGGCGGTGCCTTTGTAGGTCATGGGTTACCCCCCTCCCTTTGATACGATAAATCGACAAATTACCAATCACGATCCTGCGAATGGTTCAAACAAGATTATACTAGTCTATGTCGAAATCTACAGTCCCACCACGGTATCTACGAACGCTCGGGTTATCCGTTACGAACCTCAGGCGCGGAAGGCCACGACTGTGAAGATCTCTCTGGGTTTGTCAATCTCATCTTGCCAAGCAAAAAATTCAGAAATTCACGAGCTTTCACGTCCTGTGAACTCTCTCAGATTAGGTTCCTTTCTTTCTCGATACCAGTGCGTTGATGTCTGGGTTTGCATGCC
>JBBDNJ010000086.1:0-34398 GCA_040877705.1 Binatia bacterium | reverse complement strand
CCATGATCTCACCTTCTGACTATATGCGCAATTACTTATGTCGTTATGTATAGAACGTTATTAGCTGTACCCCTTGTTCGCGAAGAAACAGGAATCGGAACGATCACCATCTGGCGCGACTTTGTCGCGCCATTCACTGAGCGGCAGATCACCCTCGTCAAGACCTTCGCCGACCAAGCTGTCATCGCGATCGAAAACGTTCGCTTGTTCAATGAGCTTGATACTCGCAATCGCCAGCTCACCGAAGCATTGGAACAACAGACCGCGACCAGTGAGATTCTTCGGGTCATCGCCAGCTCGCCGACGGACATCCAGCCGGTGTTGGACACGGTTGCAGAGAATGCCGCACGGCTATGCGAAGCAAACAATACGATCATCCACCGCGTTGATGGCAACCTCCTACGGCGAGTCGCCATTTTTGGAGAACTGGCAAGAGGACCAGTTGGAGCAGAAGCTGCCATCGATCGTGGCAAGCTATCTCATCGAGTTGTGCTCGACCGGAAAATAATCCACGTTCATGACCTCGCTACAGAGGTCGAAACCGATTTCCCCGGCGATAAGGAAATCCATCGTCTGGGCATTCGGACGGCACTCGCCGTCCCGCTTCTACGCGAAGATATTCCCATCGGGGTAATTATTATTCAGCGCACGGAGGTACGACCTTTCACGGACAAGCAGATCGCTCTCCTGAAAACCTTCGCCGACCAGGCCGTGATCGCCATCGAAAATGTCCGATTATTCCAGGAACTCGAAGAACGGACGAGCGAGTTGGCCCGATCTGTTGGGGAATTAAAAGCCTTAGGCGAGGTCGGCCAGGCAGTCAGCTCCACTCTGGACCTCGAAAACGTCCTGGCGACCATCGTTGCTCATGCCGTCCAACTTTCCGGAACCGATTGCGGAGTCATTTACGAATACGTTGAAGTGACGCAAGAATTTCATCTGAGAGCCAGCCATCGGATGGAGGAAGAGATTGTTGATGCGCTTCGCGCCGCGCCGATCCATTTGGGGGAGGGAGTGACTGGACAAGCGGTAACCACTCGCGCGCCGGTCCAGGTCCCGGACATTTTGGATCAGCGGGAATACACGGGCACCAGAGTACGGCCGATGCTTACGCGTCTCGGGTACCGATCCCTGCTTGCGATCCCACTGTTTCGCGAACAGCAAATCTTAGGAGGTCTGACGGTATGGCGGCGGCAGTCCGGAAGCTTTGAGCCGGAGATTGTAAACCTTCTTCAGACATTTGCGACTCAATCCGCTCTCGCGATCCAAAACGCCCGGCTCTTCCGTGAGATCGAGGATAAGAGCCGGCAGATCGAATGGTAGAAGTCGGATTTATCGCGCAAAGACGCGAAGGTAAGAGAATAAGATTCGAAGCACGAAATTCGAAATTCGAAACAAATTCAAATGACGAACCCCAAAACTCTCAAACTCCGCTTCGTATAGACATTCGCGCCGCCGACTTCATTGCTGCGGTTGCTACTAACGGTGAATCTCCAGTTCGTCATTCCCGCATGCTTTTAGCGGGAATCCAGGCTAACTCTGACTGGACCCCCGATAAAAATATTCGGGGGTGACAACTCGGGGAAACTAAAAGTTAATTGATACCGTGCAACCTGCTGCGGTAGCCAATTTTGTTTCGGATTTCGATATTAGTTTAAGCTAATGATTCGTCCTCGCTTCGCCTCAACAGTTGTGCTTGTTCGCCCAGATGAGAACGGTGGTTTCGAAGTTCTTTTGACGCGCCGGCCCGAAGAGATGCGCTTTCTCGGAGGTTTTTACGTTTTTCCCGGCGGCACCGTTCACGCGGCGGACTATTCGCAATCGATGCTGCAAAGATGTCGGCGACTTTCCGGCGCGGAGGCGCGAAAGTTGTTCGGTAGTCACCACGAACCAGATGAAGCGCTTGGTCACTGGGTGGCGGTAATGCGAGAATTATTCGAAGAGGTCGGTGTTCTTCTCTGCGGAGATGAAAACGGCGCAGCGATTGACGTTGCTGATGCGGCCGTCAAGAAACGGATGGAGCACGCGCGCCAGGCAATAGTCCAAGAACAGCTCGATTTCGGCGACTTTTTACAAGCGGAAAATCTTTACTGCGACTTGTCGCAAATTGTCTATTTCGACCACTGGGTGACGCCTGAGATCTATTCAATGCGCTTCGATACGCGTTTCTTTATTGCGGTAGCGCGGGCTAACCAAAAGCCGCTTGTCCGCTCCGAAGAGGTGACGCACAGTTTGTGGATCCGAGCCGAAGAAGCGCTCGCGGGTATGGATCGGCGAGATTTTCCTATTTTGCCGCCGACCACCACGGTCCTGCAACGGCTGGCCCGACTGTCGACCTGGGACCAGCTCCGTCTCGAGTTTAGTTTGCCTTAACCCGCCTGCGGTTTTCATCTACTTTCTTTCCCTTGATACTTAGCCGGTAAGTGTTAAAAGGAGTCAAGATCTCAAGAAGGAGGACATCATGGCTACAGTCAAGTTCAAAGACACGACGTTGACGCTTTTGGGCAATGAAGTTAAAGCGGGCCAAAGCGCGCCGGACTTTAAAGTGCAGAAAAGCGCGGATATGAGCGACTACACTTTGGCCAGTGGCGCGGGGAAAACTCGGATCATCGCTACTGTGCCTTCCCTCGACACGCCGGTATGTGATTTAGAAGCTAAGAGGTTCAATGAGGAGGCAAGCAAACTCGGCAACGTCGAAGTCGTTGTCGTCAGCATGGATCTGCCGTTCGCGCAAAAGCGCTGGTGCGGCGCGGCCAATGCCGACAAAGTCGTCACCGCGAGCGATCACCGCGAAGCTTCCTTCGGCAAAAATTACGGTCTGCTGATTTCCGGCGGTCCGCTCGATCGCGTGCTCGCCCGCGCCGTGTTCGTCATCGGCCCGGACAACAAAGTGAAGCACGCCGAATACGTCGGCAGTATCGGCGAGCAGCCGAATTACGATGCCGCCCTGGCGGCGGCAAAGTAACCACGCAGGGTCCGCCTATCGCCATCTCTTCGTCATCCCGAAAGCCTGGCTCCAAGTATTCGAGCCGGGCTTTCGGGGTCTCGCTCAGTCCGAGCTAACGAGTCGGATCGGTCAAAATTCTCCTCATTCCAATTGCGGCCGCCCGCATTGAATTTGGGCGCTCAGCCTTTATACTGAAATCTGAGCGTTCACCTCGAGCGCTCAAATTTTTTTCGAACAGGAGAAATCATCATGATCGAAGTCGGTAAGCAAGCCCCTGATTTCGAGCTGGCCAGCCACTTGGGCGGAACCAAGTTTACGTTGGGCCAGTTTAAGGGGCAGAAAAATGTCATGTTGGTGTTTTATCCGCTGGATTGGACACCCACCTGAACCAAGGAGATTCCTGGTCTGGAAGCTCTCAAGGAAGAGTTCAAGTCCTGTGACACCCAAGTTATGGGTGTGAGTATCGACAGCAGGTTCTCGCACGACAATTGGGCAAAGTCTTGCGGCGGTGTTTCGTTCCCGCTCCTGCAGGATTTTCATCCTAAAGGCGAGATGGCAAAAAAATACGGTGTTTACCTAGAGGATAAAGGCATCACCGACCGAGCCACCGTTATTATCGATAAGCAAGGCGTGGTGCGCTACGCGAAATCCGTCACGCCCGCCGGCGAAAGGAACCCTAAGGACCTTTTGGCGGAAGCTCAGAAAATTAACCAAGGGTAATATGCAGCTGGAGCTTTATTTCTACAATGAGTGCGGCTATTCCCAGAGCGTGCTGAATTGCATGGCCAATTTGCATTGCGAAGACCAGATCACGAAGAAAAACATTCGGGAGAATCCCGAGTACGAGACGGAATTGATCACGCTGTGTGGCGCAAAAACGGTCCCCGTTCTGGTGATCGATGGCAAGCCGATGCGCGGTTCGGAGGAAATCAGCCAATTTCTTGTAGGAAAGTTCCTGTAGCAAAATACCGTAAATAGCGAGAGTAAAAGGGAACGGAAGAAATTCCGTTCCCTTTTTTTGGAGGACCTTTGCCGCGTTATAACATGCGCTCTCGTTAGTCGGATATCTTAGACCGTCGCGCTTCCAAGTGTTTTTAATTTATATGAAATTTTGCTTCCTTCGCATCTTGACGGTCCTTTAGCGGCTGGAATAGTGTAGTTTCGAACATTATCGAATTCGACGGATGAGAAAAGGAGCACGAGTTCATGGAAAATCGCCGCTACGATTATAGCCCCATTATCCAACGCGAAAAAATTGTCTGGCCCAACAATGGCCGCATCGCTCTCTGGGTGGCGCCGAATATCGAATACTTTCACTTCGACAAGCCGATCCGGGGTTCCGGGAGTAACCACACGCCCGACGTGCCCGGATATACGCTGCGCGATTACGGATCTCGCGTCGGTGTATTCCGGATCATGGACGTGCTCGATAAATTCGCCATCCGTGCCAGCGTCCTGCTAAACGCCGAAGTTTGCGAGCATCATCCAGCTATTATCGAGCAAGGGAACAAGCGCGAATGGGAATGGCTGGGTCACGGCATGACCAACAGCACATCGATGCTCGATTACGCTCCGGAGGAGGAACATGGCATCATCCGCAAGGTGAAGGAAATGATAACGGCGGCGACCGGCAAGGAGCCGAAGGGCTGGCTCGGGCCTGGACTGGGTGAGACGTTTGACACGCCCGATCATCTCGCGGCGGAAGGTTTCGAATATGTCTGTGATTGGGGCAACGACGAGCAGCCCACGCCCATGCGGGTGAAAAGTGGCCGAATGATCGTTGTCCCCTACGAACTGGGCGTCAACGACATTCGTGTTTTCAATCGCGAAAATCACACACCCGAACAATACTACCGGATGGTTTGCGATCACTTCGACACGCTCTATCGCGACAGCGCGTCGGGCGGCCGCGTACTCTGCCTGCCGCTTCATCCATTCGTCATCGGCTTGCCGTTTCGCATCAATTATCTGGAGAAAGCGCTGGACTATATCTGTTCCCATGAGGGCGTGTGGCGCACGACGGGAGGGGAAATCGCCGACTGGTACTATCGGAATTATTATAAGGATCCGGGAAAGTACGAAGGGTAGAGGAAGAGTTGGATGTTGGAGATATGGAGTCAAGGGCTTGGGAGAACAAGATCCCTCACTGCGTTCAGGATCAACGACTTCAGCCGGCTCCAGTCTTGAATAGTTTTGTGTCATGACCGGAGTTGTTCCATGCAATAGCGTGCGCGGAGTGTCTTTGGTTTTTCACACACTCTGGAAAAATCAAAGATCTGGGTTTTCCCTTACAACGATAACTACGGAGATTAAATAATGACTAACGAAAATGCCAAAAGATTTGCCATCGACACCATCGAGCGCAACAGCGACTCGATCGCGCTGCTGTGCGACAATATTTTTTATTTCGCCGAGCTCGGCATGCAGGAGTTCGAAACATCCGGGCTTATGATGGACATTTTGCAGAAAGCCGGATTTACAATCGAGCGCAATCTATCAGGGATGCCTACGGGTTTTGTCGCGACGTATGGGTCGGGCAAGCCGGTGGTGGCGCTGCACACGGAATTTGACGCGACTCCCGCGTGTTCGCAAGCTGCCGGAGTTCCGGAGCCGACGCCGATCGTTGACGGTGCTCCGGGACATGCCACCGCTGGAAATGAATCGAGATTTAATGGAGCGGTACCGGCCGAAGATGCGCGAGCATTATCTGAAAGAGAAGCCGGTGTTCCAATAGAAATCGTTCAATCGTTCAACGGTTCAATAGTTCAAGAATAAGTGGTTCAAGTCGTTCAAATGGTTCAAAACGTTCAAGCCGTTCAAACCTCCGAGAATGAGTTTGTGTTTCACTGTTCCAGTGCAACATAAATCCGGGAAACTTAGCGGGGACCGATCTCCGCCGTCAGTGTCACTGAAGAGTGCACCTCAATCGTGCCTGCTTCCACCGGAGTCGCGGCGGCCATCGCTTCCATTTGCGCTCCTCGCGCCTGTGCCAAGATCGGCCGGACTCCTCGTTCGCCTTCGATCACGGAAAGCACTCTAATGGTTTTCAGCCCCAAAGCGCTGGCCATTTCATCTGCTTTGTTTTTGGCCTTCTGCGATGCTAGGCGCAGCGCCTGCACTTGGGCCGCTTGCTCGTCCTTCAGCGTAAAAATAAGCCGATTGATATGATTGGCGCCGGCTTGCATGCCGGCGTCGATCAGCTTGCCGACGTTTTCCAGCGCGCCGGTTTTGATGCGCAGGATGTTAGTCGCCGTGTAACCGGTGATTTCCGGCTTGCCGCCCTGTGGATAGCGATAGGTGGGATTCAACGAATAGCCGGCGGTTTTGACCTCGTCGTCCTTGCCGAGAATTTTCTTGACCGCGGCCATGACGCGCGAAAGTTTATCCGCGTTCTCTTTGGCCGCATCGGGGGCATTGCGTGCTTGCGTGACAACGCCAATGTCGATTTGCGCCTGGTCAGGCTCTGCCGTGATCACCGCTTCGCCATGCGCGGTGACCGAAGGTGGTCTCATTCGAGGTTCGTCTTGTTGCGCATGGAGAGTCGATGTAAACAACAAAACGGCAGCTGCCATCATCATTATACGTTTCATGGAGAAGCCATCCTCCGAAGTTATGCAATGAGGCTATCGTATATTCGAGAGCCCTGCCAGCCTTGACGATGCACGGTCGGGTATTAGACACTACGCGAAACGATGAAACCGCTCGCTCTCCTGATCACCTTAGTGCTTTTTTCCGGTTGTGCGGCGCGGCAGGGAAAGCTTTCCTGGCGCGTTAAGGACATGGTTATGGCGCAAGGCGCGACGGTACATCTTTACGGTCCCCGTGAAAGACTCGTGCTGGCGCTTCCGAGGCGAACTCTGCAGCAGATGATGCTGGCGCATTTGCGCATCAGCCAGGCGGCAAACGTTCAGGCTGATTTGTTGATCGTTGAAGGCGACGAGCCTAACGCGTTTGCCGGTTTGAGCGATGGGCGGCGGATAGTGGGAGTGAATATCGGTATGGTCAAGCTTATCGGCGACGGCGCCGATGAATACGCGGCTTTGCTCGGTCACGAAGCCGCCCACTGGGCAAAAGGCCATGTTGACGCCGGGCAAACACGGACCAGCACATTGAAGACCGTCGGAGCCTTGGCAGGGGTTGGTTTGGGACTCGCAGGCGTCCCGGCCGGTGGGTTGATCGGCAGTCTTGGCTTCGATGTGATCGAGGCTTCCTACAGCCGTGATCAGGAAATGGCAGCGGACGCGCAGAGTATCGAGTACATGCTGGCCGCTCGTTATGATCCCCGAGGCGCGCTCCGATTGCATGAGAAGATGCGCAAAGTGTCTGGGGGCGGCCTAAGCTTGCCGTTCCTGTCAAGCCACCCGAGCGGAGAAGACCGCGTTAAGAGTCTCCAATCTGTCATCGATGCGAAGGTGCCGCGGCCGTAAGTAAAATCTCGATTCGTCTGCCGTTCTTCTTCTATTTTTCACTGTGGCGCATCGTTCTCACAACTCGATTAAATTGCATGTCGACTCTGATTCCTGCTAAAGGCTAGGAGTGGAGTCGACCCTCGAGCACGCGCGTCCCGCAACCGAGCAGAAATTTTTTTATGGCTGGTACATCGTCGGTGTCGGTTTCCTCGCCAACGTTGCCTCCGCTTTTTCTCTTGCCAGCACCATGAGTGTTTTTCTCAAACCTCTGACCACCGATCTGGGCGTCTCCCGCGGCGTCTTTTCCTTGCTGCGATCGGGCGAGGGTCTTATCGCCGCGTTCTTGGCGCCGGTGATTGGAACATTGATGGATCGTTACGGCGGTCGCTGGCTGATGGTTTTCGGCGCTATTGTTGCTGGCCTGGGCTATATCGTTCTCAGCTACGTCGACAATTTCTGGCAATTTAGCGTGGTGCGTCTGAGTCTCATCACGGTGGGCGATTCCTTCATGGGCTATATCGTCATCAACCTCGCGATCGCTCATTGGTTTTCGCGCAAGCGGGGACGAGCTCTGGCGTTAACCAGCATGGGCATCGGCTTTGCCAAAGTGGGCATGCCTATATTGGCGGCGTCGCTGATCGTTTGGCTCGGTTGGCGCCAGACATGGCTTGTGTTCGGCTTTATAACCTTTGTTTTGGTGGTCGGACCGGCGCTCCTGATCGTTCGACGTTCGCCCGAAGGCATGGGCCTCAATCCCGACGGCGCTTTGTCTGCCGGTTCGACGGATGATTCAAGCCGATCGACAAAGAATCCTTCAATTGCGCTATCAACGAGCCAAGACGATGTTGAGTGGACACGAAACGAAGCGCTACGGACGCAGGCGTTTTGGCTGCTCGTAATTACCTTCGGCATTTCGAGCATCGGAGTGACAGGTTTGAATCTCCACGTCTTCCCGTACGTTAGCGATTTGGGCCACCCGCCGGTTGTCGCTGCCACCGTTATGAGCGTGATTGCATCCATGCAGCTCGCGTCGCCGATCGCATGGGGCGTTCTCGCCGAGCGCATCGATGCGCGCTTTGCCGCTACCCTGCGATTCGTCGTTCAAGGTATCGGCCTTGCCTTGGCGATCATGACCGATAATCTTTATTGTCTGTATGCCGGATTCTTTCTCTACGGCATCGGTCTGGGAGGAAACATGGTCCTCCCTGATATTCTCTGGGCGAATTATTTTGGCCGGCGTTCGCTCGGCAAAGTGCGCGGCTTGGGTTTGTTGATATCACAGGCGGTGGCCGCCATGGGACCGCCCTTCTTTGGATTTCTATTCGATCTCACCGGGGATTACGACCTCTCATTTGTGCTGTTCGGCGCAGCGCTGATGACGTCGGCCTTTCTCAGTCTGATGTTGCGTCCACCGCTGAAGCGCAGCGCATAAGCCATTGGCGTGTTGCAGGGATGGAGTATTCAAAGAAAACTGCCGCGCTTGACACCGACTCCCTGTTCTTTGATAGGTAAAAGAGCAATTTTGCAGAAAGGATTGTCTAATGATTATCGATATTCACAATCACATCGTTGCCGGCGAGCAACTCCAAACGTTCCAAGCGGGTTTGATCAACAGCGCAGGTTTTCATCGACCGCGCGGCACGGTAGTGAGCGAAAAGCATATTCAGGACGCCAAGTGGCATGGCCATAAGCATTCCGAAGTTCTGGAGCAGGTTGGCACCGATATGGCGTTTATCTCGCCGCGTCCATATACCATGATGCACTCGGCTAAGCCGGAGAAAATCGTTCATTGGTATTGCAAAGCGGTAAACGACGCGCTGGCCTTGCAAGTTCAAATGGAACCGAGAAAATTTCGCGCCATCGGCGGCCTGCCGCAAAATGCCGGCGTCGGCGTCACCAATATTTTCGAGGAGATCGATCGCTGTATCAACGATCTCGGCTTTGTCGGTATCATGATCAATCCCGATCCCGGCGAAGGCGACGGTCAGACGCCGGCCATGGGCAACGAATATTGGTATCCGCTTTACGAAAAAATGATCAAGATGGACATCCCGGCGCTCCTACACGCGGCCAGCTGCAAAAATCCGCGCGAGTCTTTTCACGGCCATTTCATTACCGAGGAAAGCATCGCGATCTTATCGCTGGTGGACTCCAACGTCTTTCAGGACTTTCCCAAGCTTAAGCTGATCATCTCGCACGGCGGCGGTTCGGTGCCTTACCAGGTAGGACGCTGGCGCTCGCAGTTGCGCGGCCCCAACGACACGGAAACCTTCGATCAACGCTTGCAGCAACTCTATTTCGACACGGCGCTTTACAATGTTGAGTCGTTGAAACTGCTGTTCCGTATCGTTGGTCCGGATCGCTGTCTGTTCGGTACAGAGCGGCCGGGCGCAGGCTCGAAAACCGATCCGCGCACCGGTAAGTGGTACGATGACGTGCGGCCGAATATCGAAAGCATCCCGTGGCTAACGGCCGAAGATAAGGGCAAGATTTTTCAGAGAAACGCCGAGCAGGTGTTCACGCGATTCAAACAGTAAACCGATAAAGCTGGAGTGATGGAATACTGATAATCTCCCCTGGGTCGATCACTCCCAATGGAGTTCGCTATGTCTTCGCAAACCGTTCATCTCGATCTCGCCACGCTCACAGCGGACCAGCAGGTAAGCCGGTTGAAAGAGCAATATGTTTCGCTGCGTGGCAAAGGCGCTGTCGTGCGGGCGCGCGTGCATGAATTGCCTGTCCGGCAATACATTTCGCTGCTGGAACGCGGCTACCGCGTCGCACTGGAGCAAGAAGGCGACAGTTTTACTTTGGCGCTTCATCCCGACGGATCGACTCCCAGGACGGGACTTTGCGGGGCGCATTCGGTTGTGAGTCATCGCGACGGCCGCGTTTATGCAAATACGACCGACAATCGCGTCGCGGTTATCGATGCGTCGACGCGGCGGATAAGAAAACACATTCCCACCGGCGATGACCCATCGCATTTGGAACTGTCTCACGACGGGAAACGGCTGTACGTCGCCAACAGCGGCTCGAACGATGTCGCGATCATCGATACTACCAACGATCAAGTAATAGCGACCGCGACGACGGGTAAGCGACCGCTGCTTCCCTGCGTTTCACCGGATGGAGAATCCGTCTATTTGCCGAGCGGACCGGATAAGACGGTCACGGTTCTTGGCGCCGCGGGTGAGTTCAAGAAAACAGTTCCGGTTGGTTTAGCGCCGCACGACATTGCCGTTTCTCCCGACAGCCGCTATGCGTATCAACCCAACTCCGCATCTCACACGGTCAGTGTGATCGATCCCCGGAATTATTCCATTGCTGGTGAAGTAAACGTTGGCCTGGGACCGGGGCACATTGCGTTCTCGCCCGATAGCCGTTTTGCTTTCGTCGCCAATACTCTTTCGGATAATGTCACAGTGATCGATACAATGAATCTTGAGGTCGTAGCGACGATTCAAGCCGGCATCGCCGCGCATCTGCCGGCGCTAAGCCCAGATGGCCGGTTCGGCTATGTGGCCAATTTCGCTTCTGACGATATTACGGTTTGGAACACGGAAGATTATCGTGTTGTCACTCGGATTCCTGTCGGTATCTATCCGCACTTCTTCGCACTTAGTCCCGACGGCCATTGGCTCGTTGTCTCGAACACCGGCGAGTCGAGTATCTGTCTGATCGACGCACACGAGCACGAAACACGAGCACGTCTTCAAGTCGGCGCCGCGCCGGCGCATATCGCATTCAGTCCCGACAATGAATGCGCTTTCGTCGGCTGCGAGAGCAGCGACGAAGTGGCCGTGATCGATCTACGAAAGCAAACGGTGGTTGAATTGATTAAGGCAGGACAGCTCGTTCAGTGACGGGCCGTTGATCGAGTACCCGGTGAGCGAACTAAGTATCTACGGAAAGTTTAGATGCAATCCGAATTGTGCTCGCTCACGTAAGCCGACGATCCGATGTCCACGTCTTAGATCGGAGTGGCGAGTTCGCAGTGAAGCCTACGGATTTTAGGTGAGCCTGCTTGCGCACTTTGTATTGCTAATCCTAGTAAGTATAATCAATGGTTAGGCCAGAGACGTACGAAATGAGCACACGATCGAAGCTTTTTGTCTTGAGCGGAAAGATGGCGCCCGGTAAATCGACGCTGGCCAGGAAACTGTCGCGACGAGGGAGAAGCCATGGGCTCGCATAGATGAATGGACATTTTGCTGCGGCTGCTTTATTTACTCATGCAAGCCCTAATCCTTTCCGAGAACGTACGCCGCAAGGGGTTAACAACCTGGTAAAATAAACGATCACGCAGGTTGTGATCAGTGAAGGGAAAAATAAAGAAGCGACATGGCAGTGTGACCATCGTATCGCGAAACTACCATGCCTCCAACTATCCTCGACAATCCCATTGCAGCGCCTGGTGATGATTACTTAGATCGCTATGGTTACGCCCGCTCGTTAGCATCGATAATCACCAGCGCTCCGCATGAATCTTCATTCCGTCTCGGTATCTACGGAGAATGGGGTGAGGGGAAGACATCTGTAATGCGCCTGATTGAGCGATGCGTAAAAGATCAGGCCTTCAAAACAACCTGGATTTATCCGTGGGCGGCTGCAACAAGCGTCGAATTACGTCAGCTGCTCCTTAGAAGCGTAGCAGCGGAGTTGGGAGTCGGACAGTGGGGATTTGCTACCGCCGAAAAAGTGGAACGAGTTCTTGAGAGAGTCCGTACCGCGGGGGCAGGGATTGATTGGAAAGTTAAACTTGCCGACTCGGTCTTCGGTGGAACGCTTCAACACGGGGCGCAAAAACTGTCTGGGCGACAAAGTCGAAATTTCATTGCTCGAATCCGTGATGAACTTACGCGACATCCGCTAGTTGTATTCGTCGATGATCTCGACAGGACGCAAGCGCGTCTTGTACCAGAACTGCTTCTCGTTTTAAGAGATGGGTTGGATTTTCCAAACCTCTTCTACGTGGTTGGCATATCTCCGCGAGTACTTGAAGAAGCATTGATAACTCAGAATCCCGGGTTTAAACAGCAACCCCATCGCTTCTTGGAAAAGATCATTGAATATCCATCGTACTTGCCTGAAGTAAAGTTGGAAACGTTAAGAGAATTTACTGTTCGGCAAGCAAGAGAGTTAGGAAACGCCATCAACAATGATGTGTTAGTCGCAATTCTCCCCGTCCTGTCGAAAAACCCGCGCCAAATTAAACTCCTTCTTCGTTATCTTGCCAGTCTTGAAAGCCAACTGCGCCGGTTCGATCCCGACGAGATAGACTTAAAACGGCTATATCTTTGTCAAATTTTGAAACTCGAATTTTCAGAGGAGGCTCGACGGCTCGCCAATGACGATAATCTGATGGATGAGATCGGATCCAACTCATTGTTACGGCGACTAACTGAAAGCAAAATAGAGGTCGAGCGAAAGGAAAATACTTACGCTCCTGATGAGTCCTTCGCGAAGGCTCGTTTCCTAAACCTATGTAGCGCACTGCGTGAGAGTGGACCGTCACCAAGTCGTTACTCACTTCGTGAAATGTTTACCATTCTTGAACAACCACCGGTAATCACCTGGCGAGAGTCCAATATAATTTTTGAAAAGTTCCACGCAGCGGCGGAAAACGCAAAGTGTGCAATATTGGATTCCTGGCTCGCTCAGTCGCAAAATTCTAGGAGTAACTCTGTATGCCATCTTTTCCAGCAAATTGTGAAAGTGCGTGAATCGCTCTTAAGTTGGGTCGTAGAAGTGGATGCTGAAGATGAAATACTTGAGCGTCTGTCGAAGGTCAGCAGCGCAACCGAGTTGCTAAAGCGACTGCTGGAATGTCAGGAGCTATTTCGTATCGGCGGCTTGGACACCTCGGATTGGATGGAACTATTCGTACACCTGGCGCGTTGGTCAAAATGGCGCCGCCCAGAGTACTATCTCAAAACTCGCAACGAAGAGTTGGAACTCCTCAAATGCGCCGCAAAAGCGGTTACGTCCGATATGAAGAACCACATTTTTGTGAATCTTTGGAAACTCGATTCACACGGTAAACGTGACTGCAGCGAGGAGTTTTTACAAGAAATCGAAGTGATAAAAAATCGGTTCAGCACGGATCTGGCCGAGTCCGTAATAAAACGATTCTCTCGCGCGGAGGGAATCAAAGTATTCTGGGGCGAGAGTTCGTTTCCAGCAGAAAAACTGATTGCATTCGATCCGAATTCTGTCTTTCACACATCGGAATACCGCAAAAACGTCATAGAACTTGCCGCGCTAGCCCCTACCGACAAGGTGGTTCACGAAAATTTTCTGGTGTATTTTGAAATCCTCGCGTACGGAGCAACACAAGGCGGATCACTCTCTTACAGCAATTGTCAAGCACTGCTAAGGGACCAGGAGTTTACGAAAATGATTTGGGAAGCCGCAGTCGCCCGCCCGTTAAATCTTCGCACTGTGGGTTCTTTGCGGGAGCGAATAGAGTCCTTAAAGCAAATCCTGGGTTCGAAAATAGAGTCGTTTAGTTTACCAGCGTGGTTTCAGGCCATGGATGACAAGTATTTCGGTTCTAAGCTAGAAAATAAAAAATAGCTCTCTTCACCAAGAGCCGGAGACAAGAGAGTATTTTCTGAAGTCGGGCGAAGATACACCGGTATGAAGCCCATGGAATTGGGAGAGTGAAATTTAAGATCAAAAAATTCTTGGACTAGCACATATGAAGCACCAGAAAAAACAGTTTGCGATCTGTGTCCGGAACGAAGGGGCTGAAGATCTAGAGATCAGGAAGATTTACCAGATTCTTCCCGATGCGCGCGCCGCCAAGGATAAACACGTCCGGGTTATTGACGAATCCGGCGAGGACTATCTTTACCCCGCAGAATTTTTCCTCCCACTTACCCTTCCACGTGAGGTGGAGCGTGCCATTTCGGCTCCTACACGTTAAGGCGAGCGATTAATTCCAGGGACACAATACTAATTTTTCTTGAACGAGGGCGCGCGGCTCGACTAAGTTTCGTGCGTGGCGCGTCTTTCCAGATTTTAGCAGCCGCATCACGTTACAGATTGATCCTTACTTAATAGTTAGCTGGACAGAGATCGGCGGTGCGTGAACGGGTTGACGATGACGAGCGAGCCGAAGCGCTGGCCGCCGTTCAGGTCTTCAGAGTAGAGCTGATCGCAGCCGGCTTCGATTGCTGCTTGCACAACCATCGCATCCCAGAAAGAAAGTCGGGCTCTCTGTTGCAGTTCGATTGCGTTCATCAGCAACTTTCCGGTGTTCTCGACGACGGTCCAGGTCAGGTACTCCTTAACGATCTCGAGAGCCTTGGGATTTGTCAACGGCTTCTTAAGCTTGCGCGTGACGTTGACGTAGAACTCTTGCAGGACCTGCACACTGAGGACACCGGTGCGATCGTCCCAGAGCTCGACGATGAGGTCGCGAGCGACATCGTGCTTGGCTTTCGCATCGCGGTCCTCCGCATACACGAGGATGTTCGTATCAACGAAGCTTGGCACGGTCGTGCAATTCTTCTCGCGAGGAAAGTTTCCCCCCACCCAACGACTGTCCTCGTAGTAGACGACGAACCGCCGCCTCTCGCGCTTTGGCGTAGCCGCGTTGGCGCTCCACGAGCCCAGCGAGTTCGCTCCGCAGAAACGCGGATACGGAGAGTCCCCGCTGCGCGGCAAGCACACGCGCCTCACGCAGAGTGTCCTCGTCCAGGGCAAGGGTGATATTTCGAGGAGTTGACACTGAGATTACGTGTAGCACGTAATTCACGTGCCGGCAAGCTGAGTGGGCTAACTCATTACCTGAGCGCATCGGCGAGGATCTCGCGGTTTGCGCGGGCTTGTAAATAGGCAGAGATCATACTTATCGCAGCTTGAATATCTCTTTCCAAATTTTCTCGTACTTGGGGTATTCCTGGATGTCGGCGGCGCTGATGGGATAGATCTTCGCCGGCCGAATCTTCTCCGCCGGCTCCACCTTTGGGTGCGCAGTGGTGCGTCCGCCCGCTGCCATGACTTTTTGTCCCTCCCGGCTGGTTATCCAGCGAGCGAACAGCAGGGCCGTGTTTGGGTGGGGGGCGTTTTTAAGAACGGCGGTGGAGCCGATGGCCGCCACTCCTTCGGTCAGCATATAGTTCAGGGGCGCCCCTTTTTGGATCCGGCGCGGAAAGTGATGAGAATAGCAGGTAAAACAAGCCGCGGCCTGCCCGGCGATCAGCAGCTCGACCAACTGGGAATGGCCTTTGTGAAACTCCGGGTTGTTGGCGGCGATTTTCTTCATCAAAGCAATGGCCTTTTCATCGCTCTTGAATTTATACTTTGCCAAGCCAATCAGTATTTCCACGTCTCTGGGCTCGGCGATCAAGCGGTCTTTCCATTTAGGGTCGGCAAAGTCGTCAAATTGCTTCGGCTCCTCATCTTTTTTAACGAGGTTGGTGTTCCAGCCGGCAATGTAAATGTCCAAATCGGACGACACCCAAAAGCTTCCCTTCATGCCCTCCGGGTATTCCCTGGCCTCAGGAGTGACAAGTTCCAACAATAGCTTTTGATCGTGCGCCTGAATCGCGTCGCTCAGGTTGACCTGTAGTACATCAGCTATGGTTTTTCCGCCCCGGGCTTCGGCTATGGCCCGCGTAACCAGTTTATCGGACGTCGCGTCGACATGATTTATTCTAATGCCTGGGAAGCGTTTCTCAAATACCGGAAGGATTTTTTCAGCATTGATCTGCGCCAAGGTTCCGTAGAAGTTCAAGGTGCCGCCTTCCTTCAACGCTTTCTTGTAAAGCTCGTCCATACTTTCGGACTGAGCCCAAAGCGAACTGGCAAACAGGAAAAAAAACAGCGTGAAGGCGCTGCTCTGTAATGGTTTCCCGATGATGCTCATTGAAAGAACCTCCTTAATGCCATATTGCAGTGTCACTTTTGCTTCTTGCCGTTTCGAAACTACATCCGATGCTTTAAATGAATCCTCAAGGAAGATCATCAATAGACCGGCCCTTTAAGGAGATTTCTACTTTTCCCTGTAGAGGCACAGGGTCTACTGTTTTTCCGGCTCAGCCGCTGGACGCACGCGGCAGAGATAAGAACGGTGCGGGAGCGAGCCGCTGACCGGGTCCGCGAGCTCCGTGCCGATAAGAGTTGACGGATTGGCGCCATTGCTGTCGTAGGGGTCATAGCCGGGCAGATCCAGCTCTTTGCAGTCCTGCCACCAGCCGTGCTGGCAACAGATCACGCCGGGAACAATGTTCGTCGTTACCCGTGCCTGCACTTTGATCGCGCCGCGCGGGCTTTCGACGATCATCCACTCTTTGTCGCTGATTCCATAACGCGCGGCCGTTTCGGGATGAAGATCGGCGGTCGGTTGCGGCGATACTTTGCGCAGACTCGGCAGCGCGCGTTGCTGGCTATGTATGAAGGTTGTGAATTTGGCGTTGGTCAGCACAAGCGGATACTCCGCGGCGATGTCCGGTCGACTGATCGGACTCAGCGCCGGCTCGATGTATTCTGGCATCGCCGGATAGCCGTGCGCAGCAAAGGTCTCGCAGTAGAGCTCGACTTTCTTCGACGGCGTAGCAAAACCACGCACGGCGCCGTCTTTGTTAGTCCGGGCATACTTTTGGTAAGTCGCTTGCGCCGGAAGTGAAATCCCGCCGGGTGACTGTTTGAGTTGTTCTAAAGTCACTCCCGTGGGTTCAAGCTCATAGGCATAACCCGCTTCGACATCGCCGTCCCAAAACTGCTCGCCGAAACCGAGCCGTTTGGCCAATTCGAAAATGATCCAGGTATCGGAGCGCCGCTCGCCGGACGGTTCAACCACCGCAGGCCGGTACTGCAGGTGAGTCTTGCCCGCCGCGCGGTGTTCAAAAGCCGTGGTGATATTGGCCATCTCGAGAAAACTGGTGGCCGGCAGCACGTAATCGCAAAGCTCCGCTGTCGGCGTCATAAAGAGATCGGCCGCAACGCCGAGTTCCAGGGCCATCAGCGCCTCGCGGGCGCGCCGTGAGTCCGCGGTGGACACGACGGTATTGGAGCCGAAGTTCAGAAACGCTTTGACCGGATAAGGCTGCTCTTCGAGAATCGCCGTGAAAATGTCGTATGCCGTGCAGTTGCCGGGCTTGGCCGGCGGCCCCAGCGGCTTTTTCTCGCGGCCGATGCGAATAACCGCCATTTCCTTCGGCAGAAATTCCTTACCGCCGACGTCATTCACCGGCACGTTCGAAAAAATAACGTTACCGCCCTGGGCATCGAAGTCGCCGAGAAGCGCATAGAGCGATGCGATGGCGCGGCTGGTCTGCGTCGCATTGGTGTGTTGTCCAAGCCCATTCCACATGTACATGCTTACCGGTCGATTGTGCGCCAGTAGCAAAGCGGTCTGCCAAACGTTTTGCGCCGGCACCCATGTGATCTTTTCCGAGCGTTCGGGTGCAAACGCTGAAGCGATTTCGCCGAGCTTTTCGAAAACCGGTTTGCATGCGATTTCTTCGCCTGCTTTGCCTTTCAATGCATGCGTGCCGAACAGCGCCGGCTGAATGTTATCCCGGTCGTAGCTGCCGGTGCTTGGATCATAGATGACGGCCTGATTCTTTATTTCATCCCACGCCAAGTATCGATTCGGCGCGCCATTCAAAATAAGGTCGGCTTCACTGAGCACTTTGTTGGTTGCGCTATTTAAAAGAAAGGATCCATTGGTCCACCCGCGCGCAAAGCCGGCGTCGTACCAGCTCTCTTCCATGAGGCAATGGATTAAGGCCAACGCGAGGGCGCCGTCCGTGCCCGGCCGTGGTTGCAGCAGCATGTCGGCTCGGCTGCCGATGCCGATGCGGCGTGGGTCGATGACAACGGTTTTCATGCCGCGGCTGCGCGCGGCAACGATATCGTGGGCAAGAATTAACGACGTCGAGCTTGGATTGTGACCCCATAAAAGAAAGCTTTTGCTGTGCGCCAGATCCGGCGTTGGAATGCTGCTGCCGAAGGTGTAACTGAAACCGGTATCTTTGTGCCAGTTGCAGACGTGCGTCGTCGATACCCAATTGGGACTGCCGAATAAATACAGAAAGCGGCCGAGCCAGCGCTCGACATCAGCGACCGAAGTGCCGCTCCTGGTCCCTTTACCCAGCGCCACCGCTTTGGCGCCGTATTGATTGCGGATAGCGCTAAGCCGCTTTGCGATATCATCCAGCGCGTCGTCCCAGCTCACTCGCTGCCAGCCCGGATCGGCATCGCCCTTGGGTCTGGTGCGCTTGAGCGGATGATCAAGCCGGTCCGGATGGTAAACGAGCTCCGGCGCGGCCTTGCCCTTGACACAGATAACGCCGCCATTGGGATGATCATGATCGGCATCGAGAGCGACGACTCGGCCGCTCTCGACCGTGGCGATGGTGGCGCAGTGCGCCGTGCACAGCGCGCAGTAGCCGCGCACAGTATGAGTGCTGTTGGGTGGTTCGATCTCCGTGGTCATGTCGCGCATGCTTTGCGATGTATTACGGCCGATGGGGTTTGTCAACTTCGTATGTTGCACCATTCCCGCCGGCTGTTTCGCTCGATTCACTCCGCGACTCATTTATTTTGGCGATTTCTAATCATAGCCTTTGCGCGCCATAAACATTCCACGGTTCCGCCCAAGCCGACCGATCGGACAACCTCAGGCGATACGCCATTGATGCCTCCGCCAAACTTCATACTTTCATTGCCTAGCACAACGAAACTTGTGCCGTCAAAAGCAAACTTCTTCACCGCGATCTTTGCGTGCGACCTTTAATCCAAGTTGCTTTTGGTTTAAGAGAAAGTGAATCAGCTTTGTCATTCGAGGACTCAACTTCAGCGTGAAAAAAGTTCCGGCGCTCGAACTGCGTGACGTTTCATACGTGGACAACGGCAAGACCATCCTGCGATCCATCCATTGGTCTGTCCGGCCGGGAGAGCATTGGGCAATTCTCGGTCCGAATGGCTCCGGTAAGACAACGCTGTTAAATATCGCCTGTGGCTATTTATGGCCCAATGCCGGCGGCGAAGTCTTTCGCAAAGGCAGGCTGCTGACGAATCTTCCTGAACTGCGCAAAAGCATCGGCTGGGTGACATCGACCTTGGCGGCACAGATACCGGCTGGCGAGAAAGTCATTCGAACCGTGGTGTCGGGAAAGTTCGCGCAGATCGGCTTGCTCGAACAATTTGGCGGTGATGCCGGTAAAAGGGACTACTCCGCGGCACGGCGATACCTGGCGGAGATGGGCTGCGACCACCTGCGCGACCGGAAGTTTGGAGTCCTGTCCCAAGGCGAGCAGCAAAAGGTATTGATCGCGCGCGCCCGCATGACCAAACCTTATCTCATGGTGCTAGACGAGCCTTGCGCGGGCATGGATCCCGGCGCGCGCGAAAATTTTTTAGCAACCCTGCCCGGTATCGCGAAACAGGCGAAAATCCCGGCATTGATTTATGTCACGCACCACATCGAAGAAATCCTGCCGTTGTTCAGAAAAGTTCTGGTGATTAAAGATGGCAAAGTGCTCCACGCCGGGAATACTCGTCATGTGCTCACACCAGGTATTTTGAAGCAGCTCTATCGCGTCAATTTTGGCATCATCAAAAAGAAAGGACGCTGCTGGCCAGTGGCTAAATGATCGCCGCGGCCGTGCCATCGGTTTATCCACAGCTCGTCCATGACTTCAGTTGATACCAGCCAAACTATCGCGCCGCGCCATCGATGGTGGTCCTTATCGGTCGTGTCCTTAGGCACTTTTATGGTGACCACCGATATCGGGCTGCTCAGCATCGCGTTGCCGGCGATTATGACTGATTTGCACGCCGATCTGGCGCTGGCCGGCTGGATTGCGCTGATTTATGCGTTGGTCACGGCGGCGCTCTATCTTCCCTGCGGCAGGCTGTCGGACATGATCGGCCGGGCGAGAGTCTACAGAATAGGATTTTTTCTTTATGCGGTGACTTCATTGATCGCCGGGTTTGCCCAGGATGGATGGCAACTGATTTTATTTCGCGGTTTGCAAGCCGTCGGCAGTGCCCTGATTATGACCAACAGCTTCGCCATGCTCACCGCCATTTTCCCTCCGGAAGAGCGCGGTCGCGCCATGGGAATAGCGGGAGGGACGGTCTCGGCTCTCGGTTACACCCTGGGTCCGGTTATTGGAGGACTGCTCACCTACACGCTCGGTTGGCGATCAAACTTCTATTTAACGGCGGCCCTTGCCGCCGCCGGTTTCGCCGCGGCTCGCTGCGTTCTGCGCGACGATGCGCCTGGCCCGTCGGGTGGAACCGTGAGAAAGTCCTTTGATTTTGTCGGGACCTTGAGTTTTGGGATGGGAGTTTCCGCGTTACTCCTGGGGCTGACAGCCGGGCAGAAGGCGGGTTGGACGGCCGCTACGACCCTTAGTGAACTGGGCATCGGGCTCGGCAGCTTGATTTTCTTTGTCTGGTGGGAAGCGCGGAGCCGATTCCCTTTACTTGATCTGCGGCTCTTTCGGATACGCGCCTTCACTTACGGCAATATCGCTCGCCTGATCAGTTTTATGGCCATCAGTCTCAATAATTTGATAATGCCTCTCTTTCTTCAGTTGGCCATGGGATTGGACCCTCTGCATGCAGGACTTCTGGTGGCTCCGACATCGTTGGGATTAGCATTGCTGGCGCCACTTGCCGGATGGCTTTCTGAAAAAGTCTCGGTGCGAGTGCTTACCGCTGCCGGATTGTCAGTCAAAGCTATTGCCTGCGCGTTTTTGAGTTCTCTTTCGATTAACGCGACTTCGTTCGACTTAATCTTGAGATTAGGACTTCTAGGAGTGGGATTGGGAATCTTTCAAACTCCGAACAACAATTCTCTGATGAGCTCGCTTCCCAGAGAACGCCTGAGTGTCGGATCCTCTTTTTTGTCCGTGATTCGGAGTTTGGGACATTCGTCCGGCGCGGCCTTGGCAACGACGATTGTCAGTGCGCGGCTATTCGCGCTCACCGGACAAGGCGCGCTGCATGATCTCAAGGGAGCGGCCGGGACGAGCGGCAACCCGATACTGCCGGCCTTCATGGAAGGATTTCGTTACGCTTACGTGGCAGCGGCGGTGCTTTGTCTTTTGGGATCTGTGGTCAGCGCTTTGCCAAACGATGCTAAGCCGAAGAGGACGGCGAGTTAGTTCTCGCTCATTCCAAGGCGGCCGATGAACGGAAGCCTCAGCGCCGGTTTGAGAAAGTCGATGCCGAAATTCAAACCGAGCAGATTTAATTCGAAGCCTTCTTCGCGCGCCATGGTGACTCCAAGCACGCCCAACAACGATAGCTGGTAGCCGGTCCCGCTGGGCGCTTGATCGATCACGGAACCGTTGGTCGGATAATCTTTACCGATTGCGGTGGCCGGAAGGTCCATCTTTAATTCCGGTACTTGTCGTCCGACGTAAGCCATAAACGTATTGCTGTTCGGTCCCGGCCAGACTTTATATTCGTTCGGATACGGATAAGTCGCTACGGCTTCAAAGATTTTCGGGATCGCCTGTGCAGCTATGTCGCCGCGAAGCTCGGCGATGAGTTCAGGCTCATTGCCAAACCATCTCCCGTCCGGAATACCCGGCGCTGAAACGACCACCGGCAGGTTGCGGTATGCCCGCCAACCGATGACGTGATGAACCGTGTATTGACTCGCGTGGGGCGGCTTTGTGGCAATCCAGGTATGCACACCAAAGATGCCGCGCCAGTTGAGCGCGCGCGCCCCGTAGACTTGAATGACCGCTTCGGGCGTGGTCTCGGCGGGCGGCGCGATCCCGGCGCTCGAACGATCCGCGGTACGATAATCTCTTCCCAGTGCAACCTGACCGGAAAGGACCGTGTAGAGAGGCAGTCCCACGAGAAACAATAATGAAAAGATTAGGATGCGCGTCATCGTGCTCCCTTCGCGAGAAATATAGCGCATCGTCACATAACAAAGCCAGATGCGTCGTCTCATTCTTGTGATCGGCTGAAAGTCGAGATAAGTTTCTAAGGCATGGCAACGGACATACGCATTGGACATGGCTTCGACGTGCACCGGTTGCGGCGCGGCCGCAAACTGATCTTAGGCGGCGTCGAGATCCCACACAGCGCCGGGCTTATGGGCCATTCGGATGCCGATGTGTTGCTGCATGCATTGATCAATGCGCTGCTGGGTGCGATGGGGGAGGGGGATATCGGAACGCATTTCCCCGACAGCGATCCGCGTTACAAGGATATTCACAGCGGAATACTTTTGCTGGAGGTGCTTCAGATCATGCGCCGCAAGCGCTTTAAGCTGATCAATGCCGATGTGACGCTGATGGCGCAGCGGCCGAAATTGGCGCCGCATTACGCGGCCATTAGGAAAAATGTCGCCGGACAACTTAAAGTCGCCGAAAGCAAGATCAATATCAAAGCGGCGACGACGGAAAAGCTCGGCTGGGTGGGCAAAGGCGAAGGGATGGCCGCTACCGCGGTGGTTTTACTAAGCCGGTAACGTCTCTTCGACCGCGAAAAGGTTGACAATAATTTATTTCTATAATAATCAAGACTCCTAATCTGAAGTGACTTCTGATCCTCCCAATCTAGCGCCACAAGCGCGTGAACAAGAGATCGAACAGTTGGCTCAAGAGCTTGGTCGTCTGATTCAGGGCGCCGATCCTGAGCAGCGCGACGATCTCAAAGAGCTGGCGTTTGCCCTCATCCGCGAGGAGTTTATCCACAAGGCTGAGGATGAAAGAGGCGGAGCAGGGTCGACTCCAGCGCCGTTTAATCCGCTGGGAACGGGAATTTTGATATTTTTATTGGGAGCGGGCCTGTCGTTTATTTTCGGACCGGTCGGTTTGGTTCTCATGCTTGGTGGAATGATATTTGTTATTTGGGGAGCCCTCATCAGTTGGATCAAAGGATAGAGTCGTATGGCAGAAGAGGAAAAGAAAAAACGAGGTATCTGGTCCCGAAGAGATTTTTTCACCCGTCTGGGATGGGGTGGTTTTGGAATCTTTGGCGGATTGACCCTGTTGGGTTTTCTCCGTTCGGCGTTTCCACGAGTTCTGTTCCAACCGCCGTCAACTTTCAAAGCAGGCTTGCCGTCGGATTACGCTATCGGCGAAGTCAGCGAAAAATACAAACAGGACCAACGCGTCTGGATCGTTCGGGAAGAGACGGGAATTTATGCGATTTTCGCGAAATGCACCCATCTGGGATGCACGCCGCGCTGGCTTGACGCTGAAGCCAAGTTCAAGTGCCCCTGTCACGGCAGCGGCTTTTTCAAATCCGGCTTGAATTTCGAAGGGCCGGCACCCCGTCCCCTGGACCGTTTTCAGATTACGATCGGCGAGGATGGTCAACTCGTTGTCGACAAAAGCAAGGTATTCAAAATGGGTCCTGGGGCTGAACCGGATGAGCAGTATTCGGAGAGCATCCTGAAAGTCTAACGGATAAAAATTATGAGCCTTTTAGAAAAGATCAAGAACGATATCGTCGAGAGCCATGTTTGGAAGTCGATCTTCCGCCACGGCTATGAAGACACGCCGCGCAACCGCGTCATGATGGTCACGGCAAACGTTTTTCTTCATCTTCATCCCGCCAAGGTGCGCCGCCACGCCGTCAGAATGCGGTTTACCTGGTGTATGGGCGGGCTGACTTTCCTCATGTTTCTGATCACGGCGGTGACCGGCATTTATTTGATGTTCTATTATCGCCCGGTTGCGGAATACGCTTATGCCGACATGAAGTATCTCGAGACCGACATGCCTTTTGGCATGCTCATGCGCAATATGCATCGATGGGCCGCGCACGCGATGATCGTTTTCGTCTGGCTTCATATGTTTCGAGTTTTTCTGACCGGTTCTTATAAACCGCCGCGGGAGTTTAATTGGATCGTCGGCGTGTTGCTGCTTGTGCTGACCTTGCTGTTGAGCTTCACGGGTTATCTTCTGCCGTGGGATCAGCTTGCCATCTGGGCGGTGACCGTCGGTTCCAACATGGCTCGGGCAACGCCGTTACTGGGCTATGAGGGCCCGTTCGCCGATTTTGTCGGCGCCAATCCCGTCTATGATGCGCGGGCGTTTTTGTTCGGCGGTGGCGAAATCGGCCCGCATACGCTTCTGCGATTTTACATTTTGCACTGCATTTTCATCCCGCTGGTCGCGAGCATTTTGATGGCGGTTCACTTCTGGCGAATTCGCCGAGATGGTTTCTCAGGTCCTTCCTTATAAGCAATTCAAAAAAAGGAATACAAATGGCAGAAGCCGCTCGAGCAAGAAAACTTCCGCTAGACGACAAGATTCATACTTGGCCGCACCTTGTGCGCATGGAATTTTTGGTTGCGCTGTTCGCCACCGTCGCCTTAACTCTGTGGGCGATGATGGTCGATGCTCCACTGGAAGAGCCGGCCAACCCAACCCGTACACCCAATCCGTCAAAGGCCCCCTGGTATTTTCTGGGACTGCAGGAGATGCTTGTCTATTTCGATCCATGGCATGCGGGAGTGGTGCTGCCAACCTTGATTATCGTCGGTCTCATGATTATTCCCTATATTGACATCAATCCGAAAGGGAGCGGCTATTACTGCTTCAAGGATCGGAAATATGAAATCCTCACGTTCTTTTTGGGGTTTCACATATTGTGGATGGTCACCATCATCATAGGAACATTTTTTCGCGGCCCCGGATGGAACCTATTCTGGCCATGGCAGCATTGGGATCCGCATAAGGTCGTGGCACTGACCAACGTCGATTTGCCTTATCTGCTCGGTTTTAGAGACTACTGGGTGTCAGCCATTGTCGGTTTATTGGTTGTCGCCGCTTATTTTGTTTTTGGCATCGCCGCCTTCTATTTTTGGGTTTTAAAGGTCAAAGGGAGAGAGTTTCTCGAACGCTGGGGTATGGTGCGGTTTACCCTGACTGCCGTGATATTCATCTTTATGCTTTCGCTTCCCGCCAAAATGTTTCTGCGGCTGGTGTTCAACGTAAAATATATTCTAGTCACGCCCTGGATCAATATTTAATGTTCTATGTCGCCAAAATTCTCCAGGCTTTAGGGCTGGCAGACGTGGGGTACGCTTTGCTTATGGGAATTATGAAGAATTCGTCGATGGCTGAAGAAATTGTTTTGTCACTGATCGGTCTTGGGGTTTTTTCTCTTGGCCGCGCGCTTGAGCGCAAGGTAGCTTAAGGGAGTCGGCATGGCGGAGCGAGGAATCGACCAGCAAGAAGAGAAAAAATCCTACGGAAGCGTTTTCCTCATCGGCATCGCTTTATTGGTGGCTTTGTCGATCTGGGCGTTTTGGGACGACAACATCACGCGCCGGCCGTGGAAGGCTTTTCAAGCGCGGTTTTATCGGCTGGATTACAACAAAGCCCAGGCGGCCTACAACGAGGAAAACAAAAAGCTTCAAGCCGATTCCAACTTCCAAGAGCTAGCAAAAAAGTTGGCCGCAATTGAAGCCGATATGCAGGACGGAGATTTGGCAAAAAAGCTCGCCACGCTCGAGAACCAGGAGGAACAAGCCACAGTTCTATTCAACGAAATCGATCAAGAAGTCAAATTTATCAAAAGCGAGTTGGAAGAGGCGTGGTACGAGCACGATCACGCGGTTCAGCAGAAAAGAGAACCTAAGCCTTACCTGGCACATATTCAGGAGCTTGAAAAGGACAAGGCCAAACTCGATCCGCAGCTCGAAGCCGCCGGTCAAAAGCGCCAGCTGATTAAAGACGAGATCAAGAAGATTCGTTCCAGCAATAACGAGGCGAAGGTTGAGCTCGCCAAGTTAACTGCCGAGCGCGACAAGTGGCAGCGCGTGATGGAGAACGTGACCCTTAATCTCGGGCCATTCTCCTTCTATAAAATCCCCAAAATCCAGCAAGCCGTGATGGAAGAGTTCGACCGCAACCGTTTCGACCAGCCGATTGCGCGGGTCGACAGATGCCAAACTTGCCATTTGGCCATTAATCGGCCGGGTTTCGAAAATGAACCCCAGCCCTTTAAGACGCATCCTCGACGCGAGGTGTTAGTGGCCGATAGCGCCCATCCGCCGGCAACCTTCGGTTGCACGGGTTGCCACGACGGCCAAGGTGTGATGGTTAACAGCGTGAAACAAGCCCATGGCGAAGTCCATCTGTTTGAATATCCTCTACTGCGCGGAGCGAAAACTCAATCGAGTTGTACGTCTTGCCATCTGGACGTACAAAAACTTCAGGACGCGCCGTTACTCGCGCAAGGTCAAAGACTGTTCGAGCAGGTCGGCTGCACCGGCTGCCATCTGGTTCAAGGGTATGAAAATATTCCGAATATCGGTCCCAGCCTGAAAAAAATTAGCGCCAAGGTCGATCCGAGCTGGATGGTTCGCTGGGTTGAAAACCCGCACAAGTTCCGGCCGCGCACGCGCATGCCGAACTTTGAATTCAAGCCGGACGAAGCGCTGGCCATCGCCGCCTATCTCTGGTCGCTGTCCAAGGAAGAAGGTGACAAGTGGTTGCAAGAGCATCCTGTTCCCGCCGGGTTCCGTGAAGGCAATGGTAATGACGCCGCCCGGGGCAAGAAGTTGGTTGAGACGATCGGTTGCAAAGGTTGCCACGGTTTTGCCGAAGGCGAGTTCAGCACGCCGCTTGGGAAAGCGAAAGATCTCGTTCCAAACCTAAAGGATATCGCTGCTAAGACCGGGCCGCAGTGGATCTATCATTGGATTAAAAACCCACGTGATTTTTCGCCTGATACCAAGATGCCCAGTTTGCGTCTCGACAACGATGAAGCGGCCGCGATCACCACGTACTTAACCACGTTGGGAACCAAGGGTGAAGCCATCGACGGCATCCAGGAAAAACTCGCCGACGCGAATAATATTAAACGCGGCGAAGCGCTGGTTCGTAAATACGGCTGTGCCGGCTGTCATGACATCGAGGGCATGGAAAAAGAGTCTCGCATCGGTGTCGAACTTACGACCTTTGGCTCGAAGACCGTGGAAGAATTGTCTTTCGGTAATCGCACCGATGTCGGCCATAGCTGGGATGAGTGGACCTACCACAAAATCAAATCGCCGCGGGGTTACGCCACTGAACGGGTCGAACAGCTCATGCCGCAGTTCGATTTAGCCGATGAAGATATCAAGGCTCTGCAAGTGTTGTTAGGCGGCTTCCGGGAAAGAATAGTGGGACAGCGCTACCAGGCCGATCAGAGCGAGCGAGTGGTGCAAGTGGTGCAAGGACGGCGGCTCATGCAGCAGTATAACTGCATCGGCTGCCATGAGATTGAAAATCGAGGTGGGTTTGTTAAAAAGTACTATGAAAACCCGGCTGCCGCTCCACCGCCGCTGAACGGCGAAGGAGAAAAGGTTCAGTCAAATTGGCTGTTCGGCTTTCTCAAAGCGCCGGTCCCCTTGCGACCATGGTTAGATATCAGAATGCCGACTTTTGGGTTTTCAGACGAACACGCGACGCAGTTGGTCAATTATTTCAATGGACTTTCCAAGGTTGAAAACCCCTATGTGTATTTTGATGACCGAAACGTTCCGCCGGACCACCTGGACGCGGCCCGCATGCTGGTTTCGGAAGAATATTTTAACTGTTTCAGTTGTCATGTCCGTGGCGGCAAAAACCCCGAGGGCCCGCCTGAAGGGTGGGCGCCTGATCTGGCGATGGCACGGCAACGCTTAAGTCCGAGCTGGATTATCAAATGGATCCAGGATCCGCAAAAGATTCAGCCGGGAACGAAAATGCCGTCCTTCTATCCCGGCGGTCCCGATAATATCTTGGGAGGCAAGGACGATAGACAAATCGAAGCGTTGCGCGACTATCTCATGACTCTCGGACGGAGCGGGCCGCCCGCCCCGGCAGCAGCCGCGGCGGCGACGGAAGCAGTTCGCGCGAAAGCGGTGAAACGCTGAATACAAGGAATTTATTGTCGTCTAACAAACGAATAGAATATCAAGGAGGATAGCATGACGAAGTTCGGATCTTTAGTTCTATCTGCTGCAATATTCGCTTTACCGGTTAGTGGTATGGCCCAGTACCAGGGCGGAGATGTCAAGGACGGCGGTTCTATTTCCGGCACCGTGAAATTCAAGGGCACCGCCCCGGCGCCTAAGAAGCTCGATGTCGGAAAAGACAGGGAGGTTTGCGCCAAGGCGCCGAAGGTCGATCAGTCTTTAGTTGTGAGTAATGGCAACCTCGCAAATGCCGTCGTCACGATTACCGACATCAAAAAGGGTAAGAAGATCGAGACCAAAAAAGTCACACTGGATCAAAAGGGCTGTGAATATCATCCCCATGTGTTGGCCTTCCCGGCGGGGACAACCGTCACCATCTTGAACCCGGATGGCGTCCTTCACAATGTACACTCGTACAGCAAGGTTAACAGCCCGTTTAATATGGCTCAGCCCAAATTCAAAAAATCGATGGATGTAAAAATCGATAAACCAGAGGTGGTGGAGGTGAAGTGCGATGTGCACGGGTGGATGCACGGTTGGCTGGTCGCCACCCCAACCCCTTACGTCGCCGTCACCGACAATTCAGGAAGTTTTAAGCTGACCGATGTACCGGCTGGAACTTACACGGTGGAAGTTTGGCACGAGAAGCTCGGCAAAAACACCCAGAAGGTCACGGTGAAGGCCAAACAGGACGCCAAGGCCACTTTTGAGCTAGCCGGCAAGTAGGCATTGCTAGGTACATAAAGTTTCTCCGAAGCGGCACCCATTCAGGGTGCCGCTCTTTTTTTGGCAGTCATGCTTTCGGAAATTCCCCGGTCGGAGAAGTTGCCGGACGACTTACTTTTTGTCAACTCGGTTCTTGAAGAAGTTCCATGCCCTTTCCAGATCCACCGGCGGTAATGCTTCGATCTGACGTCTCGCCGATTCATCAGTGGTCAGCGGAATGGGCGTGCCTATTTGTAACGCGCCATAGAGAATTTCCGCCGCTTCCTCCAGATAGATCGCCATCATTACCGCCTCGGGGATGGTTCGACCGACGGTCACCTGGCCGTTACCTCTGAGCAAGACGGCCGGCTTGTCGCTAAGAACTTGTGCCACCTCTTCGGCCAATTTCGTTGTCGAGATAAGATCCGGCCTCTGGAATACCGGGACACCGCCTGAGAAAAAACTGCCGTGGTTATGCACCGGTTCAAGCTCTCGGTCGGTGACCGAAAAGATATTAGCGACGCGCGCGTGAATCCTGGTGATGGCGTCGACTCCTGGTTTGAGCCTCATAATGGCTGTGTGAAGCGGTGCTTCGAAGGGGGCAGGATGACTGCCCTGGACCACTTCTCCCTGCATATTCATCGTCAGAAGCTCCGCTTCGGTTACCAGCGCGAGACTGATCCGGGGGGTAATAAGGAGTAGATCTGAATCGGGAATTCGCGCGCTTACGTGGCCAAACCCCTCGACGAGATTTCGCTGCGATAGGATGCGGCAGGCGCTGACAACGTCCTTTTTTAGTTGCTGGAGGTTAGATTTCATACAGTTCCTTTGAATTCTGGAAGATTTAAATATAGTATGGCTTTTAAATTTTTAGGAAAAGAGAACCGCACGTGAAAATTAAAGTGGAATCCTTTTCCGACCCCAAAGGGCAGGAAAGTCCGTCCCATTTCATGTTAGGGACCCGAACCGTTCAGGTCGAAGCCGTAGTCGATCGGTGGTACGGCGAGCAGGCCTGTTATTTTCGCGTCCTAGGCAGCGATGAAAACTCCTATATTCTCAAAGGGCCGCTTGAAGACGGCTCTTGGGAGTTGGTTTCCTTCACCCACAAAGACTCGCGCGGCACGGAACTGGAATACGAAGGAAAACGGGAGCTACAGTAACAGCACTTCTTTCTTGGGTTGTTCTCGTCGCAGATTTCTTTGAGCATAAAGTCCAGTTACTCAGGACCTGTATCTCAACAGTTATGAGCAAGCAGCATTTACTGGCGGTTATCGGCGCAGGTCCCGCGGGTATTTACGCCACGCGCAAGCTTGCTGAGGCAGGTCATCGAGTTGTTTTGCTGAATCGGGACATCAAGCCGGGCGGTCTGGCGGAATACGGCATCTTCGTGGATAAGGAAAAGATGAAGACCGGGCTGCGAAAACAATTCAAACGAATTCTCGCCGATCCCAAGGTATTCTACCTCGGCCATGTGACCGTCGGACAGAACCAGACTCTCACCTTGACCGATCTCCAGGAGATCGGTTTGAGCGCTATTGTCGTGACAGCGGGGGCCCAGGGGACCAAGAAGCTGGGCATTCCCGGCGAGGAAAGCGTCGGCGTCTATCATGCCAAGGATGTGGTGTACCACTTTAATTCGCTGCCGCCATTCAGTGAACAAAAATTCGAGATCGGCCGCAGGGTGGCCATCATCGGCATGGGCAACGTCATGGTCGATGTCGCCAACTGGTTGCTGAATCATCAAAAGATCGATCAAGTCGTGGTCGTCGCCCGGCGCGGGCCTATTGAAAAGGCATATGACGACAGCGAATTCGAGGTCATTGAACCGTATCTCGACAATGCCCAGATGAAAACGGAAATCGAAGGTATACGGCCGCAACTCACGGCCGTGGGGCAGGACGTCGATGAGATCATCGGGAAATTCGTCAAGCAGGGAGAGCCTGCCGAAGGACGCCGGCTGCAATTCCGCTATCTCTGCTCGCCGGCAAAAGTCATCGCCAACGATGACGGCAGAGTAGCCGCGCTCGAAGTTGAAGAGAACGAGATGGTCCTCCAAGACGGCAAGACGGTCGCCAAAGGCACCGGTAAACATAGCCGGATCGAGGTCGACTGCGTGATTTACGCCATCGGCGACCAAGTCGATGCCTCGCTTGGTTTGCCTTTCTCGCGCGGCGCTTTCATCACGAGCCCCGAGAAACTCCCCGGCGATCCCAATCCAGCGGCGTATCAGCCGTATGATCCTGAAGCAAAAAAAGTTCTCGACGGTATTTATGTCGCCGGTTGGTCGCGCAATGCGAGCGTCGGTCTCGTCGGGGTCGCCAAACAGGACGCTGAAAGAGGGATGAAGGTGGTGAACCAGTATTTGACCACCAAGGAAGGCTTCACCGCCGGTGAGATGGAAGCCAAGATCGAAGCGATCCTCGATAAGCTGCAGAAAAAGGGTGCCGCCGTCGCTATGAAAGATGACGTGGAAATTCTCGAAGGGGCTGAACAGGAAGAAGCCCGCAGGAGAAAGACCTGGGACTTTAAATTCACGAATGATGAGAAAATGCTGGAAGTCATTAGAGAGCGCAAGGCAGCGCGTCAGCTGAGCTGATTTTCTCAATGGATCGGCTTATCAGGCCGCCGGTATCAAACTCTCACGCCTCCCGCTTGGCTTTTTCGGCTTGAACGTTGGCAGAGAATCCATGACGGATAAGATTCCCCGGAACAGCTCGAGCGGACGCTCTTCGCGCGAATTTCTAACGAAAACTCATCGACATTTCTGCTCCACTGATTCTCCGTCTTAATCCTGGAATTCGTGTTACAGCCGTTTTTTTGCCGGACAAATTTCATTTAACAGACTGTCAATTTCGCATAAATATAATCGCATGCTCACCATCCGGCGCGCCGAAGAAGACAAACTTGTGGAGGTCAGCTTGGATTCTGTTCCAGATCTTCTGAAACACAGTGATTCCAAACTGTGGTTTCACCTCGATACGCCCACTGCGGAGGAACTCCGCTTTTTGCGAGAAAACCTAAAGATCCACGATCTCACATTGGAAGACATCGTCAAACAAAATCAGCGACCTAAAATCGAATCGTTCAAAGAATATGTTTACATTGCCATTCATTTGTTATTGCGAAAGGAAACGTGGAACGTTGAACCGTCGGAGCTGGATCTGCTTTTGGGCCGCAACTGGATGGTTTCGGTTCATTACGGGCCATTGCCGGACCTACTGGAGAATTCTCATTTGCATGAGCGAATGTCGCCCGCTCTTGGCCGCGGCACCGATTTCCTTCTATACACGCTGGTTGATTTGGTCGTAGACAGTTACTTCCCCATTTTGGATGGCATGGAGGACGAGATTGACTCCTTCGAAGATCGGCTGCTCACACAGTCGAGGCCGCCAAACATGAGCCACCTCTTGGCACTAAAACGCTCGTTGATTCGCATGCGCCGCGCGGTCTCATCGCAACGCGAAGTTTTTAGCCAGCTTACGCACCACGACTTTCCCTTTATTCAGTCTGAAAATCTCATCTACTTCCGTGACGTCTATGACCACTTGATCCGGATCGTCGAGGAACTCGACAGTCTCAGGGAAATCCTTTCCGCGACTCTAGAGATTCACCTTGCTTCCGCTTCGAATCAGCTCAATATGACCATGAAACGGCTCACCGCATGGGGCACCATCTTTGTCGTGATCACCGCCATATCAGGCATCTACGGTATGAATTTCAAATTCATGCCGGAATTGGAATGGCGCTATGGTTACTTTGCCGTCATGTCTCTGATCGCTTTAGTGTCGGCGGGATTGTATTTCTACTTCAAGCAAAGAGATTTCTTTTAGCGTGTGCGGTCCGGATCTATTCAAGGCAAATTACTAATGATCGAATGGATTCAGCCTATTCAATTCGCTAACCCATGGGTTTTGTGGCTACTGATCGGCTTACCCATACTTGGGTTACTTTTCCGTAATAGAAGTTTCTCAATCTTGGTATGGCGAACGATCATTTTGGCGCTGGTCATCTGCGCGCTGGCCGATCCGCAATTCGTCATCCGACAGACCCACGTTGAGGATCAAGAACGGATTTTCGCCTTCGACCTGTCACACAGCATTCCGGTTAAGATGCGACACTGGATGGAAAGCTCCGCGCAGGACGCGCTTGCGCCTGGGCGTGCCGATCGAATATTCATATTCGGCGCCGACACCCAGGAAACCTCCAGTTGGCGCGAATCATTGCGGGACAACTCTCGTAGCCATGGAGTTGATCCGGCAAAAACTAATCTTCAGCGATTGTTCGAGAATCTACTGAAGTTGCCATCTAACCCCCGCAGTGTGTTCTTGTTCACTGACGGATGGGAAACGCAAGGAAATCTAGAGACCTTGTTGCCGGTCATCGCCGGCTCCGGCGTCAAGGTCTATCCGATTGTGCCGTCCCAGAGCATGAGCATCGCCAATGTGACGGTAGCCAAACTGATGGCGCCGACCCACGGCGATAGCGGCGAAGCCGTCAACATGAAAGTCGTGATCGAGAACCACAACAGTGGCGAGGTCGAAGGGACGTTGACTTTGACTCGCAACGGCCAGGCGGTTAAGAGCGATGCGGTCAAACTGAAACCCGGAAGTCAGATTTTATCCTATCAGACAACTCTTGCGGAAGGTTCGCTCACCTCCTATCGCGCCAATTTTACGCCGCGCCAGGCTGACTTGGATCGATTTCAACCCGATAACCAGGCGCTGGCCTGGATCAGCGTGCGCAGCAAGGGGAAGATTTTGATTGTCAGTGGACGACCCAACGGCGCACGCTACCTGGAAGAGACTCTCCGGCGCCAGGGCTTCGAAGTAACCTCGCGCGCGCCGGAATCGGCGCCGGCCCCGAGCGGCTTTAATGTGATCATTTTTAATAACGTCGAGCGCGAAAGACTCTCATCGAACTATCTCAAGGCCATCGAAAGACATGTCAATGACGGCAATGGCTTCATGATGCTCGGGAGCGAATGGAGTTTCGGTCAGGGTGGCTATCGTCGAACGCCCATCGAAACGATTTTGCCGGTGGAGTTCAAGGAGCCGCCAAAGCAGGAAGAAAAAAACCGCGCCTTCGTGCTGGTGATCGATAAATCCGGCAGTATGCGGGAAGATAATCGGATATTGTACGCTCAAGAAGCCGCCAAAGCCGTCGCCCGGCAGTTGAAAGACAATGATCTGCTCGGCGTCGTCGGTTTCGACGTCACTCCCTTCGTGGTCGTACCACTAGCGAGCGTAAGCAGTCTCAGGGGATCTTTCAATTCGCAGATCGAGCGGTTAAAACCCGCCGGCCGAACGGTTATGTTGCCGGCCATCATCGAGGCCAAGCGACAACTCGAAAGGCAACCCGCCGGCCGTAAACATGTCATCATCCTGAGCGACGGAGAAACCGGCGGCAGCGGCGGGGACTTTATCGATCTGGTCAACGTCATGAGAGCGGAA
>JBBDNJ010000085.1:28564-34714 GCA_040877705.1 Binatia bacterium | reverse complement strand
AGACGGCAAAACAGATCGGCGTGACGATTCCGCCTAACGTGTTGGCGCGGGCGGATCGAGTGATCAAGTGAATCAGATAGAGACAGAGAAAACACATGAAGAGTAGAGTCGCCATCTTTAGTTTATGCGCTTTGCTCTTTGTCGTTAGCTACCCAGCTGAGGCGCAGCAGCCGAAGAAGATCCCGCGGCTCGGTTATCTATCGGCCGGTGCGGCTCAAGCGGAAAGGAACCGTTTAGCCCCTTTTCAGCAAGGGCTGCGAGAACTAGGACATGTTGAGACTAAAAACATCCTGATTGAATACCGATTTGCAGACGGGAAGCTCGAGCGCCTCCCGGAGCTTGCGGCCGAGCTGGCCCGCCTTGAGGTTAACATCATCGTCACCGCAGGGAATGAAGCGGTCCAGGCCGCAAAGAACACAACTCACACCATCCCGATTGTCATGGCGTTCAGCGGTGACCCAGTCGGGGCGGGTTTCGTCGCCAGCTTGGCGCGGCCGGGCGGAAACATTACGGGTTTGAGCAGGCTTAACATCGAGCTAAGCGCAAAGCGGCTTGAGCTACTTAAGGAGACAGTTCCGAGCGTCACTCGTATAGCTGTCCTTTTTAACCCTGAGGGCCGTGTTCCAGTGCTCGCTTTGAAGGAAGCACAGGCCGCGGCCCAGAGGCTAGGCCTGCAGCTCCAGTCGCTGGAAATGCGAGCTCCGAAAGATATCGAGAGCGCATTCCGATCTGCGACCAGAGAGCGCGCCGGAGCTCTCATGACGCTGCCCGGTGGGTTCACTGGTTTTTACCGAAGACGGATCGTGGACCTTGCGGCAAAGAGTGGCCTTCCGGCGATATATCCTAATTCACGATTTGTCGCCGATGGCGGCCTCATGTCCTATGCCTCAGACCCGCTAGAGGAGTTCAGGCGGGCGGCCCTCTATGTTGACAAAATCCTCAAGGGAGCCAAGCCCGCCGAGTTACCGGTGCAGCAGCCGACAAAGTTCGAGCTTATCATCAACCTCAAAGCCGCCAAGCAGATCGGCGTGACGATCCCACCCAACGTGCTGGCGCGGGCGGACAGAGTGATCAAATAACAGCGAGCAGTGAACGGTGAGCAGTGAGCAGGAAGAACACAGGAGCGAACGCAACGTCTAGAAGGGTTGTTATCTGCTTGCTGTCTTTCTGTTTACTGTTTCTTTCGCGCAGGCGCAGCAGCCGAAGAAGGTCCCTCGGATAGGTTATCTATCGAATACTGATCCAGCTCGTGAGTTCGCCCGTGCCGGGGCAATTCGGCTGGCTCTGCGCGAGCTTGGCTATGTAGAAGGACAGAACATCGCATTTGAGTACCGATACGCGGAGGGGAAGCAGGATCGATATCCTGAGCTTGCGCGCGAGCTGGCGCGTCTTAAGGTCGATATCATCGTCGTACCAGGAGGCGACATACCGATTCGGGCGGCGAAGAATGTGACCAAGACGATTCCAATCGTTATGGTGGGCCAAGGGCTCGATCCTGTCGCGGCAGGCCTAGTTGAAAGCCTTGCCCGTCCCGGCGGCAACGTTACGGGCATTACAAACCTTGGCACAGATCTAGGCGGGAAGCGGCTGGAGCTGCTCAAAGAAGCCGTTCCTAAACTTTCCCGTGTCGCGGTTATTTACGATCGCGCCATTCCGCGCAGTGTACTCGAAGCGAGAGAGGTTCTCCCACTCGCGGCGCGTGCGCTGGGGTTGACTGTTCGGTCTTGGGAGATACGAGCTGTGGACGATTTCGACAGGGTATTCGCTGAGATCAGTAAGTGGCGCCCGGATGGACTCTACGTGCTTGGTGGCGGCGCGCTAATGCGTGCTAACGAAAAAAGGACGATCGGCTTTGCGTTAAAGAGCCGGTTACCGTCGGTGTACACGACGCCAGCCGTAGATGCCGGTGGGCTCATGTACTACGGGGCGGACTTCGCGGACAGCTATCGGCGCGTCGCCACCTACGTAGACAAGATCCTGAAGGGAGCCAAGCCTGCCGATCTTCCTGTGCAGCAGCCCACCAAGTTCGAGCTAGTGATTAATCTCAAGACAGCGAAGCAGATCGGCCTGACGGTTCCTCAGTCGATGCTGTACCGGGCGGACAGGGTCATTAAGTAACTTGAGGGCACGATATTGACGCGCGGGTGTCATTGACACCATGGAGGCTGCATGCCATCGTCGCGCTAGGAGGGAAACTATTATGGGGCGTCCAATGGAGTCTTCGACCAAACGACCGCGGATCAGTGTTGACGTGTTACCGGAGGTACGACGGCGGCTACGGCTGGCGGCGGCCAAACGCGATGTTTCAGTGCAACAGTACGTGATCGAGGCGATTGAAGAACAGCTTCGGGAAGACCTCGGAGAGGGAGATGAAGGGGTAATGACCTTGACGAGGAAAACTGATCCGGTGCTAGCTGAATTGTGGGACAATCCGAAGGATTCCGCCTATGACCGTTTATAATCGGGGCGATGTGGTGCTGGTTGGTTTCGTCTTCTCGGATGAATCGGCAAAAAAACTCCGCCCCGCGGTCGTCATCAGCTCCGAGGCTTACAACCGCTCGCGGCAAGAAATCATTGTCGCGGCGATCACGAGCAACATTAGACGCCGTCTCTTCGGCGATCATCTGATAGCTGGGTGGAAGGGGGCCGGGCTACTCTTTCCGTCCCTGGTGACGGGGATCTTCCGAACGATAAAGCAAACCATGATCGACCGGAAAGTAGGGACCATGCCGAAACCGGAGATGCAAGCCATCGACCTCAAACTACGCCAATCTCTTGGCCTGTAAATGTTGTCACAGGAGCACATAAAGTCTCGAAGGCGCCAAGCCTGCCGATCTACCCGTGGAGCAGCCGACGAAGTTCGAGCTGGTAATCAACTTGAAGACGGCGAAACAGATCGGCCTGACGATTCCACAGAGGGTGCTGGCGCGAGCGGATAGGGTCATAAAATGATTTTCGATTTTCGATTGCCGATTTTAGATTGAAAACACCATGGACGAAAACTTATTCAAACAACGGACGAAACAATTAGCATTACGCTTTATCGAAATTGTCGGCAAACTACCGAAGAACCGGAGTGCGGATGTGATAGGTAGACAGTTGATTCGATCTGGCACTTCGATCGGCGCTAACTACCGAGCAGCCTGCCGCGGGAAGTCTACCGCTGATGTAATCGCGAAACTTCGCATAGTTGAAGAAGAGGCAGACGAATCAGCCTACTGGATGGAACTGCTGATTGAATCGGGACTGTTGCCTGAGGGTCGGCTGTCGGAATTGTTGCAGGAAACCAACGAGATCATCGCGATGACGGTAGCGTCGATAAGGACTCTTCAGAAGCGAGATGGAAGTTTTCCGTCCATCGGCAATCTAAAATCGAAAATCTAAAATAGCATGGTCCAAAATCTGAAATCCAACATCCAAAAGTTACGGGGGCTGCCTTTTCTTCGCCTGTTCGGCCGACGAGGGCGCGGGCGCCTAGTTCGCGATTACTTCTTTATCTCGGTGTTGCTGATCGGCGGCGGATTGATCACCAGCGGCCTTGTGGAGATCTACTTCCGTTACCAGGAGAGTCGGGAACAGTTGGCGTTGGTTCAGCAAGAAGTTGCCGCTGGGGCTGCCTTCAAGATCGAACGGTTCGTTCAAGAGATCCACAACACGTTGAAAGGCGCCACAAGAAGCCGCGACATCGCGCCGAAAGGTCTCACGCCTGAGTTTCGATTTGAATTAGAGAAGCTCCTGTTGATTGCTCCCGCGGTCACGGAAGCCGTGGCCTTTGATGAGAATGGCGCCATACGCGTGCAGGCCTCGCGTCTTCGCACGGTGCTTCCCGACTCCAAACGAGACCTTTCAGTCGCGCCCTCGTTCCAGCAGGCAAAGCAAGGCAAATCCTATTTCGGCCCGGTCCATTTCGTGCGCGGCTCGGAACCTTACATGACTATCGCCGTCCCGATCGAGCGCTTTGCCGGCGACGTTATCGGCGTACTACAAGCCGAGGTCAACCTTAAGTACATTGGCGACGTGGTCTCCGCCATCAAGGTCGGTAAAGCGGGTTACGCTTATGCCGTTACGCGAGCGGGCGAGCTGATTGCTCACCCGGACATCAGTCTCGTCTTACAACGGCGTAATGTGGCTCAGCTCGCCCAAGTCAAAGTAGCTTTTCAATCCAGCCATCCTGCCGCGCCCACGCCAAACACCATCGTCGCGGACAACCTGCAAGGTAAAAGCGTTCTGAGTTCCTCAGCTCCCATTCCAAGCCTGGACTGGGCAGTGATACTTGAACGACCGGTCGAAGAAGCCTACGAGCCGCTGTACGCATCGATGATTCGCACTTCCACTCTCCTCTTGATCGGACTCGGCATGGCGGTTCTGGCCAGTCTCTTTGTGGCGCAGCGAGTCGTGCGTCCCGTTCGGATCCTACGTCAAGGAGTGGAGCGCATCGGCACCGGCGACTTGGGTTATCGTCTCGAGCTCAAGACCGGCGATGAGATCGAGGTGCTTGCGGAAGAGTTCAATAAGATGACCGCTCAGCTTCAGGAATCCTATGCCAACTTGGAGCAGAAGGTCGAAGAGCGCACGCGGGAGTTAAGCGAGTCTTTGGAGCAGCAGACGGCAACCGGCGAGATCCTGGGTGTGATCGCCAGCTCGCCGACCGACCTTCAGCCGGTGTTGGATACGATTGTTAGGAGCGCCGCTCAGGTGTGCGCTGCTGATGACGCAACGATTCGGCTCGTTCAGAACGACGAACTGCGGCGAGCAGCGCATCACGGTCCTATCGAAGCAGAGCATGTTCCGTGGCCGGTCAATCGCGATTCGGTCATTGGTCGTACCATCGTCGACCGTCAGGTGATCCATATTGAGGATCTGCTTGCGGTGGGCGAAAAGGAATTTCCTAAAACGTTTGATAGCACCCAGCGGAGGGGCATTAGAACAGTACTGGCCGCGCCGCTCTTGCGCGAGAACCAGCCGATCGGTGGCATCCTCATTCGTCGTACCGTAGTTGCTCCTTTTACCGACAAACAAATTGCTCTCCTCAAAAGCTTCGCCGATCAGGCAGTGATCGCCATCGAGAACGTCCGGCTCTTCAAAGAGATTCAGGAAAAGAATGAGCAACTCGAAACGGCTAACCGTCACAAATCGCAATTTCTGGCCAATGTCAGTCACGAGCTGCGTACGCCTTTAAATTCGATCATAGGTTTCACGCGCATCGTTCTGCGCAGAACAGGGGACCAGATTCCCGATCTGCAAAAAGACAACCTTCAGAAAGTCCTTATCAGCTCAGAACATTTGCTCAACTTGATCAATGGCCTTCTCGATCTCGCCAAAATCGAGTCGGGCCGATTGGAGGTTTATTCGGAAACGTTCAAACTGGATGACGTAGTCCGGATTGCGACGTCAACCGTCGAGCCGATGCTAAAAAACGGCCGAGTCCGCTTGGTCAGTGAAGTCGCGCCGGACATGCCACCCTTGAAAACGGATCGAGAAAAGCTCAAGCAGATTGTCCTCAACCTGCTCAGCAATGCGGCGAAGTTCACCGAGAGCGGGGAGATTAGGGTCTCAGCGTGGCAAGAAAACGGTTCGGTAAAGCTGATCATTTCCGATACCGGGATCGGCATGAAAAAAGAGGCGTTGGATTATATCTTCGAAGAGTTCCGTCAAGTGGATATGTCCACCACCAGAAGATACGGCGGCACGGGTCTGGGATTGGCGATCGTGAGAAGGCTGGTGAATCTAATCGGCGGTGAGATCAGCGTTGAAAGCGAAGAGAATAAAGGATCCAAGTTTACGATTACGCTGCCGATGAATCTTAAGGGGTAGGAGTGAGGGGTGAAGCGTAAGGGGAGCGAGTTGGATACCCCAGGTTGAGCTAGCAAAACGACTCGGATTTCCCGATGAGGAAACTTGGAAGATTCTTGACGAAAAAATGGCGCGGATTGATAAAATAATCAGTGGCTTGATCCATTACGTACGAAAAGAAGTAAAGTTGAGGGGACAAGCGTGAGTCGAGGCTGACAATCTCCTTACGCCTAACGCCTGACCCCTTGCGTACCTTCTGAGGGCTAAAGACATGGCAAAAAAAATATTAGTGGTAGACGACGCGGAGTTTAATCGCGACTTGGTCATTCAGCTCCTGCAGGATGAATACGAAATGAT
>JBBDNJ010000085.1:0-28464 GCA_040877705.1 Binatia bacterium | reverse complement strand
CGGAGTTTAATCGCGACTTGGTCATTCAGCTCCTGCAGGATGAATACGAAATGATCGTGGCGATGGACGGGGCACAAGCCGTTGAGCAGACCGAACGGGAAAAACCGGATCTGATTCTTATGGATTTGGGAATGCCGGTCATGGACGGCTGGGAAGCGACCCGCAAAATCAAGGCAAACGATGAATTAAAACACATCCCGATCATAGCGGTCACTTCTCATGCTATGGTCGGCGATGAGATCGAGGCGCGGAAAGCAGGGTGCGATGATTATTTGCCTAAGCCCATTGATGAAAACGAGTTGCTGCGGAAAATCAAAAAGTTTCTCCAGTGATTGGGTCTTGGGACGAGCGGAACAATACGCGCATAGAACTCCGAGCGAATGCTCTGCCGAAGAATTGAAGATGTGAAACGATACGACAATGCCGAACAAAATCTTAATCGTGGATGACGAGCCGTTTAACCTGGACCTGCTCGAGCAGGAGCTTCAGGAGCGGGGTTATGAAATCGAACGCGCCAACGACGGCGCAGAAGCGCTTGAGAAGGTCGAAACATTCAAGCCGGACGTCATTTTGCTCGATTACATGATGCCGCGGATGAACGGCATCGAGGCGGTCAAACGATTAAGAAAGAATGAGAAGCACGGCGCCATTCCGGTGATTCTTCTAACGGCCAAAGGATCGCAAGAAGACAAAGCCAGGGGGCTCGATGCCGGCGCCGATGATTATGTCGTAAAACCGTTCGAACCCGTCGAGCTTCTCGCGCGAGTTCGTTCGATGATGCGCATCAAGCAGATGCACGATTCCTTGGAAGAGTGGAACCGGACGTTAGCGGAACGAGTCGAGCAGCAGGTCGGCGAAATCGAGCGCATGCAACGCCTCAAACGCTACCTGTCGCCGCAAATCGCCGACACACTGCTGAAAAGCAACGACGAGAGTTTGTTCAAATCCCATCGGCGTGAAATCACGGTGGTCTTTCTCGACCTGCGCGGTTTTACCGCCTTTTCCGACAGCGCTGAACCCGAGGAGGTCATGGAACTGCTGCGCGGCTATCACGCCGCAATGGGGAAACTAATATTTAAATACGAAGGTACGCTGGAGCGCTTCGCCGGTGATGGCATCATGATCTTCTTCAACGATCCGATCCCGTGCGCAGACCATACGGAGAGGGCGCTTCGAATGGCCGCCGAGATGCGCAGCCGAATAGAAGACCTTCGCACCGGATGGCTGAAGAAGGGCTACGATTTGGATTTGGGAATCGGCCTGGCCGCGAGCTACGCCACGTTAGGAAATATTGGGTTTGAGGGCCGGATGGACTACGGAGCCGTGGGCAATGTCACCAATCTTGCCGCGCGGCTGTGCGACGAGGCCAAGGGCGGTCAGATCCTGACCAACCAGAAGACCTTGAGCAAGGTCGAAGGTTTAGTCGAATTCGAATCGATCGAAGAGTTGCATCTCAAAGGTTTTAGCCGCGCCGTCGCGGCATTTAACATCGTCAGGCTGAAGTCGTAATGCAGCAACAGTCCGTCGGATGTTTTGCACTGCGTGAATGATCTCCGTGCTTTGATAGGGTCTGTCATCTTGGAATCAACACTTGACGTGTCTCCAGGCTCCGCCCTACAATCCAACCCTCGATAACGGATATGCCAAACCGAATTCTCCTCGTCGATGACGAGCCTTTTAACCTAGACCTGCTGGAGCAAGAGTTAGCCGAGCAGGGCCATTCGATTGCAACCTGCGCCAACGGTGAGGACGCTCTTGAGAAAATTCCTACCTTTCAACCTGATCTGATCTTGCTCGACTACATGATGCCAGGCATGAATGGCCTGGAAGTGCTGAAAGAGATCCGGAGAAAAGGCCTCGACACTCCGGTTGTCATGATCACGGCGCACGGCACCATCGAGCGGGCGGTTGAGACGATGAAGGCAGGCGCCGACGACTTTATCACCAAACCTTTCGATCCTGACCATCTCGCCATAGTGGTAAAAAAAGCGCTTGAGCGTACTCGTCTTCGCCAAGAAGTGGAAATCCTATCGGAAGAACTCGGCGCGCGTTTCCAACTCGTCCGCGGTAAAAGCGTCCTGATGGCGCGAGCCATCGAGGAAGCAAAGAAAGCTGCCGTAAGTAAATCGACGGTTTTGCTGCTCGGAGAGAGCGGCACCGGCAAAGAGATTTTCGCCAGAGCGATCCATAATTGGAGTCAACGAAAATCCGCGCCGTTCATTCCGATTAACTGCGTAGGGCTGTCTACGAATCTTTTGGAGAGCGAATTGTTCGGTCACGAAAAGGGAGCCTTTACCGGCGCGCACCAGCTAAAGAAGGGACGAGTGGAGCTGGCGGAAGGCGGCACGATTTTTCTCGATGAGGTCGGCGATATTTCTCCGGAGCTCCAAGCAAAACTGTTAAGATTTCTTCAAGAGCGTGAATTTGAGCGCGTCGGCGGCACCCGCCGGATCCGCGTGGACGTGAGGATCGTTGCGGCAACCAACCGAGACCTCGAAAAAGCCGTTGCCAACGGCGGGTTTCGTGAAGATCTCTATCATCGATTAGACGTTATCCCAATCACTCTGGCGCCCTTGAGGCAGCGCCGAGAGGACATTGCCGAGCTGGCCGTCCACTTCTTAAATCGATTCTCCGTAGAGACAAAAAAAAGATTTGCAGAAATCAGCCCGGATGCTGAATCAACCTTGTTAGCCTATCACTGGCCGGGGAACGTGCGCGAGTTGGCTAACGTCATCGAACGGGCCGTAGTATTGGGAGAGGGTCCAAAGTTAACTACTGACCTCCTGCCATCGCGAATTGCCGGCACTCAGTCGACGACAGTTTCGCAAGCCAAATCCTATCACGAGGCCATCAACTCGCACAGACGCGACTTGATCCTCAAAGCGCTCACCGATGCCCACGGTAACCGCGCCGCGGCCGCCAAAGCTTTAGGCCTGCACCGAACTCATCTGCTAAAAATCATGAAAGCTCTGCAGCTTACCTGACCAGCTTTTTTTGCCGGCGCCAGCGTGACAGCAAAGCACGCCGTGCAATCCAATGAAAGGATCGGCCTTTTATAATTAGCTGTCTTTCGGGCGTGTAACGATCGCGAGTCTGTGCAGCCCCGCCTTGCGAGCGAAATCCATTACTTCGACAACCTTACCATGCGATACCTGTTCATCGGCTTGGATCAGAACCTGCGTATCACTGTTGGCCTGCGCCGCCTGGCGAAACTGCGCCGCGAGACCCTGCGCGTTCACTCGCGCCTCACCGAGAAAAATTTCTCCGGAAGGCTTGATGATGACTCGCAAGTCCAGCTTGTCCTTAGCGATTTCCTGGGCCGAAGATTTAGGAAGATTGACTTGGATGCCCGGAGTGGAAATGAAATTGAGCGAGAGAGCGAAGAATATGAGCAAGTTAAAAACCGTGTCGACGATCGGCGTGATATCGAGAAGATTAGCGCTCCCTTTTCGCTCGGCTTGAAAGCGCATCCTAGTTATCCGTTTCTTCCTCTTTAAGCAAATCAACCAGACGAATCGAGTGTTGCTCCATCTCCAGAATCAAGGCTGTAGTCTTGCTCTGGAGATACTTATACATCACCAGCGAGGGAATGGCGACGGTCAATCCGGCATAAGTGGTAATCAGAGCTTCCGAAATGCCTCCGGCAAGAGATGCCGGATTGACTACCGATTGCGCGGAAATTACCGAAAAAATCGTGATCATGCCGGAGATTGTTCCAAGTAGACCTAGTAACGTGCTGACGCCTGAAATCGTGCCCAAGGCTTCGACAAACCGCTCAAGCGTGGCACTCTCGTGCCGTCCAACCTCCTCAAGGTACTCCTTGATGATTTCTCTTTTCTTGCCGTAGTTCTTGAGTCCCACGAGTAGGATTCGCGCAATCGATGACTTATTCATCTGACAGCGTATGACCGCGTCACGGAAACGACCTTTAGCTACCAGCTCCTCGATTTCATGAACAAAACCGCCTGGCACGACGCGGCCCCGGCGCAGATTCCACATGCGTTCGAAAAAAATTGCCAGTGCGGTAATCGAGCAAAGGAGGATGGGGTACATAAAAATTCCACCTTTGTTGAAGAGTTCGATCATCCAAATACTCCGTAAAATTTGACGCAATCTAGCGCACGTTGGGACGCTTGGCAACCACCTCCGTGCCAAGAATTGGCATCGGCGTGAAAGAGCATGAATAAAACACTCTATTAATTTTCAATCGAAATAAGAACCGCTAGCAAAGTAATATTTTGCTAAAATTTCGGTTGTCACTGAGCGAATATTTTTTTAAAAATGTTTTCTAGAATGATATTTTTTTCTTGACATACTAGTTATAGCGCATTTATAATCCGCTCAGCCACAAAATATGGGAGGGTTTTTGTTCTACTTCTCTTCGCCTGAGTCACGCTTTACTTCCTCGTTTCATAAAAGCCCACCCGTGGTAATCCTAAAAGGAGGTGCCTATGGCAACTAAGAAAAAAGCGGCAAAGAAAAAAGCCAAGAAGAAAAAGAAGTAACCTATTTTGGATGTGGGGTTGTGGTGGTGAAATAAACCCTCCTTACTCTCAGGCGGCAAGATAGCTGTTCTGGCTATCTCGAAAACAGGCCCTCCAGTGACTCCACTGGGGGGCTTTGTTTTTGTTGAAAGCGATTAGTCAACCGCCGGGTTCTTGTGCTTGGAACCTGTCAGACTCACTCCAGGCAATACAAATCGTCGTGTATTGCGTCGATCCAGCCAGTTCGCTACAGTTTAGGCTTATGAAGTCCTGGTTTACCAAGGGATGGCTACTCTTGCTCGTAGGTTCGTGGGTAGTTATATCGGCTGGTTCTATGCACGCCTTCGCTCAAGCTAAGATTAACTATAAAGCAATCCCTAATCTGCAGCCCATGAAGGATATTGCGCCGACGCCGGATTTCACTTTGCCTAATTTTGAAGGAAAGAAAATTTCTTTGAAGGATTTCCGCGGCAAGATTGTCTTCTTGAACTTCTGGGCGACTTGGTGCGTGCCGTGCCGCGAAGAAATGCCGGCCATGGAAAAGCTTTATCAGGAATTCAAGGACAAGAATTTTGTCATCTTGGCGGTCAACGTCAAAGATCGTAAGCAGGACGCCGTGAATTTCGTTAAGGAACTAAGACTTTCCTATCCGATTGCTATCGATCCGGAAGGTCAAGTGGGGCTTCTTTACGGTGCTTGGGGTTTGCCAACCACTTACTTGATCGGCCCTAAGGGTGAAGGATTGGCGCGTGCATGGGGGCCGGCGGAATGGTATGGTCCGGCCGCGCGCAACCTGATCAACGAACTTGTTGATGGAAAAAGATGAGTGATGTAAATATTTTCGTCGCTTTCGCCGCCGGCATTTTTTCTTTCCTCTCGCCTTGCGTTTTACCGCTGATCCCCTCTTACCTATCTTTTATTTCCGGCGTCTCTCTCGAAGACATGCGCCATGACCAGACACTGAAACGAGTGCGCGGGCGGGTCGTGCTGAATTCCATGGCTTTTATCATAGGATTCTCTCTAGTTTTCATTTCTCTCGGTATTTCAGCCAGTTTTCTTGGCAGTCTCTTTCTCAGCTATCGCAATGTTATTCGGATCGCCGGCGGTCTGTTCATCCTGTTGGTGGGACTCTATTTGATAGGTATTTTTAAGATTCCTGTCTTGGAGCGTTATCTGCAATTTAACTTAAAAGATAAACCCGCCGGTTATCTGGGATCGGTTCTGGTAGGAATCACCTTTGCCGTAGCTTGGACGCCCTGCGTCGGTCCTATTTTGGGCGCCATTCTCGCTTTGGCTGGGACTTCAGGAGAAATCGGCCGCGGCGCCTTCCTGCTTTCCACCTATGCAGCGGGTCTTGCTCTGCCGTTTTTTCTTAGCGCCATAGCGATCAATTCTTTCATGCAGTTTTCCCAGTTGTTCCGCCGTTACATCCAAGCGTTTCACGTGGCCGGAGGAATTTTACTGGTAATCGTCGGCCTCCTACTGGTGACCGATTATATGACAATGTTGAATATCTACGCCCTGCGTTTTACTCCTGACTGGCTCCTCAAGAAGCTCTGATCGGTCGTTTAACCGCGAGCTTTCCTGGTTTGACGTGTTTATAGCTAAATGTTAGTTTTTTTCGATCCTAAACAGCTTCAATTGTCGCGCTCGCCGACCTGAAAGCCCGGATTAGAATGGAGTAGCCAAACAATGGAAGAGCAGATTCGATTCATTTTGAAATCATTGGGTGAAGATCCGGAACGTGAAGGGCTCGTTAAAACGCCCCAACGAGTTGCTCAGGCATTAAGTTTCCTCACCAAAGGTTACGACATGGACCCGGCAAAGGTTATCAATGATGCCCTTTTCACCGAGGATTACCAGGAAATGATCGTTCAAAAAGATATCGATTTCTTTTCTCTTTGCGAACATCACATGTTGCCTTTTTTCGGCAAAGCGCACGTCGCTTATATTCCGCATCATAAGATAGTCGGCATTTCCAAACTCGCTCGATTGGTTGACATCTATGCCCGTCGATTGCAAGTCCAGGAACGGCTGACCAATCAAGTCGCGACCATTATCATGGAAAGACTGGAGCCCCTGGGGGTCGCTGTGGTTATTGAAGCAGAACATCTCTGCATGAGAATGCGTGGCGTGGAAAAGCAAAACTCAATGGTGATTACGAGCACTTTACTCGGGGCCTTTCAGAGTCGGCAAGAAACCCGTAATGAGTTTATGACTTTGATTCGGCAGCGAGGTTAAAGAAGACTCATGGAAACTAGATTTAGAGATACCGGTATTGAGACATTGAAAACAGATCTCCTGGTGATCCCGGTGGCTGAGAAGAAGCTTGAAGAAGCAGCGATTCGCGCTCTCGACCGCCGTCTTAAGGGTAAGCTGCGGGAGCGCATACAGAAAAGCAAGTTCTCAGGCGCTGAAGGTAGCAGCCTGCTCTATTCCACAGCCGGGGCTCTCCCGGCATCCCATTTGCTTTTGATCGGCATGGGCAAAGCGGCTGAAATCGATGCGGAGACATGGCGGAGAGCGGGAGCCCGCGCGCGAAGAGAGGCCACAACCATCGGCGCAGAGGAGATCGGCGTTTTTTTCTCTCCCGAGCGGGAACCGGCCGTAGCAGCGGGAGCCCTTGTCGAGGGAGCTCAATTGGCTTCTTACCAATTCAACAAGTACCGCTCAAATGCAAAAGATAGTTTAGTCGTGAAGACTCTCACGTTGTGCAGACCGGGACTTACCCGCACTGCCAGCATGGAACAGGCCGTGGGTTGCGCTGAACAGATCGTCGCCGGCGTTTTCCTGGCGCGAGATCTCATCAACGAGCCTCCCTCGGTGACCACCGCCCGTTATTTAGGTGAACAGGCGGAGCGTCACTGTCGCGGCCGCGGCCTTTCGGTGGACGTTTGGGGCAAAAAGAAGATCGAATCGATGAAACTGGCCGGGCTGTTGGCCGTCAATCGGGGCAGCCATGAAGAGCCGCGGTTTATTACAATTCACTACAAACCGGCGGGCAAACCGAAAAAAAGGGTCGCGCTCATCGGCAAGGGAATCACGTTCGACTCAGGCGGCCTGTCGCTCAAGCAGTCGAAATCCATGGAGACCATGAAATTGGATATGGCCGGCGGCGCCGCCGTCATTGCGGCCATGAGCCGTCTCCCCTGCCTGCGGCCGCAGGTAGAGGTCATTGGTTATATACCGGCCACGGATAATTTGCCCGGACCCAACGCCCAGAAGCCCGGCGATGTCATACGTTACTTGAATGGCAAAACCGTCGAGGTTCTCAACACCGATGCCGAAGGCCGGTTGATTCTCGCGGATGCTCTGGCACTGGCCGCCAAACAAAAGCCCGATTATATGATCAACTTGGCGACCCTCACCGGTGCCTGCATGGTCGCATTGGGCACCCAGGTTGCCGGCCTATTCAGCAACCATCAATCATTGGCGGACAGCCTCATGCGCTGTGCGCAAGAATCCGGTGAGAAGCTCTGGCAACTGCCGCTCGTCAAAGAGTATCGCGACGACATCAAGAGCAGCGTTGCCGATATCAAGAATGTTGGCGGAGGCCATGGCGGCGCGATCACCGCAGCGTTAATTCTGCAAGAGTTCGTCGACGATATTCCCTGGGCGCATCTGGACATCGCCGGCCCCGCATTTACAGAGAGAGATGTTCCGACATGTCCAAAAGGCGGCACAGGATTCGGGGTGCGCACTCTGCTTAAATTTCTTGGTACACTCTAGGAACAAAAGGAGACACGATCAATCATGGGAAAAATTACCGAGGTGGGCGACAACAATTTCGAGGTCGAGGTCATACAATCCAACGTGCCGGTGCTGGTCGACTTCTGGGCGCCATGGTGCGGCCCTTGCAAAACTATCGCGCCGATTGTCGAGGAACTTGCCGGGGAATACGAAGGAAAACTGAAATTCGCTAAGCTAAACGTCGACGATCATCCGGCTACGGCTTCGCGCTATGGGATCCGTGGTATTCCAAACCTGATCATTCTCAAGGCCGGTGCGGTAAAAGAACAGATCGTCGGCGCTGTGCCGAAAGCCAAGCTCGTCACCGCTATTGAGAAAGCGCTTGTCTCATAGTCAACGACGGTTCTCATGGAGTGGTGGAGTATCGGAGTATGGCATTTTAAATAATTGGCTCGATTCTCCATCATTCCAATATTTGGAACTATGGAATGCGGCTGTCAGAATGTGTAGCGGCGCATGCTGACATTGATCATCACACCGATGGCCAACATTATCGACGCCAGAGATGAACCGCCGTAGCTGAACAAAGGCAACGGTACGCCGACCACCGGTATCACACCCGCCACCATCGAAACATTGATGACGACGTGCCAAAAGAGAATCGAAACCATTCCAAAGATTAAAATGGCTCCCAAACGGTCTTTGGCCCGTTCAAAGATCTTTAGACAATAGACGATCAACGCAAAGTATGCGGCGAGCAGAACGAAACAGCCGGCAAACCCCCATTCCTCCGAAAAAACCGCGAAGATAAAGTCTGTGTGTTGAGCCGGCAAAAAATCCAGCCGGTTTTGACTTCCGTGCAGGTAGCCCTTGCCGAATAGCTCGCCTGAGCCGATCGCGATCTGCGACTGAATGACGTGGTATCCCGCGCCCAGCGGATCACGGTCAGGATCGAGAAAAGTGAGGACACGCTGGCGCTGGTAAGGCCTTAAAAGCTGCCAACCGATCGGGAGAAACGCCAATCCGGCGCCGGCCAGGCCGAGAAATGATTTTAATCGAAGTCCGCCCATTAGAATCATACTCATGAAAACCAGGCCGAGAATGATTGCCGTGCCCAGATCCGGCTGTATCAGGGTTAGCAGTATCAACGGCGTTGCTAATGCAAAAGGCGCCCAAAGATCGCGCAGACAGTAGCCCCGCGACGGTTCGCTGTCTTGAAAATACTTAGCCATCACCAGGACGATGGCCAGTTTCGCCGGCTCCGACGGCTGCAGCCGGAAGAAACCGAGATCGATCCATCGTTGCGAGCCGCCGCCTGAGTGTCCGAAAAAGAAAACCAGCACCAGAAGCAGCAACATTAATCCATAGAATGGATAAGCGAGCCGATCGACATAGTGGTAGTCGATCGAAATCACCGTAAACATCACCGCGATTCCCAGCCCCAGCCAGAGCAGTTGGCGCGATGGCAGCCCGCCGGCATGTTCCGCGCCGATATCGTAATTAGCGCTATAGATAGTCACAATTCCCATCGCGGCAAAAGCAATGGCCAAGAGAAACAAAGGCCAGTCAAAATGAGAAATGAGCCGACGGTCAATCTGCACGGCTCTCTCCTTCGGCGCGGGCTTGTTGTTGACCTTTCGGATGGTTTTGCAACTCGATGTATTTCTCGAAAACTTTTTTCGCCAGCGGCGCGGCGGCCGCTCCGCCGTGCCCGCCGTGCTCAACCAGTACCGCAAGCGCGATCTGCGGGTTTTGCACGGGCGCAAAGGCGACAAACCAGGCGTGGTCACGGTTAAAGTAGGAAAGTTGCTCGCTCTTGAGATACGCTCCTTTCATTTCGATAACTTGGGCAGTGCCGGTTTTACCGGCTATGGCAACCACCTTTGACCGCGCTGCAGCGCCGGTGCCGCCAGCACCGCTTACTACATCCGCCAAAGCTTCACGGACCCGTTGTAAGGTCGCAGGCTTCAATTCGATCGTGCCAATCTTCTCAGCTTGGTACTCACGCACGGTCACGCCGTCGACGGATTCCACCTTGTTGACGATGCGTGGACGGTAAAGGGTGCCGCCGTTGGCCACGGCAGCCATCATATTGGCGAGTTGTAACGGAGTGGTCGTTAGATAACCTTGACCGATCGATATCGAAGGGGTTTCGCCCGGATACCAAGGTTGACGAAAGCGTTGTCTCTTCCATGCGGTGTCCGGAACCAGCCCGCCTTTCTCGTCGTCGAAAAACGCTCCCGTTTTCTCGCCTAATCCGAAGGCGCGGGCATATTTGGCGATTTTATCTACGCCGAGGCGCTGGCCGAGCTGATAGAAGTAGACATCGCAAGACTCGACGATAGCCTTGTGAAGATTGACCGAGCCGTGCCCGCCCTTTTTCCAATCACGGAAATTGCGATTTCCGAAGGGGAAAAAACCCGGATCGAAAATTTTCGCATCCGGGTCCATCGCGCCCTCCTCTAATCCGGCAATCGCCATAATGATCTTAAACGTCGATCCCGGCGGATACTGTCCTTGAATAGCCCGATTATTAAGAGGCCGCAGCCGGTCTTTAATAAGCGAGCGCCATTCTTCGGATTTGATTCCCCGGGCAAAAACATTGGGGTCGAACGCCGGAGTGCTCACCATGGTTAAAATCGCGCCGCTATGAACGTCGATGGCAACGATAGTTCCTTGTTTGCCTTTGAGCGCTTCGAAAGCGGTCTGTTGTAGCTGTCGATCCAATGTAAGATAGACGGTGTCGCCGGGTACGTCGACGACTTCATGCAGCACGCGCACGCGGCGGCCTAATGCATCCACTTCTACCTGCTCTCCGCCGCTTTGGCCTTTTAGAACTTCTTCCCATTTTTTTTCCAAGCCGTAGTGGCCAATCTCATCGCCTGCCAAGTAGCCCCGCTCTTTAAGGATCTTAAGTTGTTTTGGGCCGATTTCGCCGAGGTAACCGAGTATATGCGCGGCCATCGGGCCATCGGCATAGTTACGCCGCGGGCGCACCCGGAGCGTGACACCCGGGAGATCGAGCTGGTGGGTCTCAACCGCCACTACCGTCGCCCAGTCCACGTCTTTACCCAAGATAATTTCGTCGAAAGCGGCGCGGCTTTTGTTCTCTTCAAAAACTGCGATGATCTCGTTCTCATTCCGTCCAAGGTACTTCGCCAGCAGACGCAATGTGCTTTCCGGACTTTCTGCATCTTCGGGAATGAATAAGAGATCGAACGAAGGCCGGCTATCGACCATCAACTCACCCCGTCGATCAAGGATCATTCCACGCGTCCCGGGAACTCGTTTAATTCGTATCCGGTTGTTTTCCGAAAGAAAGGTATATCGCTCCCCATGAACGATTTGCAGGATTGCCAGGCGGGATAGAAGTCCCAGAAAAGCGAAGATCAGTATGAAGTAAACGACCCGGGTTCTGCCGCGTAACTCTGGAGCGGCATCTTTTCTACCCATGTCGGCGAGAATAGCCATCAATTCATAAACCGGGAATGCGGGCTTTTTCGACGTAGGTCTGCCCCCGGCGTAACAGTGCGAAGACAACGGGAGCGAGCAGGGCAGCCACCAAAGCCTCCAAGAGTATATACCGGATCGCGCCCATCCAAAAACCTTCGGTGCTGAGAAAAAGTGCCCACACAAGTACCAAAGCGAAGCCTTTGACCAATGAAGCCAAGAGAACGACGACCGCGCTGACCAGGGGACTGTGCAGCCAGATCGATCGAGAGCTGAGATAGACAGCTAAAAATACCAAGGACATGGCAAATGCGTTGATTCCGAGAATCGGGCTCGAGACCACATCAACCGAGTAGCCCAAAACAAATGATCCTAAAACAGCGCCGACAGTCGGATGGTGCAGACCCCAGTATACGCAAAGCACCAGAATTAAATCCGGAACGACAGGGAAAAAGTGCAGGAAAGTCGTCTGCAAGAGGATCATAAGCAGTCCCACTGCGAACAAAAGCAATGACAATTTCATCGGAGCCTTGGCCCCGATGGAGCCGTTACTTTCGCGGCTGACCGTTCGGCGTTCACTACGAGGACTACTTCGGTCTGGGCGGGACTGACCGCCGGCATGACTTCAATCACTTGAAATAGACCGACAGTTTGTTTGCGCACCTTGTTGACCGTACCCACCATGAGTCCCTTGAAAAATACCCCATCCAGCCCTGAGGTGATGAGGCGGTCGCCGACTTGAATGTCCTCAGTGCGTTTGACGTATTTCATCACCGTGCCGTTTTCCAAAGAGCCGGATACGATTCCCCGCGCCCGGGTGCGCTGGACCATCACATCGATGCCGCTGTTGGGGTCGGTTAGCAGCAGAACCTTGGCGCTGTGCGCGGCCGCGTCGACCACGCGTCCAACAACTCCCAGAGGCGTAACCACCGACATTCCCTTACGCACTCCGTCTGCGCTGCCCTTGTCTATCAAGCAACTCTGAAACCAGTTGCTGGCGCTGTTGCCAATGATCGATGCGGTTATGCTCCCAGAGGGCAAACGCGAGCGAAAATCTAACAATTTCTGCAATCGCTGGTTGGTCGCATCCGCTTCTAAGAACCCGTTTCGCTCCATTTCGAGTTGGATGATATGTTTCCTGAGTCGCTCGTTCTCGGCCCTGTAGCCGGCGACGGTGAAATAGCTTTGTTGGATATCCTTGATCCAGCTCGTCGTCGAGTGCGCCACGATCTGTAATGGCCGCATCAACCAAAGAAAGAGCGGTCCGATGGGATCTTTCTTGATTTGTCCGCGAGCCGCCGCCGTCAATATGTAAAGAGACAGGAGAACGCAAAAACAGCAACTAAGAGGAATTTGATACTTTCGAAAAAAAGCGAGCATGGAAGGCTCGAACGCCTGCAAGAGGCAAGAGACATGAGGGTCCCAAAAGCCTAGTGAACCGCCACCTCCCTGAGGAGCGATATTTCGTCCAACGCTTTGCCTGCGCCCATAACCACGGCCGTCAGCGGATCGTCCGCCATCATCACGGGCAAGCCGGTCTCTTCGCGCAGCAAAATATCGAGGTTCCTCAGTAACGCTCCCCCGCCCGCGAGGACAATGCCTCGATCGACGATATCAGATGCCAATTCGGGAGGGGTTCTTTCGAGCGAAAGCCGAACGGCCTCAACGATCTGATTAATCGGTTCCAACAGTGAATCTCTGATCTCCTCGTCGGTGATGACCACGGTTTTGGGTACGCCTGCCACCAAGTCCCGTCCTTTGATCTCCATGGTTTGGATCTCATCTCCCGGATAGGCCGAGCCGATGGTTATCTTGATCAGCTCAGCGGTCCGCTCGCCGACAAGCAAATTATACTTGCGCTTGATAAATTGCGCGATGGCTTCGTCCATCTTGTCGCCGCCGACCCGAACGGAGCGCGAAAAGACGATTCCCGAAAGAGAGATGACCGCCACCTCCGTGGTGCCGCCGCCAATGTCGACAATCATATTTCCCGTCGGTTCCGTAATCGGCAGCCCCGAGCCGATGGCGGCGGCCATCGGTTCTTCGATGAGGTAAACCTCTCGGGCCCCCGCTGATTCTGCCGATTCTCGCACCGCGCGCTTTTCAACCTCGGTAATTCCGAAGGGAACCCCGACGATAATGCGCGGCCTGACCAGAGTCCGCCGGTTGTGCACCTTTTGAATAAAGTAACGCAGCATCGCCTCGGTGATCTCAAAATCGGCGATAACACCGTCTTTCAAAGGGCGAATCGCAACGATGTTGCCCGGTGTCCGGCCCAGCATGCGCTTCGCTTCGACGCCCACGGCCAAGACTTTTTTACCTCCCCGCTCGTTCCGTTGTTGCACGGCTACAACCGAGGGTTCGTTACAGACGATGCCTTGGTTTTTAACATAGATGAGCGTGTTGGCTGTTCCAAGATCAATCGCAAGATCGTTGGAAAAAATGCCAAAAAGGGCATCGAACATCAGCAAACTCCTTATGAAGCGCGAAAGAAAAGACTCGAGCAGCGTGAAAATAACAGATTTGTCACTTTCAAGCAAGGTAATGAAAAGTCTAAGAAAAAGGAACTTTAGCGATTTTAGCACGGTTGCATTGGCAGATTCGTTTCCCTATCATAAAAAAACTTCGACCCAGAACACGGAAAGGGTTTTCGCACATGCTTAATTTCCTGAGAAAAAAGAAACGGTCTTGGATCATTACCATTCTTTTGGGGCTGATCATTATCGTTTTTGTTGCCTTCTACGGCGGCAGCCAACAGCCCATGGGTAGCGCTGCCAACCTCGCGGAAGTTAATGGCGAAACCATCTCTCAGCGAGAGTTTATGGTGCATTATCAACGCGCCCTGGAGCGTTACCGGGAAATGTTCAAAACGTCTCTCACCCCCGAACTGGTTAAGAGTTTAAATATCAAAGGCACGTTGTTGGAAGAATTGATCGAAGCCCGTTTAATGCTCCAGGAAGCCCGCCGTTTGGGACTCACCGCGACCGACGATGAGCTGATGACCTTCATCGGGCGAACTCCCGAATTTCACGTCAACGGCCGGTTTAATAAGGAACGCTACTTACAACTTTTACGCGCCAATCAAATGACTCCGGCTCAATTTGAAGAGGATCAAAGAAAACAGCTCGCCATTCAACGTTTACTCGGCATTGTACTCGATAACGTGCATGTCACTGAAGCCGAAGTCCGTGACCGTTACCGTTTCGAACAAGAAAAGATCAACCTGCAATTTGTGCGGCTGTCGGCAAATCACTATCTCTCCGAAGTAAAGATCACCGAAGACGACATTAAGCAATTCTATGACCGCAACAAGGAATCACTCAAGGAGCCGCTCAAAGTCCAGGTAGAGTATCTGGCCTATCCATTCGAGCAGTTTTCCACGTCTGTGGAGATTACCGAGAAAGAGATTGAGGATTACTATCAAGCCAATCGATCGACGAAGTTCTCCACGCCAAAGCAGGCCAAGGTTCGTTATATCCTCGTGCGTCTCGAGCCGGGGGCGGATGCCAAACAAAAGGAGGTTGCTCAAGCTCGCGCCAATCGCATTTTCCAAGAAGCGCGCGGCGGGAAAAACTTCGCCGAACTCGCGAAACGTGAATCCGACGATCCCAGTTCGACGCAGGGAGGGGACATTGGCTGGTTAAATCAGGGACAGTTGCCGGATCCCTTGGAGAAACGATTGTTCGCTCTCTCTAAAGGAGAAATCAGCGAGCCCATCGAAACGCCGACGGGTTTTCATATCGTTAAAGTCGAAGATACCAGGGAGGAAAAAACTCAAACCTTACGCGAAGCGACACCGGCAATTACCCGGGAACTTAAGCTGGAAAAAGGCAAATACGAAGCGGCTAAGATCGCCGACCGTGACCGAGAAAAAGCCGTCTCCGGCAGCGACCTCGCGAAATTAGCGCAAGAAAGCGGCGTCACTGTGAAGACCACCGGTTTATTCAGCAACGGAGAAGTGCTACCCGAGATTGGCCCGGTGCAAGACTTCTATAAGAACGCCCTGTCGCTTAGAGCCACAGAGTTGAGTCCGGTCATCGAGGGACCGAAAGCGTACTATATTTTAAAAGTAAGGGAGCGCAAGGAACCCTTTGTTCCCGCGCTCGAGGCAGTGCGCGGCAAAATTGACAAGGGTCTGAAGGAATCCAAGGCTTATGAGAAGGCCGTGCAGAAGGCCAACGAGTTACTGGACCAGCTCAAGAAGGAAAACAATCTGGCGAAAATCGCTCGTGCTAACGATTTGAGACTGGAGGAGACCGGATGGTTTCCCCGTAACACAGAGCAACTGCCGAAAGTTGGCGAGTTGCAAGGCCTCCCGGCCGGAGGTCTGGCGATTTCCGCGCAAAAACCCATTGCGGAAAAGGTTTATACGCAAAACGATACGGTTTTTCTATTCGCCTTCAAAGATAGCCAAAGCACTGACATGGAGCAATTCGAAAAAGACAAAAAGAGTCTTATGCAACAAGCCTTGGCCGAGAGGCGGCAGCGCATACTGCTGAAGTTCAAAGATGATCTCAAAGCCAAGGCGAAAATCGAAGTTCAACCCGGCGCCCTCGAAGAAATCTAGTGGCCGGTGTTGCGCCGATGCAGATTGTGCTACTTCGCCATGGTGCGACGGATTGGAACCTTCAAGGCCGCTGCCAAGGATCCAGCGATCGCCGACTGAGCGAGGTTGGGGTCCGTCAAGCGGAGCAAATCGCCGCCCATCTCAGTAGCGAGACCATCCATGCGGTCTATTCGAGCAGCCTTCAAAGAGCGCGCCACACCGCTCAACTGGTCAGCCTGCCCCATAATCTGCCGGTGCAGATCGAAGACGACGTTCGCGAGCTCGATCACGGCGAATTAGAGGGGCTGACTTTCAAGGAAATCAAACATCAATATGAGGAATTTTTGGTGCGCTGGAGAACCAAGCCGGCGGAAATTCATGTTCCTGGGGGAGAAAATCTGAGTCGCGTGGCCGAAAGAGCATGGAATGGATTGAATCGAATCGTCGCGCGTCACGATTCGGCTGAAACCGTGGTCGTGGTCAGTCACAACTTTCCGATTCTAGGCATCGTCTGTCGCCTTACCGGGACCCATCTAAACGACTATCGGTCATTTCATCTCGACCCCTGCGGTATTACTCGTCTCAGCCATCACAGCAATGGCGGTTGGGAGGTCACGCAGGTCAATAGTAAACCGTATGAACCGGCCGCGTTGCTAACACTAACCTAGTCAGGATGCGTTTTTCTCGAAGGAGAGCCGGCGGTATTGGCGGGGTTTTTTCTCTTGCCCGTCACTGTCGCGACGCTGAAGAACAGCAGGGCCAGTAACAGATAGCTCACGGTAAATTCCGGCGCTTCGAAAAAACCGAAGCGAGCTGCAATGCCTGAGGGCCTCAGCTCATAGGCGTGAATGAGTCCCATCGCAGAGAAAACGGCCGCAGCTAAGGACCACCCTCCGGCTTTTTTGAACTGTCTTTCGATCAAGGCCACACCCATCGCCGCCAGAATCATCGAAGTAAAAATAAACCCCTGCTGCAGCGAAATCATTCCGTGTATCGCGGGGTTCTCGCCAAACGCTGCTAATCCTACGGAATGCAACGATTGCCCCGCCACTCTAAGCCCCGCCTCCAGCATTAACAGGCCCCACGCCGCCAATGCCGGCACGATTCCCAGAGCTACCGCCGGCGCATGTTCTTTCGGAGTTTCCTGAAAGGATTGGGCAACGATGATGATGCCGATATACAGAAGAATGCCGATACCGGCTTCCAGGGGAATAAAGGCAAGCACGGCTTGAATGGTGCCGGTGAGGCAAAGAAAAGCGATGAAGATGCCATTCAATATGGAGTACCCGGATCTCGCGCCGAGCCGCTTCCATCCTGGATGGCCGATGTAAATCGTCGTTGGGAAAACGCTGCCGAACGATGCCGCCACCATCGAGCCGATGCCATTGGCCATGAGCGATGGGAACGCGCGGTAACGATCGCCCGCGGCTGCCGCGCTTTCGATGTTTTGCAGCGAGCCGACCACGTTGAAAATCCCCATCGGTATAATCACGGAAAGATAGTTAAAAAATGCCGGATGGCGCAGCGCCTCCAGCAATGAACCGCCGGTGAAGTCGGGCCGAGCCCAGGCGAAATTGACGCTCGCCGGCGGGTCGTTCATCGCTCCCAGAATCCAGGCCAATGCAGTTCCCACAGCGACCGCAACCATTCCACCCGGCAGACCTAGGGGAAATTTTTGGTGTGAGAAATAGGCGAGAAAAATCAGCGCCAGTGGAAGCAACGCGACCAGCGGTTGCGCGAAGATCCGGAAGGTAAAATCCATGGAGATGAAAGTGATGGCGATGCCGGATAAAGCCGAAAGTAAGGCTGCGCGGGGCGTGACACGGCGAACACTCTCGGCGACAAACGCGCCGGCGATCTCGATGACGGCGCTGAGGAAACAGGCGGCGAGACCGACCTTCCAAGCCCACACGGGATCTTTGGTCTCCTGGTAAACCGGCACCATGATAAAAAAGACAAAGGCGAATAGACTGACCGTGTTGATACCGTAAGGGAGCGCCGTTACATCGTCACGGCCGGTTTCACGCGCGAGCCGGCGCGCTTGCCACGCATAAAACACGTTGCCGATGAGTATGGAGAGCGCGGCGCCGGGCAGAATTTTACCGAAGATGTAGGCATCCGGGAGATGGATCAATTCGCGGCACAGACTGACGATGAGAATGAGCTGGATCAAATTGTCGATCATCAGGCCGAAGAAGCCGTCCAGATCCTTGCGGATGAACCACGGCGGGTTGAACGAAGGTTGCGACATTGAATTGAGCATTTCGGTTACGGATTCGGCAGAATGTAGCGGTCACCGATGTTTGCTGTCAAACGGTCCGGGTTAAGTGTCTAAACAACGTTGTCATGCGCCGGACGAACCCTGCTCGGGCTACTGCTAAACGAAGCCAACAAGACGGTCGAATACGAAATCACCTACGGGTCAAGATCGGTCGCGAAATCGCGCTCGATGGGAGTACTTAGTCTGAAAACCATGCGACAGATCAAAACGGAACTATAGAGCCAAAAAACACCGCGATGATAAGGAGGATGCAAATCGTATGATGACGAATATCACGCCGCCGCAGATCAGAGCCACAACCGGGCTCGAACTTGCCGCCGGCTTGTTCACTAAATGTTCGGAAGAGCTGGCAAGCCAGCTAACGATCTCGTTGGCGTCGGGTAAGAAGGACTCGCAACAAACCCAACTGCGCATCGGCATCAACGGCGATATCTACGGCGGCATGCGGGGGCCTATCGAGGTGGGCACACGGCGAGTCGATATCGCTTATATCAACCCGTCGGCGCTCGTCGCCATGGCCTATCGTGGAAAAGACTATTACAAACAAAAAATGGAACTGCGCGTGCTGGGCTCGTTTCCTTCCTGGGACCGGATCGCATTGGTGGTCTCGAAGGATCTCGGAATAAAATCGCTGCACGACATCGCACAACGAAGAATCCCGCTGCATGTTTCCACGAGATTGTCCGGGGTAAACAACGGGACCTACTACACGGTATCAACGATTCTGTCCTGCTACGCCATCTCGTTCGCCAAGATTAAACGCTGGGGCGGCCAAGTACAGGAATGCGCGCGGCCGTTTTCCCCTGAAAGGCTCAAAGGCATTACCAAGCGCTCGATCCATGCGATATTCGACGAGGGGGTGAGCTCCGTCGGGGGTTGGTTGGATCAAGCTCTGGATAACGGTTATGAAATCGTTCCCTTGGAACCCGAGGTCGTTCGGAACTTGGAGCGGCTAGGTTACAGCGGGGCCGTTCTTCCCAAGAATCGCTACCGCCAGCTCAAGGAGGATGTCCTGTCGATAGACTACAGCGGCTGGTCTCTGGTGACTCATCGCTGGCTGCCCAACAGTGTCGCCTACGCCGCGATTGCCAGCATCGACGAGCGGAAAAACGCTATCCCGGTGGACGACGACAAACCACTAAATATGAAAAATCTCTGCCACAGCACGGAGAAATGCCCGCTGCAGGTTCCCTTACATCCCGGCGCGGCGAAGTATTATAAAGAGAAAGGATACCTGTGATCCACGTTTTGAATCGCGAAAAGTCTCTGATCGAAGGTTTAGTAGCTTCACACGCTTACCGAGACACGTAGAGGTTCTATGCAATCGGAACAATTCACGAGAGGATGATCCCATGCCCAAGAAGTTTACGCCTCTGGAAGTTACGGTCGATGCCAAGACCACCGCACTGCTGGTGTTGGACTTAAACTGCCGCTGCGAAGACCCCGAAGATCCCCTGTAGCAAGCTTATCGATCCGTGGCCCAGTTTTTAGAGCGCGTCAGGCAGGAGAGCATGTTCATCGCTACAAAGACACGCCGGAGGCGGTCATTCCAGTGGATGGCTAATCGCGCGCAGCAATGACGAATACGAATTGACCGGGCGGCGCCGGCGTTCCGAGGCATTCTTGCCACTCCAGTAGCGCAAGCGTGCTTGAATTCGACTGGGATCTAAACGTGGGAGGTGTTGATGCTCGCGTAATAGGTTGGCTCTCGACCGTCACCGAGTTCCGTGTAGTATTCGCTCGAACAAGGTTGAAAGTTCTCTGGCCAGGCTGCTGTTAACGTGCACAACAATCGCAACTGAATGGGGGCCTCGGCATTTACTCGTTTGACCCGTACCTGCACTGCATCTGGATCGCTTGTTAAAATGTCGAGAAAGTCGCTCGAAATATATCGTGGACAATAGCCTACAATGGTCGCAGGGTCGTCGGTCCGGAGCGCGATCGCACAACCATCATTAATATTTTGTGGATCTGGCATCAGATATAATGTGTCCCCAGCGTGGAGTTTACTAATTTTGAGACGCGCTTCGTCCGGTAGATAACGGAGCCCATGACTAAAGAAGTGGACTACATATTCACCCTGAGGGTCTCGCTCAGGACACGGAAAGACTGTTAAGGAGTCGGTCTCTCGAACTCCTTCTGTACGGGCTAGGATCACTAAAGGGTCTGCCTCATCATCTCGCAAATCAAGCCAGCGCAAGAAATCTTTATATTCCGGTCTCTTCTTCGAGATAAGACGATTCGCAAACAAAGGGAGCAGGTTCTCAGATTTGTACACCGCATGCAGATCCTGCATAAAGCCAAACGGAATGAAGTTTTTGGAAAGCGTCGCTCCCTTGGTGTAAACGAACTTGTAGATACCACTCTCGGCGCTCAGTTTTCCCACAGGAAACCATTGCCGAGACTGCGGGTCTTGCCAAGCCAAGTACAAAACCTTCATTTTACCTCCAGCCTGAGAAGGCGTTTCTGGTTTAATCCCAACATCTTCATAGCAAAGCGCCTACCGGCATCCGAAATTCGATCAACAGGAATCTGGTCAAAGATACCTCTAACATTATCGTCTGAAATTTGCGAAAGCCGGTCAAGCCAGGCTTTTGCTGCTGGCGGTCTAAGTCGTGCCGCTTCTTTAAAAACATCCAGTGTTGCCATAGGTTTACTACTTGCAGGCGAGCTAAAAAGGGCGGAAAGCGCTTTTTCCACGTACCACGCTATAGCTCGTCGAGCATCCTTCGTCGTGAGTCTCTCAAGCCTTGTGCTATCCGTTTCATTCCATCCAAGGCTCGAAGCGTGATCAAACGTTGGCGCCAGATGAATCCTACGCTCAGAGCTGACTATGAAACCCCAATTCTCGTGATGGCGATCCTGGTTTGCGATCCAAGCATCCAACATTAGATAACCGACAAAAACGTCGACGGCAGATTCTACGTTAGTGAAGCTATGCCAGTTAAGCGGCGGTTGAATAATGTCCCGTCTAATAATGCTCAAAACTAACCTGAGAGTATGCTGTCTTACTTTGTAGAACTCTTCTTTCGGATAACCTTTATCCAGGCGAACCAACACCTCATTTCCCGCTACCAATCTTCCACCGGGTGGCACAAAGCTAAGAGACGCGATACCGTGCTGGCCTTTCCACGTGGCAAACTCATATTGTGCATGGGGAAGGCCAAGAAGGTCGCAGAGTTCGCTCGCTACCTTCTCGCTCCAATCTTCTCCGGTGGCATCCTCAGCTTGACTTCTATTCAACTTAAAAAGATATCTAGACTCCGCGTTACTAAACCAAAATTTTGGTTTGGTTCCGAGCTGCTCTAAGATGTCGCCAGCCTCATCGGGAACCGTAATAATTGGATACATTGAGCTAACGCGCTCCTATAGATAGAAGAGCTTGCGTATTTGCAGTTCGAAATTTGCAGCAATGACCCTAATAAAAATTCCGACGCAAAAAAGTCCGAGGATGATCAGTTTGTTATCAATCCAGATTCTTGAAAGCTGTAATAACCCTTTCGGCTGACAATGACGTGATCCAGCACGCGAATGCCGAGAATCTTTCCCGCTTCGGTAAGCTGCTCTTGCAGGTGCAAGTCGGCGTCGCTGGGCTGAATATCACCTGATGGATGGTTGTGCGCAAAGATAACAGCGGCGGCGCGATCGGCGATGACATCGGCAAAAACCTCCCGTGGGTGAACCGGACTTTTGTCGAGAAGCCCAATCGTCACGACACGCTTCTCAATCATCTCGTTGGCGCCGTTAAGAGAGATGCAAATAAAGTATTCCTGTTGCTTCGCTATGATGTCGGTTAGAAGGGGGAGCAGGTCCTTTGCGCAGGAAATCGTCACGGTCTCTTTCACCAGGTGACGACGAGCAAGCTCAAAGGCCGATAGGATTTGCGCGGCTTTGGCAAGTCCCATGCCCGGCACTTCAAACAGGTGATCAATAGTTAAAGCTTCTTTGTGCTCACGAAGGAGACCGGCAACTTGTTTGCTGATCGTGCGCACGTCAACCCCGGCAGTTCCCATACCCAGGATCGCCGTCACGAGCTCTTCATCCGTGAGAGCCGACGCGCCTTTCTCCTTCAGCTTCTCGCGCGGGCGGCTGTGCTGCGGCAAGTCCTTTATCGTTTTCACTTGTTCCAGTAATGTTGCGCGGCGGAAAGGAGACGTTTCATCAAATTATCTTCACGAACCACGATTCTTTGCCATGACAGACTCATACGAAACGGTCGGAACCTTCCCCGCTTTGTAAGCGACCCACCGCTTGCGCGCTTCCTCTGCCCAGATACGGTCGATCTCCGGGTCGGGTTTATCCAAGTCTGTGAGGATCGCATCCACCAAACGCAACTTCTCCACGTCCGGCAGTTCATGAATCTCTTTTGCTAACTTGTCTACACTCTTCGCCATCGCGAACCTCCTACACTCGCTTACATCAAGCTATTGGCAATATCGGCCGTTTCAATTGGAACAGCTTCTGGTTCGCTCTCCGTACCCGTGTTCTCGGTTGTTCCCCAAATCTCGTCCAGCTTCGCTTTGATCTTCGTCTCGAAAATCTCGATTAACTTTCGGTTGGATTCCACGAGCTTAGTCTCAGCCTGCAGAGACATAACAATGTGGCGTTGTAGCTCTAAAGGTGGAATTGGTAGCAAGACTTCTTTTATCTCATTCAGGTGTAAATTGGGTACCCCAATTCCTTTAAGTCTCGCATCAAATTGCTTCTTAACGGTGGGAGCGCTAATCGCTCGCCAAAGATACTCGGGTAAAATTCCTGGTCCCGCCCGGAGAAGTGCGAGACTCACATAAATATCAAATGTCTCATCTCGGTCGACGATCGCCGCTATCCCTGTAGTTCCATTTTTCGCAAGTAAAACATCTCCTTTTTGTGGCTGAATTCGCTTTGCAAGGATCGCGTGCTCCTCCGTTGAGATATACTTGACGTGCGTCCAGTCAATAACCCCGCCTACTACATTCTTTGACGATAAAAAAAGGATGCCTGTTTCTTGGTAGTCGGGACGAAGGTGTGTGCCGTCCGTAATTTTTACACATACTTCGTTGAGTGTCTTTATCGGCCATTTTGGGTCCGTTGGAATGTCGGCTTTGTAGTTATCGACGACCTGGCGGGCGCCCTCGATGATCTTTCGATAACCGTCCAACTCCGCCACAATTCGCTCCTGCTCGTCCAAAGGGGGAAGGGGAAACTCCACCTCCGACAAGAGGGAATTGTTAATCCCAGCTTGGCCGATCCACTTATGACAGAGATTTATGAAAGTGCCGCGATGCCAGAGTTCATGTAAAAAAATCGCCAACAATCGCGGCAGAATTTTAGCCGTATCCGGACGAATACGCGTAATATGATTCGAATACCCACCCCTTACGTCTCGATCGACATAACAGGTCTTTCCAACAAGCTCTTTGCTGTTCGTGTTGTTGAACAAGACATCACCTGCCTTCAAAAGATACTCTTCCTTTCCCGCAAATTCTTCCTCTAAAATATACTTGGTCCCCTCCCAAACAAGCTGACCATTGGCGGAGATATTCATAGGACGCAGGTGAGGAATACCTTCACTATCCTTGTCTGACTTTCCACACGCAAACCCCGATTTGATCTCGAACGCCACCTCCGTCAATTTCGTTATCGGCCAGCTGCCGGTAGTGCGGATAGTAGCTAGCCGGTATCGATCACCGGAGAGACTGCAATCGATGCTCTCGAGCAGACGCTTGCGGCTGACGCACAAGGTCATAGGGTTATCTTGTGTCTTCTGCGCTTGGGTGTAAGCGCTCAACGTTCTGAGCGCCTCAAGCAAGTCGTTTTTATTAATTGACCTTCTTTGCGCGCCGAGGTCGAATCCGTCGTTAGCGACTTTTACGAACAACACTTCGTCTGTACGTCTGGCTAGGTTCCGGTCGAGGAAAAGAATGCTGGTTTTCACGCCGGAGTACGGATTGAACACTCCGGCAGGTAGAGAGACAACGGCCCAGAGGTAGTTCTCGACCAGCATGCGGCGAAGTTTTTTGTAAGCGGTCTGGCCCTGGAAGATGATGCCTTCGGGCACGATGATGCCGGCTCGACCGTTGGGATTGAGGTGCTCGGCGATATAGTCGACGAAAAGCACTTCGCTGCGCGTCGCTGTGATCGAGAAACGCTTGTGCGGACGGATGCCGCCTTTCGGTGACATGAACGGCGGATTGGCCATGATCACGTCGTAGCGTTCATCCCAGCGTTCCTCGCTGGTGAGCGCGTCGTATTCATGGATAACCGGGCTGGGAAAACCGTGCAGGTACAGGTTCACCCGGGAGAGGCGGCCCATGTCGGGCGCGATGTCATAACCGCAAAAATTGATCATTAGCCGGGCGCGTTCGTCGGGGCTGAGGGTGTTGCGCTTCAAGATGTGCTTGTACGCCGAGATAAGGAAACCCGCTGTTCCGCACGCGGGATCGAGGACGGTTTCGTGTTTCTGCGGGTCAACCACAGTGGCGATGAAGTCAATGATGTGGCGCGGGGTGCGGAACTGGCCGGCATCGCCCTGTGTACCGAGAACGTTAAGCAGGTATTCGTAGGCATCACCGAGACGCTCGCTGTGATCGTAAGTGAAGCCGTTTATTTCTTTCAGAAACAAGTTGAGCGTTTCGGGGTCGCGGTATGGCAGGAACACACCCCGAAAAATATCCCGGAAGAGCTGCGGGATATTCTTGTTCTCGTTCATCTTCTCGATGCCTTCGGCATAGACAAGCAAGCGCTCATGACCGCCGAGACGTTTGTCCAGCAGGTGATTCCATGCATATTGCTTGAACTCTCCGGCGAAGAACGTGACTTTGCCGCCCAGCTCTTCCGACTGGCGGTCCATGTCGTCCATGAACTTGTAAATGAGCGCGATCGTGATCTGCTCTACCTGCGATTTGGGGTCGGGCACTTTGCCGACAAGGATGTCGCGCGCGGAGTCGATCCTTGCCTTGGTTTCAGAGTCAAGCATGTTGCAATCCTAATTCAGGAACTGGTTCAGGGGAACGTAGTCTTTGACGTATTCTGGGATAACCTCACGCCAGCTATTCAATGCCCTGTAGTCGGCCAGACTTAATTTTGCATTTGTCGCTAGGCGGTTGAATTCCCGCTTCTCCACGATGTCGCGGATTTCTCCATCGGTCACGTAGGCTTTGAAGAAAAGCCTGATTTGCGGCATATGTCCGGCGTCGGGCTTGTGAATGGAGATAAATTTAGCAATCTCCTCCTCCAGAAGCTCGTCCTTTGACTTGAACTTATCCAGACCGCCAAAAATCTTTTCGACGACCTCCCGCAGTGTTAGCCGGCGGTCGAGCTGGATCGCTTTCCGAAGCTTATCGAGATTGAAAAACTCTTCCGGCTTATCGAAGAGAGTCTGGCGGATGTGCGCCTCAGCGGCGCTGATATCTCCCCGCTCGTAATGTTGCCGCGCCACGTCGTCCTTCTTCACCTTGTCCTCGAACTGCTCATAGAATTTGCGGTCGATTTTCATCCCGTAAACCGGGACAATATACTCGACCTGGCTCTTGAGGGGATCAGGATCGACGTTGGTATATCCGCTCGGATTTGGAGGAGGCGGAGGCGGTTCCGTAGGTGGCCCGCTTGGCCGAGGTGGAGGAAGCTTGATGACCTCGTCGTAGTTGAACTTCTCTTCGAAGTATTCACAGTTGGCGAAGAAATCAAAGAGTTTGAATTTTTCCTTCTCTTTGCTGTGCTCCTGAATCTGACCACCTTCTTTCTCCACGAACCGAAAGGTGTATTTCCGCGTGCCACGACCCTTTATCTGGATAAAATCAGTAGGCGAGAATATCGGCCGGAGCAACACAATGTTCAGCAGGTCCTCGCAGTCGTAGCCGGTGGTCATCATACCGACTGTCACACAGACGCGTGTTTTAGAAGTCAGATAGCCGTCAAGAACCCGCGTGTGCCCGTTGAGATTGTTATTGGCAAAACTCAGGGACATCTGTTGCGCATCGGTGATTGAGGAAGTTACCTGTACGGCAAAATCGGAGTTGTATTTATCTGGGAATAGGGCATCTGCGAGAATATTGAGTGCCTGTGTGATTCGGGTCGCGTGGTCTTGCCGGACACAGAAGACAATGCTCTTACCGATTTCTCCGCTCAAAGGATCGCGTAAAGCATTTTTTAAAAAAGTTTCGCAGAAGACGCGGTTGGTTTTATCGGAGAAGAATTTTCTTTCAAAGTCTTTCCCGAAAAAAGTCTGCTCTTCGAGTTCTCCGTCTTGGTTTTCCACCATGACGGCGTAGCCCTGCTCGGCTAGCAGTTCTGTAGTTATCTCCGTGCGCGCATCCACGACTACGGGATTGAGCAAATAGCCCTCTTTCACGCCATCAATTAGGCTATAGCGAAACGTCGGGGTACCGCTTTCGCAACCAAAAGTCTTGTAGGTATCGAGTAATTGACGCCGCTCCCACTCGCGCGGGTCGCGTGCGCCGATCTTCGCCGGATCGATTTTCTTCAAGTAATCCTTCGGAGTAGCGGTGAGGCCGAGTTTATAGCCGATGAAGTATTCGAATACGGCTCGGCTGTTGCCGCCAATCGAACGATGCGCCTCGTCGGAAATCAAGAGGTCAAAGTCGATTGGAGAAAAGAGTTTCCGATATTTGTTATTGAACTGAAGGCTTTGAACGGTCGAAACGACAATCTCGGCTTTGGACCAGTCTTCGCGATTGTCTTTGTAGATATCCGTGTGGTAGTCGTTTTTAAGAAACTGAACGAACCTTTTCCAACCCTGGTCTTCAAGCTCTAGACGATCGACCAAGAACAAAACCCGCTTCGCGTTTCCCGTTCGAAGAAAGAGCTTGACCACGGCAGCGGCTAGCAGCGTCTTGCCGGTGCCGGTCGCCATCTCGAAGAGAAAGCGCGTCTGACCGTTTTTAATTGCGTTTTGCAGTGCTGAAATCGCCCGCATTTGGTAGGGACGAAGCAATTTGAGTTGGGTGTCTCTGAGGAAATCGTTCCGTTGTCCGGGATTATCCCATCGTGGGTCGTTACGATAATTCGGGTTCTGGGTTAACGCTATGTAGTCGTTCTCGACTTTCTCATTGACTAGGCTTTCAGGATTCGGCTTGAACGCAGTAAAGTGTCCCAGAGACTCCGAAGTCGGAAACTCGGTTATCAGAATCGGATTCCCCCGCTCCAAGTCCCAAAAGTAATGGAGGTTTCCATTCGATAGGATGACAAAGCGGACATTCTGCGACCGAGCATACTTGCGGGCTTGCTCCTTTCCCACAAGCGGCTCGAATTTTTCCGACTTCGCTTCTAGGACAGCAATCGGAAAGCCTCGCTCATCGAGTAACAGGTAATCAACATACCCGCGAGCGGTCTTTTCGAAGTCGTTACCGAGCTCGTCGAGCGTCTTCTTTGTTAGCTTGACCTGTGCTTCGAGCTGAGTGTTGGCGGGCCCTTTCCCATCGGCAAAGAACCGCCAACCGGACTTGCTCAGCAGATCGTTGATCCGAATTCTAGCTTTGGCTTCTGCAGGCATAAACGACTTAGAAGAGATCCAAATTTCGTGGATTGTACGCGATACGGCGGCGGAATGACAAGCATCAAACAGACAAATAAACCGCTGTCCGATAGCCGAAGGCACCGCCCATTTGCCTAACTTGAAAGATCACAGCACGAACGATAAGAATGAACTGAGCGATGTCTACGCTTTATTACAACGACCTTGGCACGATGGATTATCTTGAGGCTCTGGCGCTGGAGGAGCGGTTTGTGGAACTCAAGAAAATCGGACCCTGCCCCGATATTCTTCTCTTCGTCGAACACCCGCATGTTTACACGATCGGCCGCGGCGGTAACGAATCGAATGTTGTGGCGCCGCAGGAAGTGCCGGTCCATCGCACCAGCCGCGGCGGCGACGTGACTTATCACGGACCCGGCCAGTTGGTGGCTTACCCGATTATCGATCTGCGCTCGAAGCTGCGCAAAGACGTGCATCGTTATCTAAGCAATCTAGAGTCGGCGGCAATTCGCACGTTGCAAGATTTCAGCCTCGACGG
>JBBDNJ010000084.1:0-6631 GCA_040877705.1 Binatia bacterium | reverse complement strand
CGCGCGCACCGCCCTGCTTGATATGAAAAATGGAGAACAAATTTACCGTGACCTCCGCTGGAGTTCTCCCGCGGCACCAGCCCGGCGTAGCTCGCCAGCTGCTCAGCTCGACCAAAACGCTCGATGGTGCCGATCTCGGTCCACATCACCCCTGCCAGCATCTCGCCAACCCCAGGCAGACTCTTCAAATAGGTCGTCTCAAGGCAGGGAGCAAAAGCCTCTCGCATCTGGCCTTCGATGGTTTTGAGGTTGACGCCTACATGATCGAGCTCATCGAGCATCAACCCCAGCGCCTGTTGGGTGTGCACCGGCAGCTTGGCAAGCAGTCCTTCAAGGATCTTACGTCCCTGCTTGCCAAAAGCGTCGCTGACCCCTTCCACCTTGAAGCCATACTTACCTATGGTGGCGTAAATGCGATTCTTGAGCTGCGTGCGCTGGTCGCTGAGCACCATGCGGGTGCGCGGCAACTCGCGGGCGTCTCGGACGCTGGAGGGCGGAATCCACACCACAGGCAGCGTTCCCGCTCTCTGCAATCGATTCACCTTGGCATCCAATTTATCGCTCTTATTCACGCTGCCGATCATCAGTTTGGCCAATCGCGCGTTGACCAGTTGCGGAGATCCTCTCCCGGCCTCGATTTCATCGACCACCCAGTACCAGTTGCCAACCGTTTCCACCGCTACAGGGCTCCCGGGATTCCACTTGTTGGTGAAATTCTGGATTGTCCCACGGGCGTGCGAGAGCTTACACTCGTAAAGCTTTTCGCCCTTCTCGTTTTCCACTCGCGCCCAGGTGTAGTGCTTGTGAACATCCAATGCGATGTATTCCATTTGCGATTTCCTCCTTCACGCGCCAGTGTACTCGCTGACGCTGCGGAATCCATCGCTTTCATATTAATCAGGATGATTCAGCTATCAGTCTCTCATCGAATTCAAGCTGTCAGCAGGGCTACGCACTCCGCGGCCACCTCTATTCAATACGTGTGTGTAAACCATCGTCGTACTGACATCCCTATGCCCCAACAACTCCTGAACGGTTCGAATATCATAACCATCCTCTAACAGGTGAGTCGCGAAGGAATGACGAAGAGTATGGCAACTGGCTGGTTTAGAGATTCCTGCCTTGACGACCGCGTGAGGGACAGCTCGTTGCAAAACCGACTCGTGTAAATGGTGGCGGCGCTTTTCGCCCGTCATCCTATCGGTGTAGTGTTGAGGAGCCGGAAAAACCCATTGCCATGCCCACTCTCGTCCAGCGTTCGGATATTTCCGTTCCAAAGCATTCGGCAAAGCAACCCGGCCGAGCCCTTTCTTGAAATCTTCCTGATGCTGGCTTCGATTCGCCTCGATATGTTTGAAGAGTGCTTCTTTGATCGCTGTCGGCAACATCGTGTGGCGGTCTTTGTCGCCCTTGCCTGCGCGAATAACAACCTCGTTACGAGAGAACTCGATATCCTTGATCCGAAGGCGGCAGCACGCCATTAATCATAGTCCGGCGCCATAAAGCAAGATCGCCATCAACCGGGGCACGCCGCTCATGTGATCGATCACTTTCTTGACTTCGTCTTTCGTCAACACCACCGGCAACCGCTGCGGCCGCCTTGCGCGAACCACACCGTCAATAAGCCCAAGGTTTTTATTAAGAACTCCGCCATAAAGAAACACCAATGCGTTGAGGGCCTGGTTTTGCGTTGAAGCGCTGACATGCGAGTCGGTTGCCAGGCTTGATAGAAACTGCGCAACTTCCGCTTCCGCCATCTCAGCCGGGTGGCGCTTGTTATGAAAGAAGATGAACCTCTTGATTCACCCGACATAAGCTTTCTCCGTCATGAACTGTAGTGGCGTGTTCGTATGGCCTGCCTGACTTGCTCCAACAACTTTGGTTTCGGAATCGTTGGAAGCGTCTGAACGCCAGTTTTGAATTCCAATCCGCCATCAATCACCGCGAGCGCGCGGTTAATTGGCCCTTGCGTGTTTGCCGTTTCCATCATGACGGCCCTCCTCTGTTATCCGGCGTATCGTAGAGACTGCTTTCTTGGAAGCTCCTTCGATAATTTATCCTCTCGCCTCCCGTCATATCGCGCCTGCAGGTCGAGCCAATAACGTTCGGACATGCCGAAGTAGTGCGCCAACCTATGCGCAAACTCGGCATTGATCGAACGCTGCCCCTGGACGATTTCGTAGACGCGCCGGACCGGAACATCCATGTCCATCGCGAGATGCCAGACGCTTACTCCGCGCGGAGCTAAGAATTCCTCCAGCAATATGCGGCCGGGATGTTCCGTTATAAGTCTGTTGCTGTTCATATCATCATCTCCTTAGTGTTTTTCGGTAGGTTCAAGACGTTCAAATCGTTCAAGCCGTTCAAGCCGTTTCGGATGGGACCGAAGACCTTGGATTCTTGATATTATTTGTCGCCGTATATTTTGATCCTTTCATTCCGTTGCGCTTTAAGTAATCGATTAAGTTGCTGATCATGATTGACAAGCGTCGGAAAGTCTTGCTCGCATCGTCACAGTCCTCCGGCGCTACATAGGATTGATCCAGGGCTATATAAAGTTGAGAGCGAACTTCCCCGCAGGATGCTTTGGAGACGTAGAGAAACTGAACGAATTCTTGATTGCCGCCCCGTTCGAATCCTTCGGCGATGTTCGACATAATGGAGACTGCTGCCCGCCGGATCTGATCTCGCAGTCCGAAATCTTTTGAAAATCTGGAATCTCTTGTCAGCTGATAAATTCCGCGCGTTAAGGCCCTGGCGTCTTTCCAAATTTCCAAATCCTCAAAATTTTTGACTTGCATTGTTTCCCCTCCTAAACAACTTGAACGTTTTGAACGGCTTGAACCATTTGAACTCTTTTTATTCGACGGTGCCTTGCAAAAACCACCTTCTTCTTATCCGATCGTAGTAGAGCCATAGGAGATCGCCGCGGCGGGTTTCGGCGAAGTAGTAGTCGCGTTGAATCTCGCGATTCCACCAGCCGCCGGAGTACACATAGGGGCCGGTGAGTTTGTCGATGCTGCCGTGCTTGGGGCCTAAGAGCAGCCAGCCGTCTTCGTGGGTGTTATACGGCCCGCCGGCTAACATGATGGGTTTATCAGTAATGCGGCGCACCAACACTTCAGCAGTCGGGCCGTTCAAGACGTTCAAATCGTTCAAGCCGTTTTGAGGAAACTTCACGCGGTCGAGCGGTTCCCAGACAAATCGAGCTTCCGGAAGATGCCCGTCTTTTAGTTTTGCCTGGACGACAGTTCCTTCACCGAACTCTGCGCGCAGTCGCGCCAGCGCGCGGTTGGCGGCATCGAAATCGCGCTTCGGTTGCTCGGCAAAAAGCCGCAGTTGCTCGACCGTGGCGGCGCAGGCTTCGGCTGTCAGTTCAATTTCAACAACGCCGGCGACGAGTTTCAGCGACTCCAGACGCAGACGAACCAGATCGAGTATCTGAGTCGCTTCCAGAGTGGGCACGGCGGGGCGAATCTGTTCTTTAAGCCAGTCGCCCCTGTCGATCAGAAAACAAAGCCAAAGCGCGGTGAGCGCCTGAGTGCGCGCGGCAAGCGTCGCCAACATCGGATGGAGCAGTTGCTTGATGAGAAACAGCAGTCGCGTAGTATCGTTTTCAGGATCGTCAAAGATATATCTCTGGCTGACGGGTTCTTCAGGCGCGCACGGATCGAGCGGAGCCCAAAGATCGCCGGCAGCCATTCGATAGAGACGATGAGCCTGAGCGCCGAAACGTTCGCGCAATCCTGCCGATGGAAGAGACAGTAAACCGCCCACCGTTTTGATCCCAAGCTTAACCAGCGTGTCGCGAAATTTAACTTCGATATCCAAACGATCCAGCGGCACTTGCCGCGCCGCGGTGCGCTCCTCGGCGGGATCGTTAAAAACCGTTATCCCCGGTTTTGCTTTGGCCACCGCATAAGTGCCGAATCGACTGAAGCCGACAACGAGGCTCGCCTGCAATCCTTGCGTGTGAATGTCTTTGAAAATGGCGCCGCCCCACTTTTGCGGCGAAACATAGAGGCGCTGCAAGCCTGCTCCATTCAGCCAAAAGACTCCCGGCTCCGGAGCCGAGGGTTCAACCTCAGGCGAAAAGCGCATCAGCCGTTGGCTCAAGGCTTTAATAGCTTTCTCGATTTCAGTCGGCGGAACCTCTCCGGCGCGCAGCCCGCGCGCTAAAGAAAAGGCGGCGGCATATCGCAACCCGGGAAGCACGCCGAATTTTCGGGCCTTCTCATTGACCTGCAGGATCAATCCTTGCGGCTTGTCCTCGGCCACCACAGCCGCCGGATGAGCGCTCCACTCGGGATAGCGCTTGAGCAACAGCTGCAGCGAAAATGCCGGCAGATCAACACAAGCCAGGCGGTCCGAAGCGGAGCTCTTCATGGGTCCAGGTCGGTCCACAGCGTTTGTCCTTGACAACATTCAGAATGCAGGCAAAGCGATTCTCCAAAGTGCGTTTCTTCTCGGCATGAACCCGCAGCGAGACCAACGATCCGAGCGAAAACGTCTTGCGTTGTTTTTCGGTGAGACAAACCAGCGCCGTATGATGATGATGAGCCAGACCGGTCAAGCGGGTCTGTAGCGGCATGGGAATATCTGCCGTGCCTAAATCGAACACCAGCAAACCAAAACCACCGGAGCGCAGAAGCTTCTCGCCTGCGCGCGGAATTTTTTCCGCAGCCGATATACGGATCACCACCAGGGCGGCCAGATCCGTGCCGCTTTGAGCCGCGTCGGGCGGATAGAAACAGCTTGCCATCGAGGTAATCCAGCCCACCGGCTCGCCTCGCTCCTGCGCTTCGCGCACCAAACCAAAGGTAATCGTCAGCGCAGCCGAAGCCACCGAGGCTGAGACTTCCACCAGCCGCCCGGCGACTTCCGTGAACGTCCAACCATTTAACGCTGGCTGCAGATTTTTAGCGGGTGAAAGCATAAAAATAATTGTTCAAGCGGTTCAAAACGTTCAAATTGTTCAAGCCGTCTAACTCGCTCAAAATCTTTAAGGCAGTTCAAAGTTCACGAAACTCTCGCTTATTTGCGTTGATCCGAGTGCCAATTTGAAATCGTTCATTGGTTCAAAGCGTTCTTCACTACTTGAACGACTTGAACGGTTTGAACTGTTTGAACGCATTAGAGACCTAGAATTTCCTCATAAGCCCGACGACCCGTCCGGCAATCCTAAATTCTCCTTCGGAAATGACGATTGGGGCGTATTTTTCATTCTCTGCCTTGAGAGTAATAACGCCGTCTTCTCGATAAAATCGCTTCAAGGTCGCTTCCCCCTCGATCATGGCGCAGACGATCTCGCCGTTTTCGGCGGTTCCCTGCTGCTTCACGATCACTCGATCGCCGTCCAGGATGCCGGCATCGATCATGCTGTCTCCCTTAACTTGTAGCGCGAAAAGTTTTCCCGAGCCCATATCGCTCGGTATGGTGAGAAGTCCTTCCGAGTTTTCTTCACTGAGAAAGGGTTTCCCCGCCGGGACTCGGCCTAGAAGCGGAATGTCGCGAGTAGCGGTTAATATGGGTTCGCCCAAGGCCGACAGAATTTCGATGGCCCGATTACCAATGCGGCGGATATAGCCCTTTTTCTCCAGAGCCTTGAGATGATCCGAAACGCCGTTGGTGGAAGCGATCTTGAATCGGCTGCCGATCTCGGGAATCGAAGGCGCATAGCCCTTCTCCCGTATCGTCTTAAGCAGAAAATCGTAGATCTCTTTTTGCCTGGATGTCAGCGAGGACGGCATATGATCGGTATACTGAAAATACTTTCAGTAGTCAACGGGGCCGGAGAAGGGCTTCAAGCCGTTCAAAACGATCAAGTCGTTCAAATAGTTTCAGGATTAAGAAACTGCTTCAAGAATTCGAGGTAAGGATCAACATTGATAAAAACTACAATTCAACCTCGAACTTATATGAAGCTCACCTTCCGGCGGCTTGAGCCTAACGGTTTGAACGTTTTGAACTACTTGAACGATTTGAACACGGAAGAATGCCTAACGCTTCGCGTTAGACCTTCTTCTTCTGATGCGAAAGGTAATCGACCAGGAGATATTCTCCCAACCGATCGGGGCGAGTGTAAAAGGCGCGGCCTTTATTGATGCGGGTGAGATCGTCGACGAATCCGCGCAGCACGGGGCTGTCGTCCAACATGAAGGTATTGATGGTGATGCCCTTGCGGGTGATGCGTTCGGCTTCTTTCAATGTCTCTTCCGCGGCGCGCTGGCTGATACCGCCGAAGCTGAGTGGCCATTCGCAATAGAGCCGCCCCTGGCGGCAATAGGCCGTGGGTTGACCATCGGTAATGACGATCATCTGCTGGTTGGCGCTGGGCTTTCTTTCCAACATTTGCGAAGCCAAGTGCAAGCCGTCCTGAAGGTTGGTGAAGGGATCGCCCATGTTCCAGGTTGCCTGCGGCAAGTCTTTGGCTTTCAACTCGACGGCGCGGGTGAAAAAACCGACGATGCCGAAGTAATCGCGGGGATGCATCGAGCGCACCAGGGTCTCCATCGCTAACGCGACTTTTTTGGCCGCGGCAAAACGCCCTTCCCAACTCATGGACCAGCTCATGTCGAGGAGCAAAACCGTGGCCGCGCGGGTGGAATGCTCGGATTCGTAAACGGTAAAA
>JBBDNJ010000083.1:0-34848 GCA_040877705.1 Binatia bacterium | reverse complement strand
ACCTTAAAGGCGAAGACTACGAGATCTCGCACGGCGGCTACGATCCGCAGTTCGTCCGGCAGGACCCTGATCGGCTTGTGCCGCTCGACGTCATGCGCGAGCTCGAACGAGCGGGCGCTATCGGCGAGGTTTACGAAGAATTTCTCTCCACTTCCGGTCTGGCCAATCCGCTGTCGAACACGCGGCGCATGGGCCGCGAGATGGCCGAGAAGGCCAAGCAGCTGGGCATCGACGCGGTGATTCTAACGTCCACCTGAGGCACGAGCACTCGCAGCGGCGCTGCGATCACGACCGAATTGGAGAAGGCGGGAATTCCGACGGTGCAGATCACATCTGCGATGCCGATTGCCAAGATGGTGGGCGCAAACCGGTTGGTGTTGGGCAACGGTATCGTTCATGTGGTCGGCGATGCCAATCTGTCTGCGGAACAAGAAAAGGAAGTGCGCCGGCAATTGGTGCAAAAGGCGCTCAAGGCGCTGCAGGCGGACAATACGGCGGGCTAGGGCTGTATGCCATTCGCGCTATTGACGTTCGGAATTGTGGTCTGGAAAGGTCTTTCTCGAGGTAACCGGGAAAATTTGAGCAACATTTCTTCCGAAAGGGACATCCACTGCACGGCGAACGCCGCGCTCCGGTTTTAGCAACCCATGAATCTTAAGCGTTGGCGAATTTTTCTGTTTCCTTCGTTCCTCTGTCTCCTGTTTTTAGATTTGTTACTATATGTACTTAATGCCGCCAGTCTCCTTGCGCCGGTGTGGCGCCTGATCGAGGCGATCCCAGATTATTTTTCCAAAGAACTCGATCTGCTGTTTACCCGCTTTTCTTTTGTCCTGTGGATCGGCGCAGCGGTCATATTAATTTTTGGCATTGCCCGGCTGCTCATAGCGCAAGCGGGCAGGACGATGCAGACCTTCCCCGCAGAGCTTGAAACCATTACAGAGCCTCTCGAAGTTGCCGAACCTGAGTCGCCGTCCGCGGTCGCCAAATTTAGCCGGACCGGGCGTGGCTTCTCATTAGTGAATAAAATTGTCTTGCTGTTTGCGGCGATTGTCGCCGGCTTTGGTATCGCGGCAATGAGCATTGTTTATAACCTCATGCTTGGTGGATTTGAGATGCAGTTCGTGGAGCGCTCCAGAGCCGAGGCGCTGAAAATCGCCGTTAATTTATCCGAAGCCATGTTGCAGAAGAACATGAATCGGTTGCAAGACGAGGTTTTAACCTATGCGCTGCAACCCACGATGGCTTATGTGGTGGTCGAAGACGAGCAAGGACGGGTATTAGCCAGTGGTATGAAGGAGTCGCCCGGTCCCTTGCAGGAAGGTGAGGAATTAAATTCGCGGCGCAATCCACTTGCAGGTAGCGCGCCTTATCGGCAAGGCGAGGTTTCGCAAGCTCGCGTAGCCATCGGCGGCGGTAAACTGGGGACGCTGTCCATCGGCATCTGGCGAAACGACATGGAAGATGAAGCTCAACGCGTTTTCTGGAAAATCGCCTTGTGCTCGCTTCTCCTCCTTGCCGCCGGCATAATATTGTTTTTTCTCGCCGCCAGGCGCCTCATCTGTCCTTTCTTTCAGCTGGTCGTTTCCGCTGAACAGATTAGTAGGGGAGTGTTCGATACTCCCATCGGAATTCGGCGCAATGACGAAATCGGTGAGCTGGCACGTTCTCTCGATCGCATGCGCTCCAGTCTCAAAGCGGCGATGACGCGGCTTGACTGAGAAGCCTTTTTTCAGTGTATGGCGGTTCGAGTTAAGACGGGGCAGCGGCTTCTAGCATTTGCCTTGGAACACGTTACCTCGTCTAATCGTCCAGCGCGCGGCAATGCGCTGCGCGGCGATGCGTTCGCCGCCGACACAGTCGCGCAACCTGTGCGCGGTATTGACCACCTGCAATACGGCGATGTCGGCCTCACGTCCAACTTCGATATTGCCGAGACGATCTTGCCAGCCGATGGCTCTGGCAGGACTGATCGTGCAGGCTGCGACGATTTGTTCCAAGCTCATGCCGAGATGCAGAAACTTTGTCAGGGTTGTCGGCATGTCGATGACCGGATTGGCAGGGCCCATGCGGCCGTGAAGATCCGTGCTGATGATGTCCGGTAGCAGGCCATCGCCCATGGCGCGCTGCACAAGATCAAAATCGAAGTGACCGTTGGCATGGCCGACGTCGAAGATCACACCGCGTTCGTGGGCTTTGCGGACCGCGGCGCGAAGTTTGCCGGATTCATCGGTAATCGAAGGCTGTTGCGGAGTATAGCAATGGGTCACGACGTCGCCCGCTCGCAAGGTATCGACGATCTCTTCCATGGAAATGGCGGTATCTCCCACATGCACCATCACAGGAGCGCGGCTGGCCTCGCCGGCTTTCACTGCCAGGCGCAGCGCGGCGCGCCCGTTGTCGCCAACGGATTTTCTGTGCATGCGCACTTTGATGCCGATGCCTACGTCTCGATTGTCAGCGACAGTCTGCGCCGCGCCATCCGGATCGGCGAAGTGGAGGTTTTGCAACTCCCCTGGATCGGTGAATACTCCATGCTGCGCTATGGCGATGAAAGCCAACATACGGGTACGCGCTTGTTCGTAAACTAATTTTCGAAAGCCAAGAAAATTGATCGGACCGGATGATCCGGCATCCATGGTGGTTGTCACCCCGGTGGCAAGGCAAATCGGGTCGGCGTCGAATCCATAGGGATTCACACCCCAGTAGCTGTGGACATGAAAGTCGATTAAACCGGGAGTGACGTAACAACCTTCGAGGTCCAGGATTTTCTTAGCGTTGCCCTGCGGCAGATTTGCTTGGATAGCCGTGACGCGCCCGCCCGTGATACCAACATCTAGCTTGTGATTTGTATTGGTTGCCGGATTGAGAACCGTGCCGCCAATCAGCAGAAGATCGAATGCATCAGCCATTTTATTCTCGTTTCGTTGATCCGACGTTGTTCTCGGAATGCAGTGTGCCGAGTCCGAATCATTTCAATCCTCCCTCTCGACAGGGGATAAAGGTGGGGGGATTTCGGTTCGATGACAGGGCACCCCTATCCAACCTTCCCCCGTAGAGGGGGAAGGCTCTGAGTTTACGTCGCACTCCGACTTATCTTCACACGATCACGTTTTTCCTAATCCGCATCCAGGCCGTAAAATTTCGCCGGATTCGTGTAAAGGATCTTGTCGATCACCTTCGGATCGATATCGCCGTTCTCTTTAAGGCGTTTCAAAGCCAACAGTTCGCTGGCATTGTCGGCATGGCCGTAGTCGGAGCCGATCATGAGACTGTTGTCGCCGGCGTATTTCAGCACATAGGGCAAATCATCGTCGGTCTGGCAGGCGACAAACAGCTGGCTGCTGCTGCGCAAAACGTCCGGTCTTGCCTCCTTGCCGGCAAGTTTCGGGAAGCGCAAATTCAAATCGTGAACCAGGTACGGCACCCATTGCGCGGCAACCTCAATGGCGCCGATACGGAGTTTTGGAAAGCGCTCGGGAATGCCGTTTAAGATCATCGAGTGAAAACCGCCGATGACGATGAGTTTCGCGACCCGAAAAGGCTCCCCGCCCAGCGCCTCATTGACGCCGAAATGACCGATACCGGAATGGATGCCGATAGGCATGTTGAGCCTGCCGGCTTCTTCATAGAGCGGGAAGAAATAAGCGTCGTGCAAGGTGTGTTGGGTCTCGAGGCCGCGCATGAAGACGGCGCAAGCGCCGTGCCCTTGCGACCAACGAAGCTCGTCCAACGCCTTGTCCATGGTCATCAGCGGCAATTGAACCGCCCAGCGAAGGCGGTCCTTGGCCTTGGACCAGATATCGGCCATCCAGCGATTATAGGAATGGCACAGAGCGAGCTCGATTTTCGGATTGTCCGTGACCGGTCGTAAAAAGAGCGTCGGATAGAGAACTTGAAGCGCGGTGCCGATCTCGTCCATGTGGTGCAAACGCGAATCGATATTGGCCAGCTCACGCGACTCCTGGGACGTATCCTTGCCGATATTGTCGCGCCCGCCGATCATCCGCCCGCCAATGAACCAATAATTGTGCTTCTTGCCCGTGGGCATATCGACAGTGATCGATACCGGGCGATAACGGCGCTCATCGCCTTCCAAGTAGTCCCAGGTTTTCTCGCATTCGATAACATGGGCATCGGCGTCAATCGTCAACATGGTTAAGCCTCCGTGAGAAAAACGGTCCTGGCGTAAAACTACAGCGCATAAAGCGCGCGTGGATTGTCGTCGAGAATTTTATCGATTACCCGCGCGCCGATCTTTCCTTCGGTCCTCAATTTGCGCAGCGCTTCGATCTCACTGGCGTTGTCGGAGTGCCCGTAATCGGTGCCGATGACCAGATTCTCTTCGCCTGCGTAGCCGAGGATGTAATCGAGGTCGTCATCGGTTTGGCAGGTAACGTAAACCCGGTGGTCGCGCAGTACGTTAGAACCGAGCTGCTTGCCGCGCCGCTGATATCGACGCGCCAGGTCATGAACCGCGTAGGGAATCCATTGCGCGCTGACTTCGACAATGGCGATGCGCAAATCGGGAAACTTGTCCGGAACGCCCTCGACCAATAGCGAATGAAAGGCGCCGACTACGGCGAGTTTGAATTTACAAAAGCCCGGCTCATCGAGAAAAAAGTCGTGCGACTCGATGCTGCCGTTGGCCGAATGCACGCAAATTGGCAGGTCGAGTTTGCTGGCTGCGTCATACAACGGAAAAAAAACGAATCACTTAACCGCCGGTCGGCCTCCAGCCCCCTTAAATAGACGCCGCAAGCGCCATGCGCTTTGCCAAATTTAAGTTCCTCGGCGACTCTATCCATGTTGAGAAGAGGCGGCACGACCACCCAACGAAACCGGTCCGGCGCTTTTTTGACGGTATCGGCCATCCAGCGATTGTAGCTGCGGCGCAAAGCGAGATCGACTTCGGCGCGCCGCGCCGTGGGAAAGATAAAAATCGTCGGATAGATGACCTGCATATCGATGTTCAATTCGTCCATATGCTTGATTCGGATACTGAGATCGCTCATGTCCCGGGCCGCTTCCGGGAGTTTCTTTTCGACGTTGCTGCGCGGCATGAGCCTGCCGTCGATGAACCAGTAGTCGACCGATGGGTCGCCGTTGGCGGCGCCGACGATTTTTGGTTTAAACCGGCGCTCGGATTCGAGCATGTAATCCCAGGCCGATTCGTTTTCTATCACATGAGCGTCGGCATCGATGACCGCCATTCTTTACTCCTTATCAATCCACTTACTTCGGCTGAACTCACTCGACTTGTCTTGCTAAAGCACGAGCACGATGTCTCTTCAACCTTCCCGCGGCGTTTCGTTCACCAGCTTGGCATTCTCATACGCGAAGCATCGACCGCTTTGTTCCATGGGAAGCTGCGCCGCCAACACGAACCCCTGTCCAAGAATCTCCGGTCCCGGCAGACGCTTGAATGCCTCTTCCGGCGCGCCTTCGGTGACGATCGGCACGCGCGGTGAAAAGGTCACGACGCAGACATTTGAATCTCTAACTTCTTCAGCCACATAGCGGGTAAATGTTCGGATCGCGTCTTTGCTCGACATGTAGGCGCAGGCGCCTGCGGGTGTGATCCCGCCGCCGCCGTAGAGATTGATGATATGGCCGGTCTTTCGCTTCTTCATATGAGGAATGACATGTTTGGTGCCGTGAAACGTACCGCCCAAATTGGTCTGAATCACCCGTTGCCAAAAATCTTCGGGCATGTCACCGATGCGCGGCCAGCGCGGAATGCCCCAGGCGAAGTGCGGTACGATGGCGGCGTTGTTAATGTGAACGTCGATCTGGCCGAAGTGGTTTATGACCTGATCGACCATTCGTTTGACGCTGTCTTCGTCGCGGACGTCAACCGGCAAGGCAATGGTCTCGGTAAGCTGTCCGATTTCAGCCGCGGTCTTTTGCGCCTGTTCATGGTTGAAATCGGCGATTACTATCTTGGCTTTTTCCTGGGCAAAGGTTTTCGCCGCATGCCGGCCGATACCCTGCGCGCCGCCGGTGACGATGACTACGTTTCCTTGAAGCATAATGGACCTCCCGATGTTTTCTTTTAACGCGAAAAAGGACTATTTGCGACCGAGGTTGCGCAGCCTATTTTCGATCACGCCTTCAGACTTTCAGCGCGCGATAAATCTTCTCGGCGGTGACCGGCAGCTCGAACAGCCGAACCCCGACGGCATCGGCAACGGCATTGGCAATTGCCGCCGGCGGGCCGTTGTTGGCGAATTCGCCGATGGGCTTGGCATTCATCGGCCCGACGCCGCCGTCCGACTGCACTAAGATCGTCCTGAGCGCCGGAATGTCGGCGATGGTCGGGAGCTTATAATCGCCGAGATTATTGTTGGTGATCCTGCCGTGATCCATCACGAGTTCTTCCATGATTCCCTGGCCGACACCCATGACGGTGGCGCCATCGATTTGACCCTGATGGGTCAGAGGATTGATGATCGTGCCGACATCGTGGGCGGTAATCATACGATGGACGCGCACTGCGCCGGTTTGCGGGTCGACTTCGACTTCGGCGACTTGCGCGCAAATGTAACTCACCTCGTCCGGATACGGATAGTCCTCGTAAACTGCAACCCGCGGCAGTTCGCCGGCTTGTGAAATGACCCGGCGTAAAGTCACTTGCTGGCTTGGATCTTGGCGCGACCAAAATTTGCTATCGCGAAATTCGATTTCCTCAGTGCGGGATTCCAATCGATGCGCGGCGCGTTCGAGAAGTTGCTGGCGCATTTGTTCACACGCCTGAGATACGGCATTCCCGGCGACGTAGGTGACCCGGCTGGCCCTGACGCCGCTGTCACGCGGCCCGGTATCGGTGTCGCCAATCACGACCCGCACCTGATCGACGGGGACTTTCATTTTTTCGGCAACCAGTTGCCGCAGGATCGTATGCGTTCCGGATCCTTGATCGATGGTTGGGCTCAGCACCGTGAACGTGCCGTCGGCTTCCACGGATAATACCAAACCGGTGTCGCCGCCGCTGATATGCCGTGCTGAGAGCGAGATGCCGCGGCCACAATTGGCGCGGATTTTCGGTTTGCGCCAATCCGCGGCGTCCAAAGCCGCTTGCAGCACTTCGCGAAAGCGCACGTCGCGCAATCGATGGCCCACCGCATCTTCTTCGCCTTCACCAAGCAGATTTTTAAGACGGAACTCCGCCGCATCCATGCCCAGCTCTTTGGCGATGATGTCGGTGTGCGATTCAAGGGCAAACGCCATCGCTACCGCGCCGGGACTGCGGTAGTAGCCGCCGGGCACCGTGTTCGTGTAAATCTGCAAAAATTCGAACTGGGAGTTCTCGACGCGATAGGGGACGCCGACATAGTGCCAGGTGGCCAGCGACGAATTGGCTTTAAGCCCGCCATAGGCGCCGCCGGTGTGGACGGCCCGCAACGTGCGCGCGACGATGCGGCCGTCGCGCTTTATGCCGCTGCGTAGGGTAATCACGGTCGGATGTGCCGGATTGCTCGCCGTCAATTCCTCGGCGTAATTCATTACGATCTTTACCGGCCGCCCGGATTTTTGCGCAAGGAAGTACGCGATGGGCAGGTCCATGGCGTCGCCCTTGCCGCCGAATTCACCGCCGACGTTGACCACGTTAACGCGAATACGCTCCTCGGCAATGCCCAGAGCCTTGGCTATTTGGCTGCGCACGCCGAATGGATTTTTGGCCGACACCCAGACCTGAATGCGTTCACCAGCCTCAATGCTGACAATGGCGGCATGCGGCTCGATATAGCCCTGGTGCCTGGCCGGAATATTAAATGTATGCTCTAAAACCAGGTCTGCTTGACTAAAACCCTCTTCGACATTGCCTTTGCGCCAGGCCAAGCGGGTTAAGCCATTGGGCAGATCCGTAGCCAGCAGTTCCTTGGGGGCGCCGCCGTAAGACGCGACGTCATCGTGCAGACGTGGCGCGTCGGGTTGCATCGCCTCCAACGGGTCGAAAACGGCGGGCAATTCCTGGTACTCCACCTCGATCAGGCTCAAGGCCTCTTCAGCGGCATCGACTGTTTCGGCCGCCACGGCAGCTACCCGGTCGCCGATGAAGCGCACGGTGTCCCAGCAGAGAGCGGGCATGTCGCGGATCTGTTTGCCGATGAGGCAATCTTTGGCGTCCGCGCCGGTGATAATCGCTTTGACGCCGCTAACCCGATGCGCCTTGGCAATATCGATGCGCTTGATACGTGCATGAGGGTGAGGGCTGCGGAGAATCTTCCCCCAGAGCAGTCCGGGCAGATTCACGTCCGCTGCATAGAGCGTGCGGCCGCTGACCTTGTCGCCGCCTTCGGCCCGAAGAACAGAGGTTCCGACGACTTTGAACTCCGGTATATTGCTATTATTGGCATGTTTCATTGGGTCTTCCGGCAAAATCATAATTTTCAGCAGAGACTAGTTGACAGATTGCCGTCGTGTCAACATCGAAGCCGCCGGAATCAGCCAATCGATTGCAGAAATGACAGATGCTATACTCAACGGATGAATTGGAAGGACAATTTAATCGATGATCCGGCGCAAATTCGCCGGTTGGTTCTGCAAAGCCGTCGTATTGCCGTGCTCGGTATCAAGACCGAGGCGCAGGCGGATCAACCGTCGGTTTATGTGCCGCATTATCTGCTCCAAGCAGGCTACGAAATTATTCCGGTGCCGGTCTATTACCCCGAAGTCAGCGAAATTTTCGGCGCGCGGGTCTATCGCCGCCTTGTCGACATTCCGGGAGAAGTCGATCTGGTGGATGTATTTCGCCGTCCTGGGGATATTAACGGCCACGTCGATGATATCCTTGCGAAGAAACCGAAAGCGGTCTGGTTTCAGTCCGGTATTCGCAACGACGAAGCCGCGGAAACTTTCGCCCGCGCCGGTATCCAGGTCGTGCAGGACCGCTGTCTCATGGTTGAGCACCGGATGGCGGCGAGTAGATAACCCGCCACCGCGCCGGCTCATTAATCATTGCCCGGCTTTTAAGTGCTTCATAAACCAGTCGGCAATGTAAGTGCGGCGCTCGAAACGCTTCTCGCCGTGTCCAACTCCGTCGAGCATCGAACGATCCGGTGAATTGACCGCCTTCTCGTAAAGGTTGAGCAAATCACTTTCGTACGGGATCTGAACGCGTTCGAACGGGGTGGCAACAAGACTCCAGGCTTTGTCGAAAGTCTCTTTGAGTTTGCCGTAAGTGGGGAGCATCCGCGAATCGCTATCCGCCATGTAAACCAGCGCGCGGCGATAGAAGTCCGTGGCACGAAGGTAAAACTCATGCGCGGTAACCTTGCGCTCTTCCTGGACAAAGCCGGCGGCGAGGTCTTCGTTCTTTGCCGCGACTGCGCTCCATTCCGCGTACCAGCTTTCCAGATTATACGATTTGACGCGCCTGGCAACGCCGCGAATGTCCGGGTCGGGGTGGTTCGCGGAAATTTCCATGCGTACTTCCAATTGTCCGCCACCCGGTAGTCCGCGAGCGGGGAATAGCGCTGTCTCCGCCGCATGTTTATTTAATAGATCAACGTCCTGACTTGCCATGGTCATTCCTCCTTGTGTATCGGAGCCTAAACTATGATTCGCATTTGTCTTGCCCCAGGAAAGACAAAAATTCAAGCGAGTTTGGAATGATGATCGGCAACCCGCCGGCGCTTTGGATTGCCTGGCAGTAACGATGAGGCAAAAGAAACAAAAGTTCTTGGCTCGCGGCTGAGCCGCTGGTCTCAAACTCTGATGAATCTGCGGTGATGCCGATCGACGGCGGACGGGTCAGTGCGGCAGAGCTCATTGATTCTGGTTGTATAAGCTCTTATAGATCCCGTGATTACGCATGACAAGCTTAACATACTGGCGGGTTTCCAAATAGGGAATCCGTTCGACGAACTCTTCAATATCATCGGTGAGAATCTCTTTTTCCCAGCGGTCTACCGCGGCCTCGCCGGCATTATAGGCGGCAATGGCTTTGAAGCGGTTGTTCGAATACCGGCGAAGCAAATCGCTTAGATATTGGATTCCGAGAGTTAGATTGAGCTCGGCATTGAAAAGTTTTTCGTTCGCCGGCGCTGCCTGTCCGAGCTGTCTTGCCATCCGGCCGGCAGTTGACGGCAGTAGCTGCATGAGCCCGAGAGCCACTGCCGGTGAACGGGCGCGCGTGTCGAACAGACTTTCCTGCCGAATCAACGCGAGGATGAGATAGGGGTCGATGTCCCGTTCACGCGATTTTTGTTGGATGAGCTCCCAATACGCCAATGGAAAACGATGGAAAACGCGATCACTGGGGGGTCCGGGAAGCTGATTGGCCACGGCGACACTGCGAGAGAAAGCGTGATTGTTGGCGTACTCCTCTACAAGCAACCAGCGAAGGCGAGGATGCTGCCGGGCGATTCGATTGACCTCGTCCAACTCGCTCACCGCCAGCGCGGACAATTTTAGCTCGGCCAATTCCCGCGCGCGGACGAGATGAAATGACGCCTCTGGGTAAGAGAGCAGGTCCAGGTCGGTTACCGCCGCCGGTTTTATTGCCTTGGTCTGCGGGATCGAGATTCCGGCTCTAGCCAGCGCACGCGCTGCCAGGGCCTGATAGTAGGATTCTTGCCCTTGCCTGAAGATTTGCTGGTAAAGGCGAATAGCCGTGTCGTGGATGCCTAGCTGTTCAGACGTTCGAGCTTGCCAATAAAGAGCTGCAATCTTATATCTTTCTTGCTTTGTCTTTGTTGCCAGTGATCCGAAGGTTGCTTTGGCGTCGAGCAAGTTGCCGGAACGATAATGCAGCCAAGCCAGGCGCCACATGGCATCCTCGCCGAGTTGGCTATTGGGGAACTTCTTGGGCAGTGAACTGTACAGGGGAATTGCTTCGTTATTCTTCCCTTGGGACTCCAATATATCGGCTGCGGCAAACTGGGCCTTAGCCGCATACTGGCTGTCCGGGTAGTTTTCCTTAAGTTGCATGAAATACACCAGAGCTTGACTGTTGTCATTGCGGTTCCAAAGAATATTGCCGATTCCATAGAGCGCATCGGCTGCTTCCGAGCTGCTGGAAAAATCCCGGATAATTTCTTCGAGGATCGGGATGGCTTCGCTTCTTTTGCGAATAGAAAGATAGAGATCGGCGAACTTTGTCAGATGCTGGAGCCGAAGCACCGGCCCAAGATCTTGATTGAGGAGTTTCCTGTAAAGGGTTTCGGCGGCGCCATGTTCTCTTTCCCTTACCAGCCGATCTGCCTCATCGGCTATTGCGGTGACCGTAACGAGACCAAATAGATCGGGATGTTGATCGCGCAAACGGACGACTTCCCTGCGTGCCGCAGCGCTCCAACGGGAGCGGGGAGCAATCGTTCTCAACTCCTGAAAGAGGGAGTAGGCCTGAAAGACATCTCCTTGCGCCTCCTGGGTTTGCGCCTGGAGGTAGAGCGCTTCTTCCGAGATGTCGTGTTTTAGGTTCTTCTCGGCCCGCAAAGAACGCAGGGCATTGACGGCTTCCGGATAACTCTTTTCAGCGATGTCGATTTTGATCCGTTGCAACTCCGCGCGATGATACCAAATGCTTCGGGGATACTCTTGCCGGAGCCGCGAAATAAACTCGCGAGATGCCTGCCAATCCGATTCTTGGAAGGCGATTAAGGCAAGATAATAGAGCGAATAGTCCGCCAACGCATAATCGTAACTCAAACTTCGTTGAAACGGATCTTTGGCTTGAGAGGGCGCCTCGCTCGAGAACAAAGAATATGCGGCGGCAAAGCTTTGACGAGAATCGGATTCCTGCGCGAGAATACACGCTGGCGAGGCGGCCAACAGTATCGCGAGTAGGACTGCGGGGGTAAAGCGGTTGTTGTTGCGCATTTGCCAAAGTTTAACGAAGGCGTGTCGCGGATTCAACAAATATTCAGACTACGGGCGAAAGAGGCGAATTTTCTTTCGCCGGTAACACGTGGGTATAGTATTGTTTTTTGCACCGATGACAGTTATGGTTTTGGTCATTGTGAGCGCTTGATTGACTCGTGATTTCGAGAGAGTACGCGGAAATCCAAGGAGGAGAGTCGTTTGAAAATTGAGGGAAGTTACACGTTTAACGCCCCGAGGGACAAGGTTTGGCAGGTTCTTCTTGATCCGAAGGTGATGGCGCAATGCATGCCCGGCTGTGAGGAACTGAAGGAAGTCGCTCCCGACCAGTACGAGGCAACCATGAAAGTGGGTATCGCCGCAGTCAAAGGAAGCTACAAGGGCAAAGTGACCATCAAGGACAAACAACCTCCGGAGCATTACGTCTTAAGCGGTTCAGGTTCGGGAGGCCCCGGTTTCATGCAGGGCGACGTCGCCATCGATCTCGAAGAGAGCAATGGACAAACGATTCTGAAGTATAGCGCCGACGCGCAAGTGGGCGGTTTGATCGCCAGCATCGGACAGCGGATGTTGGGAGGGGTTGCCAAGATGATGGTGGATCAGTTTTTCAAGAAGATGGAAACTTTCATGTGAACGTTGACTGCGAAAGCTTCGGTCCCCCGCCATTGACCGTTCTTATTGGATAAACCGAATATCTCATGACAACCGGCCTGCCTCTGGTGAGCATCGTCATACCGACTTATAACCGTTGGCCGATGGTGGGTGAGGCGGTGAATTCGGTTCTCGGGCAAAGTTATAAAGAGTTCGAACTCATCGTTGTCGACGATGGCTCGACCGACATGACGGTCGCCTCGCTGAGGCGACACGATAGGAGGTTGACAATCGTTTCCCAACGCCGTGCGGGCGTCGCAGCGGCACGCAACGCGGGCGTGGCAATGTCCCGAGGAAAATACATCGCTTTTCTCGATTCCGATGACCTCTGGTTGCCTTCGAAATTGGCGCTTCAGGCGGAGTTCATGGAGCAAACGCCTGGGGTGGCAATATGCCAGACAGAGGAAATCTGGATGCGCAACGGGGTGAGAGTTAACGCTAAGCTCAAACATCGAAAAGCGGCCGGAGATATTTTTCGCCGGAGCTTGGAACTCTGTCTGGTAAGTCCATCGGCGGTCATTATGACCCGGGAGTTAATCTACCGGGCAGGGCGATTCGACGAAACATTTCCAGTGTGTGAAGATTATGACCTTTGGCTGCGTATTGCTGTCGAGCATCCGATATCGTTGATCGACAAGCCCCTCGTCATTAAACGAGGCGGACATGCCGATCAGCTGTCGCGCTCGGTGTGGGGCATGGATCGATTTCGAGTGTCGGCCATTGTCAAACTTCTGCGTGCCGGCCTTACCGGTGAGAAAAAGCAGTGGGCGCTTGAAGTGCTGCGGCAAAAAATCGCTATCCTTGCCGCCGGTGCAAGAAAAAGGGGAAAACAGGAAGATGCCGGCAAATTCGAACATATACTAGCCGAATGTTTTGAGGAACCCGGAGATGTCGGAACAAACGATTCAGGAATTTGCCGCGACCAAAGGATTTCATTCGCACACTCAGCAACGCTGGCTTAGCTGGAAACCGCAAGACGGTGCCGCGCTATTGAACCTCGCCCTGGCTTTGAAAGCCGGAGAGAATCATTTGCGCGACTTGATGGATTGGCTAGAGGAAATTTCAATGCGTGACGGTGTTGCGATCCAGGATGTTTTGGGGAGCGAAGCTATCACTCGTATCAAAACCGACCCTCGGCTGGGCCGGGCTGACCGGCTTAAGCGAGTGAAGGATCAAATAAGACGGCTGCGGTTTCCCCGCTTGAGTCAGCTCGAAGATTCCATCCAATCAAAAATCCGTGCGCTGAAACTGCAGCCGAACGTCAAGTTATCCGTGCCTCCGGGACTGGAAGGAGGGGATTTGCGGGTTGAATTTAGCGTCGGAAGTCCCGCGCAATTGAAAAGTATTCTCGCTAAGCTAAACGAGGCATCCGAATGTGAGTTCATGACGGAGATCTTTGTCCTTTTGAAGGGGGACGCCAGCGCTGAGAAACCGAAGCCGGCGAGGTAAACGATAACCATGCAGAGATTTGAACCGCAGGAAATTGTCGTTGAACGCGGTTGCGAAGCCAAGCCGATGTTCAGCAATCTGACAAGGGCGCTACCGCACACTCCTCTGCGATTCGTCGACGCGCTGCCAGCCGAAGGTGCTGCGACCGAGCCGTCGACGGCCAAGTTCGACGCTGCGAAGAAAAGGCTTTATCTGGCCAAGCACAAGGGCGAGTTCTTAAAGAAGTGTCCCGGCAGCGACGGACAGGTCTGCTGCAATTATTTCGTCATTAATTTTGCCAGCAACTGCCCGATGGACTGTAGTTACTGTTATTTGCAGGAATACCTGGCGCAGAACCCGGCGCTCAAAGCCTACGCCAATGTCGACGATCTGCTGACTGAAGCGGAACAACTGCTCGGCAAGCATCGCCGCTATTTTTTCCGCATCGGTACCGGAGAGATTACCGATAGCCTGGCGCTGGACCCGTATATCGGCTTCACCCGCGAAGTGGTGCCCTTTTTCGCCGAGCAGCCGAACGTGTTGCTGGAGCTCAAGACCAAAAGCAATTGCATCGAAGAATTATTACATCTTGATCCGAAAGGGCGAGTCGTCGTCTCCTGGTCGATGAATCCCCAACCGGTAATCGACGCCGAGGAGCATGGTACCGCTTCTCTGCAGGAGCGTCTTCAAGCGGCTCGTCTATGCCAGGATGCAGGGTATCGCCTGGGATTTCATTTTGATCCGATGGTTGAATACCCGAATTGGGAGCACGATTATGAGGAGATGGTCGAGCGGTTATTCGAGACTGTGGATTGGAAGCGCATTTCGTGGCTGAGCATGGGTGTCTTGCGCAATACGCCCGGCCTGAAGCGCGCCATCAGAGAGAGGCTGCCGCAAACTCGTCTGATCACGGGAGAGCAGGTGCTCGGTCCGGATGGCAAGCTACGCTATTTCCAACCGCTGCGGATCGAAATGTATCGCAAGATGCTCCGCTGGATCCGCCGCAGCGCGCCGACGGTTAAAATCTATCTCTGCATGGAATCCAAACAGGTGTGGGAAAAGGTCTTCGGTTATGCGCCCAGTTGTGAGAAAGAGCTGGGCGCGCAAATGGATCCTCGCGTTTAACGCTGCCAATGACGAACCGGGATAGCGCCATAGGACTGTTTGACTCGGGGATCGGCGGGCTCACGGTCCTGCACAAGATGATCGAGATGCTGCCCTCGGAGAATACTGTGTATCTCGGCGACACCGCCAGGGCCCCTTACGGAACGAAATCAGTGGAGACGGTGGTTCGCTATTCTTTTGAAAATACCGAATTTCTGATCGAGAAGGGCGTTAAGCTTGTCGTGGTCGCATGTAATACCTCAACGGCACTAGCTCTAGAAGCCATGCGTGAGAAACTGACAATTCCTCTCATCGGTGTGATCGAACCTGGCGTGCGCAGGGCGCTTCAGGTGACGAAGAACAGCAGAGTCGGCGTCATCGGCACCGAGGCGACCATTCAAAGCGGTGCGTATACTCGAGCGCTCAAAGCGCACGCCCCGAACACGGAAGTCTATAGCCGCGCCTGTCCATTATTCGTGCCGCTAGTTGAAGAAGGTTGGACAGACAATGGTGTCGCTGCGACCACGGTGGAAGCCTATCTCGGCAGCTTGAAACAGAGTGGCATCGACACGCTTATCCTCGGTTGCACTCACTATCCATTGCTGAAAAAAACAATTCGAAAGTTCATGGGAAGCGCGGTTCAACTGGTCGATTCCGCGGAAGAGATCGCCAAGGAAGTGAGTGTGGTGCTTAAGAAGCGGTCTCTAGCACGCAAGGGCGTGAAAGGGAATCACAGTTTCTTTGTTACCGATGCGCCCGATCGTTTTATTAAAGTTGGCCGGCGATTCCTGGGTGAAAAAGTGGATTCGGCGGTGCGCATTGAGCGCTAATTCCTTGATATCGCTTTCCCGGTGAATCTTGTAAGCTATTGTTCCAATCGCGTATTTTTGAAATAATTATTCGCGCAAGTATTGGCCATTCTGCATTCCTGGTTTGGGGGCAAACGTCTTAGCATGTTAAATCTGATCAAAAAGATCGTTGGCACGAAAAACGACCGCGAAATCAAGCGGATCCGTCCCTATGTCGAACAGATTAATAATCTCGAGGCCCAATTCAAAAGCCTGAGTGATGACCAATTGTTGGCTAAAACCGACGAGTTCAGGACCCGCATTCGCGAGATAACTGCGCAGATGACGGCAAATTTGGAAGAGGCTCGGGCACAAGCGGTAAATTCCGATAGCGAACAGCGCGAGGAACTCAAGAGTCGCGTCGAAGTATTGGATAAGGAGTTGCGCCAAGCGGAGGCGGAGATCCTCGATGAGCTTTTACCCGAAGCGTTTGCTGCGGTGCGTGAAGCTTCGCGCCGGACAATCGGATTGCGGCACTTTGATGTTCAATTGATCGGTGGCGCGGTACTTCATGAAGGTAAGATATCCGAGATGAAGACCGGTGAGGGAAAGACGCTGGTGGCGACCTTGTCGTTGTATCTGAACGCGCTTACCGGCAGAGGCGTTCATCTCATTACCGTTAACGATTATTTGGCTCGCCGTGACGTGCAATGGATGGGGCCGATTTTTCAAAAGTTGGGCCTATCGGTGGCTTCGATCGTTCATGACACCAGCTATCGCTATGACCCGACGTTTTTGACGAAGGATTATCGATACCTCAATTTACGTCCGATCACCCGGCAAGAAGCTTACCTGGCGGATATCACTTACGGTACAAACAACGAGTTCGGCTTCGATTATCTGCGCGATAATATGAAATTTTCGCTGGAAGAATATGTCCAGCGGGAGCTCAATTATGCAGTCGTGGACGAGGTCGATAATATTTTGATTGACGAAGCAAGAACGCCGTTGATTATCTCCGGTCCGGCGGAGGAATCGACTGACAAGTATTACATCATCGACCGAATTATCCCTAAACTACAACGAGGCGCGGTCATCCAAGGCGATCCAACCCAGGAAAAGCGAGCTGCTATCGAGGCTCAGGGCGACTATACCGTCGACGAAAAGAGCCGATCAGTGACCTTAACGGAGACCGGCGTCGCCAAGGTTGAACGGCTTTTGGGAGTCCATAATTTGTACGATCCGCGGCAGATCGATACGTTGCACCATGTGCAACAGGCGCTCAAGGCCCATGCGATCTTTAAGCGCGACGTGGATTACGTCGTTAAAGATGGCGAGGTTATCATAGTCGACGAATTTACCGGGCGTTTAATGCCTGGGCGTCGCTGGTCCGATGGTTTGCACCAGGCGGTAGAGGCCAAAGAGCGGGTACACATACGGGAAGAAAACCAAACGCTGGCGACGATTACAATTCAGAATTATTTTCGCATGTACAAAAAGCTGGCTGGTATGACCGGGACAGCGGATACGGAGGCGCCCGAATTCAAGAAGATTTATAAACTGGATGTCGTGGTCATTCCAACGCACCGGGGCATGATTCGAATTGATCATCCGGACGTTGTTTATCGTTCAGACCAGGAAAAATATGACGCGGTGGTTCAGGAGATCGAAGAACGCTACAAAAAGGGGCAACCGATTTTAGTCGGTACTACGTCGGTGGCTAAGTCCGAGCGGTTGTCGCACATGCTAAAGAAAAAGGGAGTCAAGCACAACGTTCTCAATGCCGTGAATCACGAGGCTGAGGCAACGATCATCGCGCAGGCTGGAAGATATGCGGCGGTGACCATCGCGACAAATATGGCCGGTCGTGGTACCGACATATTGCTTGGCGGTAACCCGGAATTTTTGGCCCGCTCCGATATGGAGAATGAATGGATCAATCGGGCGGCAAAACTCCCCATACAGGGAGCGGGGCGCTATGAAGATGCGTTAAGGGATTTACGCGAAAAATGCGAAGAAGAGGTCCGTAAAGCCGAAGCGCGGTATGTCAAGGATGGGGAGCTCTTCCAGCAACAGCGTAGCGACGCATTGAAACGTTCAACCGAGCTCCAGAGACAAATCCGGGAAATTTCGCCGTTCCGCGAAGTGCGCCTTCGTTTTGAAGAACTTTCCGCTACCGAGCTTATTGATGTTTTGCACGACGCTAGGCCGATCCCAAATAGTTATTTAGCCTCCAAGGAGGAGCTGGAAGCGGCTCTGTTACAGCTGTCTAACGGAAAGGTTTCGGAGGCCTACGAGGCCTTTGATGAGGCGCGTCAAGAGTTCAGCGATCATGTTCAGCGGTGGCAAGAACGCGCTGGCGAACGGCCGGAATTGGCGGAGTCGCTGGACGAGATACGTCGAAACTATGAGCAGCGTGTTAATGACTTTGAGTTTGAAGTCGCACTTGCTGTGCTATCCGTAGGTCAGGATAGCGACCTCGTGGTCGAATATACCCAGACCCATGAGGTCTTTGAATCCGCGGAATTGCGTTGTGAGGAGGTTCGACGGCCATACGAAGAGGCGATTCAGCTAGCGCAACATAATTATGAGTCGAAGCGCCAGGAGTACCTGCAGATGGTCGAGGAGATTCGCGAGCAGTTGGATAAGGCTCCCGACGAATATCGGCAGCGTTTCGATGAGGTGCTCGACGGTTACAAGCATACTTGTGCGGACGAACGTGAGCAGGTGATTGCCGCAGGAGGCCTCCACATATTAGGTACGGAGCGTCATGAAAGCCGCCGCATCGATAATCAGCTGCGGGGACGGGCAGGACGGCAGGGCGACCCTGGATCGTCACATTTTTTTCTGTCCTTGGAAGATGATTTGATGCGCATCTTCGGTGCGGACCGCATTCAGGGAATCATGAGCCGATTAGGTATGGAAGACGGCGTGCCCATCGAGCACGGACTGGTGACCCGGGCCATTGAAAACGCCCAGAAAAAAGTCGAGGCACACAATTTTGATATTCGCAAGCACCTTTTGGAATACGATGACGTTCTTAATAAGCAGCGCGAGGTCATCTATAACCAGAGGCGCGAAGTGCTCAAAGGGGAGACTCTGAGAGAGGACGTGCTGGAGATGGCTCAGGGTGTAGCCGAAGAAACCGCAGCGCGTTACATCGACAAGGATGCGCACCCTTCTGACTGGGATTGGGCCGGACTGCGTGAAGGGTTCCATCACCATTTCAATTTACCACTCCAAGTCGAAGCGGAAGAACAGGAACTATTGAATGTGGATGGCCTGATTGAATTGGCGACAGAGCGGGTTATGCGCGCCTATGAAGATAAGGAGGCACGGTTCACCGCGCCAATGCTCAGACAGCTGGAGAAAATCATCATGCTCCAGACAATCGATACCCTTTGGAAAGACCACCTCCTCAATATGGATCATCTCAAGGAAGGAATCGGTCTGCGCGGCTACGGTCAGAAGAATCCGCTTCAGGAATACCAGAAAGATGGGTTCGAGATGTTTGGGGAGATGATACATCGTATCCAAGAAGACGTCGTACAGAAGCTGTTTACCGTCGAAATTGCGCGTGAAAGTGCTGCCACTATGGCGGAAATAGAAGCGCCGCAACGACCTCAAAGGGTGATACTGAGCCATGGAGGTGAAAGTGCCGAACCGGAACGGCCATCGGCTAAGCGACACAATGACAAGGTTGGCAGGAACGATCCATGTCCGTGCGGTAGTGGTCGGAAGTACAAGCGGTGTTGCGGCAGATAGTGCGTCTTGGTCGCAAAGTCCACCGAACCTAATATGCTGTTCGATTTTTCTTGCGACGAAAATATATTAGTGAGCCGTGAGGTTCAGAGAGACGCCTTCATGCTCATCTTCGTGATGCGAAACCGCGCGCGCGTTGGTTCCCGCCCCCAATTTGAGTATATGATTTGTGAACATATGTAAGTCCTTGGTGGCATTTCTGGTGTCGATGATCAGCTGTGCGGTTGCTGCTATATTTTTGAAGTCATAATCGCTGTGATCGGTCAGGATGATCACACAATCTTGCGTCGCAATGCTGTCGGTGTTCAACTCGGTGGATTTTATTATGGTTTTGCCTAAGCGCAGTGTGGGGACATAAGGGTCATTATAGATCAAGTCGGCCCCTTTTTCGCTGAGCATGCGCATCACGTCGAGCGCCGGAGACTCTCTGCAATCACTGACGTTCTTTTTATAAGCAACCCCTAGAACCAAGATTTTCGAGTTGCGGATGCTCTTGGCAGATCGATTCAATCCGTCTGCTACCAAACTAGTAACCACGGCGGGCATCATGCCATTGATCTCTGATGCCAATTCAATAAATCGCGCTTGAAAGTTTAGAGCTTTGAGCTTCCAGGCGAGGTAATGAGGATCGATCGGAATGCAGTGACCCCCTAGGCCGGGGCCAGGATAAAAGGGGATAAATCCAAAGGGCTTAGTTGCGGCTGCATCAATGACCTCGTAGACATCGACTCCCAGCAAATCACACATCTGGGCCATTTCATTGACCATTCCGATATTGACGCTGCGAAAGGTGTTTTCCAAAAGCTTCACCATCTCTGCGCATTTGGTGCTGGTGACGGGAAAAACCTTATCGATAAACTGCGAATAAAAAAGGTGGGCGATTTCTGTGCATTCGGGTGTAACGCCGCCAACAATTTTGGGGGTGTTGCGCGTTGTGAACGCTTTGTTACCCGGATCGATTCTTTCTGGCGAGAAGGCCAAATAAAAATCCGATCCTACCTTTAATCCAGAGCTGCCTAGTTCAGGAAGAATCAACTCCTCAGTGGTGCCGGGATAGGTGGTACTCTCAAGGACGATCAATTGATCCTTGTGCAAATATTTACGAATCTCTTCGGTCGCCGCCAAGATAAAGGAGATATCGGGATCGCGACTTTTGCTGAGCGGCGTGGGAACGCAGATGCTTACAGTGTCGGCTTTGGCCAAATTGCCGAAGTCCGACGTCGGATAAAATCGGCCTGAGCTAACGGCGCTGGAGATGAGTTGATCGTCGACATCCAGGATATAGGACTTTCCTTGTTTCAGAGCGGCAATTTTGTTGCGGTCGAGGTCGATGCCGATGACGTTGAAACCGGCCGCCAGCATTTCTACTGCCAGGGGCAGCCCGACATACCCTAAGCCAATGACTGCGGCAGTGGCTTTGCGACTCTCGATGATTGTCTTTATTGCGTCCAACTTACAATACCTCCCCTGTCTTCATTTGTTGTCTTTCAGAAGAACGAGAAATTTTGAACTCTTGAATTTGGATGTTGTATCTGTCCATCAGTTCGTAAAGGTTGACTCGGCTAATGCCCAGATCTTTTGCAGCACGACTGACGATCCCATTATTTTTAGAGAGAGCTTTCTTAATGAAATCGCTTTCAATCGCCTTTTTGGCAAACTTTAGATTTACATCCGTCGGGATGCTGTTGAGGGCAAAACCGAGATCGCTGGGTTTTAGAACCGAGCGTGAACTATGCACCACTGCGCGGCTGATAAGGTTTTCTAACTCACGAATGTTGCCCGCCCAGGGATGCATGAGCAGCGCCCCTTCAGCTTCTGGCGATAACATGATGGGCGGGCTGCGTCGACCGCGACAGAGCTTTTTTATAAAATAATGCGCCAAAGGTATGATGTCTTCCTTTCTGTCGCGGAGCGGCGGGAGAGGGACAAGTTTCAGCCGGTAATAAAGATCTTTGTCAAAAACATTGTTCTCCAGAAGGTCGCGATTGGTTGCCGCGATGATCCGGACGTCAAGATCATTGGTCTGAGTTCCCCCGACTCGCTCTATCTTTCGATTCTTAAGGAAATGAAGCATCTTTACCTGTAGTGCGGGAGTAAGTCCGCTGATTTCGTCAAGAAATAGGGTTCCTGTGTGGGCAAGTTCAAGTTTTCCACGTTGTTGTGCGTATGCCCCGAAGAAAGCGCCTCTCTCATGGCCGAATAGTTCGATCTCCAATGAGTGTTCCGGACTAGCTCCGCAATTGACGACCGCGAACGGGTTATCTTTCCTTTGACTCAGGTTATGTATGGCATGGGCAACCAATTTTTTACCGGTGCCGTTTTCGCCGGCAATGAGGACGGATACATCTGAAGCGGCGATCCGCTCGATGAACCGAAAAATCTCCTGCATACTTTTAGACTTACCGATCATACCGTGAAATCCCTCAGCGGACCCGGGATAACTTTTCTGAATGCGTTGGTGGAGTTGGTGGATATGGCAGGCACGCTTGATCATCACCTTCAATTCGTCCAGCCGAATCGGTTTAGAGTAGTAATCGAAAGCCCCCAAGCGTATTGCTTGTAAAGAGCTGGCTTCATCACTGCTGCCGGTTATGACGATGATTCGTGTTGACGGCGCTTGAGTTAAAAAATACTCAAGGAGCCGTAAGCCGGAGAGATCTTGAGAATTGCCCGGAGTTAGCGAAAGATCGATCGTGACCACAGCGGGGCCCATAATCTCAAATATCCTTTTGGCTTCATACTCGTCTTGCGCGATTAAAATTTCGTAATCAGATTCCAGCGCCCAACGCAATTGCTTAAGAATATTCTCTTCGTCGTCTACTAGAAGAATTCTTGGTTTCACTCTGTTTTCCTTTCTGAATCAAAACACCTACAGTGTCGGGAATTCCATCTCGACTTTTGTGCCAAAGTTCACCTGGCTTTCGACTCGAATATTTCCGCCGTGTACTTCGACGATGGAACGGGTGTGGCATAAGCCGATGCCCATTCCGCTTTTTTTGGTGGTTTGAAAGGGCCGAAAAAGATTCTTCAGTTGTTCCGGAGAAATGCCACAGCCTGTGTCGGTTATCATGGTCGTAATTTTTGTGTTATTAGGGCGACTGACCTTTATTTCCACGGATCCTTCTCCCTTAGGTAAGCTTTGGATTGCATTCAAGAGTATGTTGGTAAACGCCTTTTGAAGAAGCTCGGCGTCCCCCGAAATCAGCAGAGGCGCGTCGTGGGGCGGAAACTCAGTCACCAGTTTGATTCCCTTGCGTTGCTCAAGTCCTAAGTCGTTAAATGAATGCCTGATGACCTGGAGCATGTTCACGGATTGTTGATTAAGCGAAAAATATCCTCTTCGCACAGATAGGCTCGCGATTAGATTTATCATTTTTTCTGTTGTCTGGCCGAAAGTAGAAAAGGCGTCGGTGGTGAATTCTTGATTGTCCTTTAAATTTTTAGCGTTTTCTAAAGTCATGGCCTGCAGTGTGGCTAGGTTCTTGAGATCATGAATGATGAAAGAGGAAAAGCGATCAAAAGACGTCCATTCCCGCGCCAAGAGGAGCTCGTCGGAAAGTCTTTGATTTATAACCAGGCGTGCCAGTTGGTTGCTCATGCTCATAAGAAGCTGATCATCTTCACTGGTCGGCGCGGCAGTCGTGATCTCCGAACCGATCCCGAGGAGACCTAAAACAAAGCCTTCGTTTTCGATCAGGACGTAACGCTTCACTTTTATACTCTCAAGCTCCTCAATGTTTTCGACTGGAACTTCACGCTTTGGGCTATCGAAAAGCGTGTAAACTCTGGCGCAACGTGGGTGGGGCCAATCTTTCTTCAGTCGGAGGCGCGGGGATTCCATTGATCCTGACTCGGCTGGTTTGTGAGCGTACGCAAGAGTCAAAACGTGAGAGTTTTGCGCTCGCAGCCAGATCGTCACTTGTTGCACGAACATCGCATCGGCAATGAATTCACCGACCCGTGGCAGAAGCTCAATAGCGTTCGTCGAGCCAGTGAAACTCCGCGAAAACTTAATCCATAAGTCGCGATAATTATATTTGTTTCTCGAAAAGTTTCTCGTGACAAAAGGTTGGAGTTTAGCGCGAGCTTTCGGTGAAAGGGAAAAAAGGAGAACAAGCGTACATAAGACTGCGGCAGAAATCGACGCGACCTGCATGTTAGATCGAAGAAAGCGCAAATCCGTCATGTGTTCCGAGAAAAACAAATAGAATGCTGCCAATACGAAGATCGAAGATCCAAAAACAAATTTGCGGGATGCGAGAATGTTCATTTGCCAGAAGCGATAAATCACAGGTTGATGAGTTAAATCAAATTTGCCAAGCACGATAAGATCATCGGTAACACGAACAAAATCTCCCGGAGGATATGAAGGACATTGTTTCTATGTGACGCAAAGGCAATGCCGCCATGAAAACTTAACAGGTATTTTGTTTAACTCTTTTTTGAAAGAATTAGGCAGCGATTCTTAGGGCAGTTGTGTCCGTTTCATGATGAGTTAATGTTTAACAGGCAAAAGTAGGCACTTAGCCGTTGTAGACTCTTTGTCTTGCTTAAACTCCATTCATACGCTCTGACCGTGTACAATATCCTTACATAATAGTTTTGTAATTAGGCAGAAAATTTATTCATTAATACACATATTTAGGGATAGAAATTGTGCAGTAAGGCGAATAAAAAATGTGTAAGGGTTCATGACATTTTTCTTGCTAATAAAGGGCTGGTATGGCAAAAAGAGAACTCATTTCGATAAATGAACTTAGTGTTGCCATGAAACGAACAGTAAAATCGGAGTCATCTATTCCGCATTGGGCGCAATCGGAAAAGCCACTGGAGCTTTTTAAGGCGCCTTTGGCCGGTTTGTCTGGAGATCCCATCATCGATTTACCGCCCTATGTGGTTTATGTCAGCAATACCGCTTTTGAACCCTCCTATGTATCGGCAAATGTGCAAGTTCTCTTGGGCGTCTCTGCCGAACGGTTTGTCGGCAACAGAAATATCTGGAAAGAAATCATCCCTGAGGGTGACCATGATAAGGTTTTCGAAAAGTTTAGGGTATTGAATCGCGCAGTCGAAATTTCTTTCACGCATCGGATCTTTGATAGACGCGGGATACCTATTTGGGTCTCGCATCGAGTTAGGGTAGCAGTCAACAACGGATTCCGCAGTTTGTGCGGTTCCATCACACCGATTGCGAGCAGCGAGTTCTCAGGTTTATTGGATCCCACGATGATTTCCAGTTTTGTTCACAAGCTAGGGAATCACTTTCAATTGTTACATTTAGCGCTAAATTCATTACGCAAGGGCGTGTCCGGTGCGCAAGAAACGAACGTCATTCAGGAAGCTCTGGATAAGGCGGTGGCTTTGACTCGCGCGTTTTCAGAGTTCACCCAAGCACCTGCTTGGGTATCTGCATTTGAATTTATAGGAATCATCGACACTGCGGTCGCGAGTCAAAGTTCGATCTTGGTTGATCATAGAGTCGAGATCACGCGAGAATTTGACCCACGCGCCAAAGGGTTAGATATCCAAGGCGATCCATACCTATTGGAGTTAGCCATCGGGGCGATTTTACAGAATGCCGTCGAAGCTATGGACAGAGGTGGAACGATTACGGTTCGCGCATCGGTCCAATCCCGCGGCAGTATTCCAGTCGCGGTACTGTTGGCAGTGACCGATGAAGGCGCTGGCATAGAGGACTGCAATCTTTCCAAGGTGATGATTCCTTTTTTCAGCACCAAGGCAAACCATGATGGTTTGGGGCTAAGCATGGCGACCCGATTCGTCGAACTACATGGGGGCATTTTAGGAATCACAAGTGAGATAGAAAAAGGCACTGAAGTGCAGATCCTTTTGCCGCTCAAGGGAGATACCGATGACAGCTGTCGCTAAATTCCTTGCCGGCCAAGTAGTTGCTTATACCGTTGACTGAGACGCGTTATGTATAGTGTACTCATAGTAGAAGATCATGATCGTCTGAGAGAGCAGTTGGGGCAATTTTACGAACAAGAAGGGTACAGAGTCGTAACGGCGGCGTGCGGTGAGGAAGGTCTGCAAATGCTGGCTCGGGAAAAATTTGCGATCATTGTCTCTGACGTCCAGATGCCCGGAATTAACGGATTCCAATTGGCCCGTCATGTTCGCGAAAAATATGCAGATACAGACGTGATATTAATTACCGCATTCGGCAATATCAAACAGGCTGTGGAAGCGATGAAGCTGGGTGCCAGCGACTATATCACCAAACCGTTCCAGCCTGAGGCGATTCGTCTTGTAAGTGAAAAATTAATTGAGAAACGCCGTCTTCTTGAAGAGGTTCGTGAGTTACGACAGCGAGTTCAAGATGGACATAGCCTCGAGAATATCATCAGCAAAAGCCCAAAGATGCTCAAAGTATTCGATCTCATAAAGTCGCTTGCCGAGACTGATTCGGGTGTGATGATTACCGGAGAAACCGGAACGGGCAAAGAGCTGGTTGCGCGCGCAATTCATACTTTGAGCCGTCGAAAGCAGAAACAATTTGTTGCCATAAATTGCGGTGCTTTTCCGGAGACCCTGTTGGAGAGCGAATTGTTTGGGTACGAAAAGGGCGCATTCACGGGTGCGGTCCAGAGTCGTGCGGGGAAAATCGAACTTGCCGACGGGGGAACGCTTTTTTTGGACGAGATCGAAGCGATGGCGGCACCTATGCAAGTCAAGCTTCTGCGGGTCCTCCAGGAGCGTGAGGTCGAGCGGCTAGGAGGCAATCGCAAAGCCAAAATCGACATGCGGGTGATCGCTGCCACCAATGTAGACTTGGCGCTCTGTTTGGCCCGGGGAACTCTGCGGGAGGATTTTTACTACCGGGTTAACGTGATCCCGATTCAACTTCCGCCGCTACGCGAGCGCTTGGAAGACCTGCCCTTGCTGATCGATAGTATTTTGAGCCGTCACCCGGTAGCAAAAGAAAAAAAAATTAGACAACTGATACCGAAGGTGCTTGATCAAATGCTGGCTTACTCCTGGCCCGGAAACATACGCGAGCTTGAAAATATTTTAGAACGTGCCGTCGTTAAATGCCGTGGCGATGTCGTCGAAACCGTGGATTTGCCCGCGCCGCCGCAGCGTGTCCTTGATACCTACTATGCCAGTAATGGTAGTGGAGAAGTCTCTCTCAAGCAGTGGCTTTTAAAAAGCGAAAAGGACTATTTGCGAAGTCTGTTAGTCAAATACAAAGGCAGTATCTCTTCGACGGCCAAAGAAGCCAAAGTAGACAATAAAACGCTATATAGAAAAATGCGGCGACATGCCCTTCATAAGGAATCTTTTAAAGATCTTGGTTGATTGGCTTGTAACTTACTATACCCTCCCTCCGATTGCACTTTTCTCTGGAACTGGGGAACACGTCAACAAGTTCGCACGATCATAAGAATTTTTCTCTGGGGCTCCATGCAGATTTAATGGATCACCTGCAGTAGGATCGGCAAGCCCAAAGCTCCTGCCTAATCTCTGTGTACCCTTAGAAAAATAAACTACTCGCTCTGATTGCCGAGCGTCGCATCTCGTGTGTGTTCTTGTCTTACTTAGTAAAGACAAGATATAAAATGTCACCGGTAGCAATTCTGCTGGCGGAATTGACATGGCTGACAAAATTCAGAACTAATCAAGAGAATACATTTATCTATCTAGGGAACTATCTAACAAGCAAAAGCTGACAAATCTGCCATTAAAGTAAACCCACGGTACGTGTTTTGCTCTCGTTGCTGCGGGCGGGAATGAACAGACTACCTCCCCCGCTAGGCTAAGTAACGAAAGTGCCCGCATCCATCCAAAATCTTCATGTTCGGGCGAGAATGCCTTTCATTGCATCGTGAAGTGCCTGCGAATCAAGCCACCGTGGCTATGAAAAATTGAGCAGGTCGATAGCCGAAAGTGGACCACTGGGCAGCACGCATCTGGAAGTAAAGAGACGTCATTTCTGAAGTTGTTTATGAACTTTCTGAACCCACTGTGGATCCATAGCATCAGCCGTGTGAAAGTTTATCTGAAAACGTTACGGACAGACGATTTGCGGTGTCGATACGTGTTGGATGCTGGCATCGGCCTTGCTCTGGACATCGTGGAATGATTGTGTCCCAGGTTCAAAATCAAGAATGGTTTGTTATCTACAGCAAACCGCAGAAGGAAGAATTCGCTCGATGCCATTTGAGGCAAAAAGGGATAGAGGTATTTTTCCCTCGTTTGTTGCTGCCGCGGTCTTCAAAAAAACGTAACTTGGTAATTCCGCTTTTTCCCAACTACTTGTTTGTTCGGATCAATCTTTGGAGCCAGTATTATGCCGTGCTTTGGTCTCCCGGGGTCAAGAATTTTGTGAGCTTTAACAATACGCCGACACCGCTAGACAGCGCTGTTGCGGAGTATCTTTTACAGGGAGCTAACGGTGAAGGCATAATAGCTGCTCAGTCAAACTTAAAGATTGGGCAAGAGGTTCGAATATGCGGAGGATCCTTCGATGGGCTGGTCGGCATGCTCCAGGATGCGCCGGACGCTAAAGGTCGCGTCAAGGTGCTCATGAACTTGTTAAATCGTGATATCAAGGTTGAGGTTCCTGTTCATCTTGTTTCGGGTTCGTGGGTCCCGCGTGAACCTCATTGCGAATCGCAAAATATAACCAGATAAGATTCGAGATTTTGTCAGTATCGGAAGTTCTAGCAGGAAATTAAAGTTTTATTTTAGTAAACAGCCGCAGTTTTAGGTACGAGACCGATTCGGTTTCGATGATGTTTGACAGTCGAGGCGGCGGTAAAATAGCACGGAATTGAGCCGTGGCAACTGAAAAATGAAACCAAGCGGTGTCACCTGGCGGAGCTATATCTTGATATAGGTATTTTACAGATCGGATTTGAATGAATAGCTTTAGCTCATTGTCGCAGTACATGATGGCCCGGTTCACACCAAGGATTGGTTTGGCTCTTGATCCATTTAGCAATGGCTTTGCGCGCAAAGGTCAGCCTGTTCTCACGCTAATCAGGAGACATGTCATGTCGTATTGTTCTGTCAGGATGAGGTTGGTGGCTCTATTACTCGGTATAATTTCCATGGCTTGTGGCACGGTGGCTGAAAACCCGCCAATTTCGAACCGGTCTGACGCGCCTGCTGCCACCTCCAATGCGCCCAACTTCGCGGCCGACATCAACCGCAACATCGCTGCAGCGGCTATGCTACAGGGTTCGGCTTCATCCTCCGATTACCGGATCGGTCCTGAAGATCTACTTGAGATTACACTATTCAATGTTCCGGGAGCGCACGGGATGGAGCGGCAGGTTACACCTAGAATAACGACCGTTAGGGTTAGCCACCAAGGCCAAATTTCACTGCCGGTGCTGGGAGAAATAGATATCAAGGGATTGACCATATCAGCGGTTGAGCAGAGATTGCGCGAGCGCTATAAGAAATATATTCACAACCCCCAAGTCGGCGTTCTGGTCCGAGAATTTCGCCAGCGGGCATCTATAATGGGGGCTGTGCAGAAACCCGGGTTCTTCGAGCTCACCGGGCCAAAAACGGTTATCGAGATACTGGCCATGGCCGGCGGCGTTACCGAAAAAGCCGGCAGCCAAATTCATATCTATCGGCAGGGACTCACAGAAAGAGAGAGTCACATTATCGATCTGTCAGTTTTGGCCAACAGTATCGGTCTAGTCAACGCAAGCAATGCCAATATGATCAATATGCCGGTGCAGCCTGGCGATATGATCAACGTTCCAGAAGCGGGGATGTTTTTTGTCGAAGGCGCGGTGCGTAAACCGGGCTCTTATCTGCTTGGTCGTCGTTACTCCCTGACACAGGCTTTGGCTACCGCAGGTGGAATCGACCGTGAACTAAGTTCCAGGGACATATCCATTTTGCGGCGAAGCGGTCCCGGCAAAGTCGAAACGCTTGCCTTTGATCTGGATGCCATAATGGCTGGAAGCGCGGTTGATCCAGCGTTACAGCCGGACGATGTCATCATTTTGCCGATTAGCACAGGCAAATATATTGTTAAACGTTTTATTGGAACGCTTGTCGGCGGAATGTCGATCGGCTCCTTCATTCCTTAGTGAGAATATCAAATGAAAGAAATATCTCCCTGGCGTATTCGGCGTTTGGCGCAACCGGAACACATTCAGCCCGAGTATACCTACATTCCTGAGTCGGAGGTCTCTCTTGGCGAATATTGGAATGTCATTGTAAAACGCCGCCGCGTTATCTTACTTTTTCTTTTAGTGATCTTTTCAGCGGCGGCGTATTTCGCTCTCTCCGCGACGACGCTTTACACGGCAGCCGCTACCGTGAAGATCGAGCAGCACAATCCCCGGGTAACCGGGATGGGAGACCTTCAACCGATTGAAACGCGCGGGGACTACGATTATCACCAGACCCAATTTGCTCTATTGGGAAGTCGCGCTTTAGCTGCCAGAGTTATCAATGAATTAGGCCTGAAAGACAACAAGATTTTTACAGAGTCTGTCGTCGTCAGCCCAAACCCTGTTGATCATGTAAAATCCTGGATGTTTCGCATCCTGCGATATTTTTCCTACTATTTGGCACCGCTCTTTCGCTCCGAGCCGGAAGCGGATTCACTACCGACGATCAGCCCGATGAGTAGCTTGGACAAAGCCGCCCTCGAATTAACCGTCAGCCCTTATCTCATCGACCAGTATCTTAGTTCCATCAACGTAGCGCCTGTACTGAATACGCGTTTGGTGCGAGTTAATTTCACGACCAGCGACCCCTCGCTATCCCAGGCTCTTGCGAATGTGCATGTCCAGACCTTCGTGCTAATGAGCTTTGAGGGCCGGTTTAGCCTTACAAAAGAAGCACGGGAATTTCTCGACGAAAAGAAGACGGAGATTAGACAAAAATTGGAGAAGTCCGAAATTGAGTTAAATAGCTTTCGCCGGGCGCATGGAGTGGTGTCGGTCGAGAAAGGCGAAAATATCGTAGTTGATCGTTTGGTGGATTTGAACAAGCAGCTCACGGCGGTACGAGCACAGCGCATCGAAGCCGAGTCACTGTACCGGACTGTAGAAAACAGAAACTATCAGGATCTTGCGGAGATCATGAGGCAGGGTTTGGTTCAGCAGCTCAAGGGCAATATCGCAACATTGGAAGCTGAGAAAGCCCGTTTGGCGACCATTTTTACATCCGATCACCCTAGGATTCAGGAGTTGAACAAGCAGATCGCTTCGGCGCGCGAGGCGTTTGATAGCGAAATTGCCACCGTAGTCCGAAGTATAAAGTCAAGTTATGCCGCTGCGCTAGCCAGGGAAAGCGGCTTACAGAGCGAGGCGGAAAGGCAACAGCAGGACGCTCTCAGGCTGAAAGAGTTGGGGATCGATTACACAATTTTACAGGGAGAAGTCAATGCCAACCGGGCGTTATATGATAGCATCCTGAAGCGCTTGACCGAGACGAACGTCTCCAACGACCTTGCCATCTCGAACATGCAGATCACTGAAAGAGCGGCGAAACCTGTTTATCCCTCCGGCCCGAACGTGCCCGGCTATTTGATCGCTGGTTTAATCTCAGGCTTGGTTTTCGGGCTCGGCGCCGCATTCCTGCTAGAATTTTTTGATTCGACATTGCATACGCCGGACGACGTTTGGCGGTCAGTTGGGCTTAGCACGCTCGGGGTCGTTCCTCACCTCAAGTCTTTAAAGCCAAAGGCGTTTGCCGGTGGGCAAATTGATGGCCCTGGGACAAAAGATTCCCATATCTCGAATGGTTCGAATGGCGGTCACGCAGCCTCAAAAGATCTGATCATCGGCCGCAATCCCATCTCAATCATCAACGAGTCTTACCGTACAATTCGAACTTCCCTGCTGCTATCGCAGGCAGAAAAACCGCCGCAGGTTATCGTGCTTACGAGTCCTTCACCAGGAGAAGGAAAGACGGTAACTACCGTGAATCTCGCGATAGCTCTGTCTCGTGACGGCTATTCTGTATTGATCATCGATGGCGACATGAGGAAGGGTAGTTGTCACGATCGACTGGGACTGCGAAACAACAAAGGGCTTTCAAACGTTTTGACCGGCCGTATCTCCGTGGAGGAGGCAATTCAGCAAACCTCGATCAGCGGTCTTCGTTTGCTCTCGCGGGGTGGCGTGCCTCCTAATCCGATTGAGCTTCTCGGCTCTCCGAAGATGAAGAACCTGGTACAGGAACTGCGCCGAACGGTTCAATTTATTTTGATCGATTCTCCTCCGATAGTCGGTATCAGCGATGCGGCCGTTCTGTCGGTGATGAGCGACGGAGTTCTCCTTGTGCTAAACGGCCAGATTACGTCAACGGCGGTTGCCCAAAAAGCCGTAGAGCGTTTGGATATGGTTCGGGCCCACCTATTAGGGGCCATTCTCAATGGGGTCGATCTCCAAGATCCGCATTATTCATATTATCGAAGTTACGAGCCCTATCTCACCTACAGGTTAGCGAATGAAGAGGATGGAGTCGAGGCAAACGGCAATGGCTCTAATCACGCGGTTCACGACGACGACAACGGCAGTATAACAGTGCAAGCCGGGACGACAAAAGAGCCCCGACAGGCCACCAACGGCACGGAAGGCGCGTTTGATAGCGAGAGCTTTAAAGAGGTTAAACGAAACGGCGCGTCGAGTCTCGCAGGCGCTGAAGAGAGCGCGGAGGCTGGTAAGATAGAGGCGGTTTATGCCGGTACGTCCGAGCTCTCGGCAGAGGCTTCACCGAGTAAAAGCCAAGCCATGGCTCCGGTATCACAGGAAGCTTTGCCTCGAGTCATTGAGGCGCTCACGAAAACCATCGGCCCCATTGCCCTGACCATCGTTCATGAGCACATCGCCGCGCTGGGTGAGTCTCGATACGCTTTTCCGGAAAACCGTATCGATGAACTGCTGAAATCGCTGCAAGCCGGCATTACAGATGACGAATCAAAATTGTTTTCACGGCACTTTTCCGGAAAAGACTCTGGCAGCTTGATCGGCTAAATTCTCCATCTCAACAAACCTAAACTTAGACTTAGGGCTGCAACGAGCTTATTAGTTTTCCCAGGTTTCGTAAGCTCCGGCATACCCTGTTAACTTTCTATGTCACCCACTTTCCGGCGTATTCTTCTGCAAAGAACGGTGAAACTCATCGACCTTGCAGCTGTTATTTTCACGTTTTTTGCTGCGTTCGCTGTTGCCTCAGGCTCCTTTACTCTGCTCAGTTTCGCCGAGATCTTGGCCATCCGCATTAAGTTGTCCAACCTGCTTTTCTTTGCGACTTACGTTGCTGTTTTGGCGGCAATCTTTGCCGCCTGCGGCCTTTACGTGTCGCACAGGCTCTCCCGTTGGACCCGGCAGTTACGAGAAATATTGCTAGCTGTAAGTTTAATAACGGCAGTGCTGCTGGTGTTTAGATGGCCGTTTGACTTTACCTTCGCCAGCAACCGTTTCCTGCTTATTTTTTGGCTACTCAGTGTCGCCGCTCTCATGCTGCCTCGCGTGCTCGGTTATCAACTGCTTTATCTGGTGCGCTCACGTGGAAGAAACCTTCGGCGCATTGTCATTATAGGGGAAGGTTCAGATGCTACGGTCCTTGGGGAACGGCTCGAAAATGAAAGGATCTTTGGTTACAAAGTCGTGAGAATTATCGATGCAAAGGAGACCTCAAAATGACAGAGTCGCGGATCATAGAGGCGCTTAATTCCGTGATTGCTGATGAGGCCATTGACGAGGTCCTGGTGGCTCTCCCGATCGACAAATACGGCCCTTTGGTCGAAACCATAGTACGCCAATGTGAGGTGCAAGGCATCATTGTGCGGGTGCAAACCGAAATGACTTACCTCCACGTTGGCAGGGCCTATGTGGATGAGTTACAGGGGGTCCCGGTTATGACCATCCACTCCGGACCCGTTGACGGTTGGCAGCTCATTGCAAAGAGGCTGATCGATATTCTAGGTAGTGCGGCTCTCCTACTCGGGTTGGCGCCGTTGTTTACCTTGGTGACGTTCATGATCAGATTTGACTCGCCGGGAGCGGTATTCTTTACGCAAGAGCGGGTTGGACTTAATAAGAGACGCTTTCGTATGTTAAAGTTTCGAACCATGGTGACCGGAGCGGATCAGCGGCAGGATCTGTTCGAGCATCTGAACGAAGCGGAAGGTCCCGTCTTCAAGATAAAAGACGATCCGCGAATTACCAGGGTCGGCAAATTTCTGCGAAGATTCAGCATTGATGAGCTGCCGCAGCTCATCAACGTACTTAAGGGCGACATGAGTCTGGTGGGGCCCAGACCATTGCCGGTGCGCGATGTCGATCGCATAGACCGCCACTGGCAGAAACGTCGGTTTAGCGTTAAGCCGGGTCTCACATGTCTGTGGCAGGTCAATGGTCGAAGTAACATTGGATTTGGTGACTGGGTGCTCATGGACCTGGACTATATCGATAATTGGTCGCTGTTTTTAGACATGCGAATTCTCCTGAAAACCATCCCGGCGGTTCTCAGAGGGCCGGGAGCATATTAATGCAATGCATTCGAGATGGAGCAATGATGGACCGATTTACGCTGGGGACGCTCAATGGCTAAGACAGCTCTGATTACCGGTATCACAGGGCAAGACGGTTCATATCTTGCCGAGTTTCTCCTCCGCCGAGGATACGCGGTTTACGGCCTTATGCGACGTTCGAGCTCGTTTAATACGAGTCGAATCGACCATATCTATCAAGACCCGCATGAGTCGAACCCGCGTTTAAAACTCGTGTACGGCGATCTCAATGACGCTAGCTCGTTGAATAAAATACTTCGCGATGTACAACCAGACGAGATTTACAATCTGGGAGCCCAGAGTCACGTCATGGTGAGTTTCGATATTCCGGAATATACCGGCGAGGTGACCGGGCTCGGCACATTGAGGCTTCTCGAGGCAATACGTGAGACCAAAATCCAGCCCAGGTTTTATCAAGCTTCATCGAGCGAGCTGTACGGCTTGGTCCAAGAAACGCCGCAAAAAGAAACCACGCCTTTCTACCCCCGCAGCCCCTATGCATGCGCCAAGGCATACGCCTTTTACATGGTGCGCAACTACCGCGAGGCTTACGGATTGTTTGCGTGCAATGGTATTCTTTTCAATCATGAGAGTCCGAGAAGAGGAGAAACGTTCGTCAGTAGAAAAATCACTCGTGCGGCGACGCGCATCAGCGTTGGGCTGCAGGATAAGCTTTACCTGGGAAATCTGAATGCCATGAGAGATTGGGGATATGCTCCAGAGTATGTGGAAGCCATGTGGCTGATGCTTCAACAGGAGAAACCGGACGACTAT
>JBBDNJ010000082.1:0-6675 GCA_040877705.1 Binatia bacterium | reverse complement strand
TCTCGCTCCAGTCTATGAACCCCAACGTGATTTACACGAGCGGGCACCCCTCCACCGGCGGCAATTTGGGAGTCATGAAATCGGAGGACGGCGGGATAACGTTCAAAAGAATCTTGCAGGGCCTCCAGGGAGAACCGGTTGATTTTCATTCCATGACAGTGAGTCCTGCAAATCCTAAGATTCTGTACGGCTGGTTTAAAAAGAAACTCTATCGTACCAAAGACGGCGGAGAAACATGGGACTTCGCTTCTGCACGGGGCATGCCTCCACAAGGGTTTTGTTTTGGCGCCCCATGCCTTACTGCCGACAGTAAAGATGAGCGCAGCGTTTACGCCGGCACACCGAACGGGTTACTTACTTCGCATGATTTTGGAGAGACTTGGACCATGGTGAATACAGATTTAGGTGGCGTTGCCGGGGTGGGAGTTGATCCCTCTAATCCGCGACGGTTGTTCGCTTTCACTAAAAATCTTAGCCTTGCATATTCTCTCGACAGAGGAAAGAGCTGGCAGGCTAGGAATAATGGCTTAAAGCTCTCGCGTGATGAGTTCATCTTCGCTTTTGCATTTGACCAAAAGAATTCGAACCATCTTTTCGCCGCTGCCCCCCGACCGAATCTTCCGCAGCGCAGATGGAGGTCAGAAGTGGGAAAAGATTCTCTGATGTACGCGAGTGACCGAAACAAAACGCTCTACCGTCTATTTCATCTCGATATTTGGGAGTTTTGAATAAAGTCTCTTGACTCTCCAGTTAAGGGGAGGGTTTAGAAATAATCTAACATGAAGCCATTAAAGATAGGTGAAGTGGCTAAACAAACCGGCCTCTCTGTGAAGGCGATCCGGTTCTACGAGAAGATCGGGTTGATACCAGCTCCGGAGAGGATCTTTTCAACCGGTTACAGGCTTTATACAGAGCGGGACGTCAGACGGCTTAGGCTGATCAAGAGGGTTAAGCTCCTCGGCTTAAGGCTCTCGCAGATTGAAGAAATTGTTAAATCCATGAAGGGGCAGGGCTGCGATTGCAACAGGATTCAGCCGCATCTTCAAAAGCTGGTCGACGAGCAGCTCGAGGAAATTGACCGGAAGATGCGCGAGCTAATGCTCCTGAGGACAGAGCTCAAAAAGATTAAAAAGGGAACGAACAAAGTCCCGCTTCCCGAAGGATTCTGTATCTGTTCCGAGATACCCGTGCCGCTGACGCGATTAGGTCGGGCCCTAACACTTTAAAGCAATAAAAAAGTTACGCCGGGACTTGACTCTTCCCTTAAGGGGAAGAGTTATAAGATTAGGTAGAGGTGGTGTCCCAATGAGCGAAAAGAAAAGGACAGCAAAAAAAACTCTACAGGTACTCCCAAACGAAATGATGACGATCACTGCCGAAGCAGCGGAAAAAATCAAAAATGCTTTGCAGCGGTACTCGGCTTCGGGAGTACGAATCCAGGCAAAGCGAAATGAAAGAGAAGGTGTGTCTTTTAGCCTTGATGTGGAAGATGAAGCTCGTTCGGATGACCTGGTGCTAGAGGATAAAGGGGTCAAACTATTCGTGGATCCATCGAGTACGCAGTATGTTCAAGGCATGGAGATTAGATACGTCACAACGGAAAAAGGCTCCGGCTTTTCCGTCGTTAACCCTGGAGGCTGACGGCCTGGCTGAGGCTGAAGAGCCCCGAGTTAGGCAGGTTGCCTGACCAAGTGATCTAAAAAGAAAGGGGGGTGAAATTATGAGCTGTGGGACAGGAGAATGTGGTTGCGGCTGCGACGAGCTTGTCGAGCTGAACCCAAGCAGAAGCTTGCCTGTGATTGAAGAGGCCATGGATTGCGGCGATGGAAGCTGTGGCTGTGGATGCGTTGATGTTTCAGAACAAAAAGTAATCTCAGTCCAAAATTCGGACTAGACTTCTTCAGCTTTGCGTCCTAGTCGAGGGAAAGAGTGACGGCGGCGGTCGCGGCGGGGAGCCCGCGCTGGCGTCGCTGGCTGCCGCGGCTCGCCGCGCTCACCGGCGTGGTGGGGCTCGCCTTTGTGCTGCAGGGCTTCGATCTCGGCCGCTTCCTTGCTGTCATCGAGAGTGCCGACGTGCGCTTCATTTTGGTGGTGCCGCTTGCCATCGCCGCTGAGCAGTTGGTGCGGGCCTGGAAGTGGCGCCAACTCCTACACCCGCTGCGGCCGATGGTCGGCACGCTTCCCTTGTTCGGCGCTATCATGGCTGTCCCGACACGAATTGTGGCTGTGAGATTGAAGTGAGCAAAGGCGCTCAGCCGGGCGGCGGCGGTAATCAAAACCCGCGCTGCTGTTGCGGTAAAGAGATGCAGCGTGCCTAAGTTATACGAGACGTGCGCGGCGGGACCCACCGCCGTGCGCGTTGTTGCCTCTAACTGATTGAGGAGAACGCTTGGACTATCTGATCTGGAACGTAGATCCGGAAATTTTTCAGCTCGGTCCTATCGGGCCGCGTTGGTATGGGCTTTTTTTCGCCCTCGGGTTTGTCGTGGGCTATGTCGTCCTTCTCCAGATCTATCGCAACGAGAGACGGCCGGAAGAAAATCTGTCGAGCCTTTTCACGTATGTTTTCCTGGGCACCTTAATCGGCGCCAGGCTCGGCCACGTGCTCTTTTACCAACCTGACTATTATCTGGCCCGGCCATGGGAAATCCCGATGATCTGGCAAGGCGGTTTGGCGAGTCACGGCGGCTTTGCCGGAGTAATGATCGCGCTGTATCTTTACTTAAAGAAATTCAGAGCAATGAGCTTTCTAGAACTCGGCGATCGGCTGGCGATCGCTGCGCTGCCGGCGGCCGGCTTCATCCGGCTCGGCAATTTTTTCAACTCGGAAATTCTCGGTGTTCCGACGACTCTTCCCTGGGCCATTATATTCATCCGGGTCGATCCGATTCCAAGGCATCCCGCTATGCTCTATGAATCGTTGTCATACCTTTTGATCTTTTCCGCCGTCTATGTTGCCTATTGGAAAACCGACATCATAAAAGCTCCTGGACGCATTTTAGGTTGGGTCCTCGCAGTCTCCTTTGCCGCGAGATTTCTCATCGAGTTCGTCAAGGAGGAGCAAGTTCCCTTTGAGCAACTTATGCTATTTAATGTGGGACAGCTGCTGAGCGTGCCGTTCATTGCGCTTGGATTCTTTCTGCTTTACAGGACTCAAAAGAGGAACAACCGCGGGTAACATGTTCATCCCGGCTGTAGAGCTTTGCTAGCCCGTCTGACGGTTGCTTTCGGCAATGTTTAAGATTGATCGAGTAATGCCCAAATGTGAAAACCCCTGCGGAGAGTTGCCTAGAAGATTACCCGAGACCTCCTCCGCAAACAGGTCTAAATCATTAGCGCGATCAATCAAACCAGCAAACAGTTCAATTGCGTCATCGCATTTCCCGGGTAGCACGGCCGGACCGGATTGACTTTTGGGTACGATACGTCTATGTTTCTGGACATATGGATACACAAAAGGCCATCATCGCCTTTGATGCTCTGTCGCAGGAGACTCGCCTGCGGGTATTTCGCCTTCTCGTTAAACACGGACCGGGAGGAACGCCTGCTGGAACGCTAAGCCAGGCATTGGGCATTCCACACAACACGTTATCGTTTCACCTGTCACATATGAGTAATGCCGGGCTCGTCTTGTCCCGGCGCGAGGGACGATCCATCGTTTACAGTGCCAACTTCGAATTATTTACCAGCTTGATCCGCTTCATGGTGGAGGATTGCTGCCGCGTGGAGTTCGCCACCATTCGCAATGACAAAAAGCGAGGATGCTCCGTCATTGAATTATTTAATTGTTGTGAGCCAAAGGAGAAAAAAGCATGAAACGCATTCATATCCACGTTGGAGTTGAGAAGCTGCATGAATCGATCCGGTTTTATAGCGCGATCTTTGGCGCCCAGCCGGTGAAAACCAAACCGGATTACGCGAAGTGGATGCTGGACGACCCGCGAGTCAATTTCGCCATATCTACCCGCGCGTCCAAAAACGGGGTTGATCATCTCGGTATCCAGGTCGATGAGAACCACGAATTGGCAGAACTACGCGGGCGCGTTAAAGCTGCTGATCTGGCCGTCTTCGATGAAGGCGCAACGGTCTGCTGCTACGCCAATTCGGAAAAATCGTGGGTACAAGATCCGGCGGGCATTGCATGGGAAGCCTACCGCACGATGGAGGATGCACAGATCTTTTCCAGTAAGCTCGCCGACAGTGAGAGTGACTGCTGCGCGGAGCAAACAGTCAGTAAAGCGGGCTGCTGCGAACCATCCGAAAAAACAACCGGGTGTTGCGGTTGATGGTCCAGGAACCAGAAAAGGTTCTAGTTCTCTGTACCGGAAACTCCTGCCGCTCGGTGATGGCCGAAGCGCTGATCAACCAATTGGGCCAAGGTCGGTACAAGGCATGGAGCGCGGGAAGCTCCCCGGCGGGCTATGTTCATCCAAAGACGATCGAAACCCTGAAACAGCATGGCATCGATCCGGGCGCGCCCCGTAGCAAGTCATGGGACGTTTTTGCGAATGAAGCTTTCGATCTGGTGATTACAGTCTGTGATCAGGCGGCTGGTGAAAGCTGTCCGCTATTTCCGGGTAAGCCGAAGAAGCTTCATTGGAGCATTCCGGACCCAGCAAAAGCCACGGGCACGGAGGCGGAAATAAATGCCGCCTTCGATGAAGCGTTTTCGATGCTCAAAGACCGAATTGAGGATTTAATAAATGACCCGCCGTTTACGCCAACGCCTGTCCTTTCTTGATCGTTACTTGACCCTATGGATTTTTCTTGCGATGGCGGCGGGAGTCGCTATGGGCTCTGTATTCAAGGGCGCACCTAATTTCCTAAATAGTCTATCCGTGGGTACAACCAATATTCCAATAGCCATCGGGCTGATCCTGATGATGTACCCGCCGCTAGCGCGTGTGAAATATGAAGAGCTGCCGCTGATCTTTAGGGACTGGAAAATTCTTTTGCTGTCGCTGGTTCAGAACTGGCTGATCGGTCCGTTACTGATGTTCGGGTTGGCCGTCCTATTTCTGCACGATTACCCCGAATACATGACAGGCTTAATCCTGATCGGTCTTGCCCGTTGCATCGCTATGGTGATTGTTTGGAATCAGTTGGCCGAGGGCGACAACCAATATGTAGCAGCGCTGGTGGCTTTTAATAGCATCTTCCAGCTTTTATTCTTCGCTCTCTACGCGTGGTTTTTCTTGACCGTCTTACCGCCTATTTTTGGGCTGAGTGGGCAGATCGTAGACGTAAGTTTTCGCACAATTGCGGAAAGCGTATTTGTTTATCTCGGCTTTCCTTTTCTGGCTGGGTTCCTGTCCCGCGCCATTCTAAAAAAGAAAAAAGGACCCCAGTGGTATGAGCAACGTTTCCTGCCCAAGATCGGGCCGGTGACATTGATTGCTCTTTTGTTCACGATCTTCGCCATGTTCTCGCTTAAGGGCGACGTGGTGTTAGAGCTTCCGTTGGACGTGATCCGTATTGCCGTCCCGCTCGCAATCTATTTCGTCATTATGTTCTTTGTCAGCTTCCTGATGGGCAAAATGATCGGCGCTGATTACGGCAAGACCACCGCCGCCGCGTTCACCGCCGCCAGCAATAACTTCGAGCTTGCCATCGCCGTTGCCATTGCGGCGTTCGGTCTTGGCTCACCGGTGGCTTTTGCTACAGTCATCGGTCCGTTGGTTGAAGTTCCAGTACTGATAAGTCTCGTCAGTGTGGCGTTCTGGTTTCGCGGTAAATGGTTTTTCGCCACTCAAGAAAACCAAAGAATGCTGGATCGCAAGAGTTATTCGTAGTTGAAAATTCTGGCCGAATGACTCTAAAGGGAGTTGCTGCCCTTTTGAAAAAACTTTGGCGACCAGGAAGATCTTTACCACTGTAAACAAACTTTATCCTCATCATTTGTCGCTGTCTGGTATTTTCGCCGGCGTTGCTGCGCTGTTTCCGTTAGAGCGAGCGTCCAGGGAAACGTCATTCCACAGATGGACGCATTCAGGACGGTGCCGGGATTTTCCGGCAGCGTCACCAGATCCGGCGATCGTTTATCTTCCGTGCTTCCCTCGGCGCTGCCGCCTTTCCAAAACACGCTTCAGAGCGATTCGCCTCGCCGTTTGGATCGGACCATGTGCTGTCCCATGGCGATTACCTCGTCCACTTCCAGGGGAATCATCGGCAGCATGATGGCGGCGGCCAGGATACAAAGCGTGCACCACTCTCGTACCACCAGCGGTTGCGAGATCACCAGAAAGATGTGCACCAACCCCCAACGGAATCACCAGGATGCCGAAAATGGTGACCATCCACGGCATGGTTCGCCATCGCGAAGTGGCTCCCATATAGCCCATCAAAAATTCAATCGTATAAGCTAACGAGCCTAAGCCGGCGTCGGAAACCGGCAAGGAGTGCGACATGCGCGAGTTTAGGACGCGATAAGTGCTTTCGCCGAAGAACGGGTCTCAGGCGTGATCGATGTAACCGAGTTGATGCGTGCCCAGGTAGCGCGAGACCATCAAGCCGGCAAACCCACGTATGATGAGAATCCAACGTTGCGCCCAGCTCGATGGATTGTAGCTCCAGCCGGGCGGCTGATCGCCGCCCACTGTGACGTTGGTAAGATTCATTGCTTCATCATCAACCGTTGCGGTAGGGGCATGACTGCGGCAAGAGCAGAGTTGTCTG
>JBBDNJ010000081.1:0-6678 GCA_040877705.1 Binatia bacterium | reverse complement strand
ATGCTGCGCCCCTACCTAGGCTGTATTTTTAGACGTAGTCGTTATCAATGTAACACCAGCGCCAATTTTCCCCGGGTCCCAACGCTTTGATGATTGGATGCGTGGTTGCCTGAAAATGCTTCGTGGCGTGCCTATTCTTTGACGAATCGCAGCAGCCAACGTGGCCGCAGCTCTGACACGTTCTCAGCTCTACCCACGGATCTCCTGTCTTCAAGCATTCCTCGCAGCCTTCCGCACTGGCGCTGACATTCCGTATTTGATCGAGATGGGTGCATTTCGTTGCCATAAAGCAAACGTCTCCTCTATTCGTTTCCGGCTTCCTAAGATGTTCAAACAGCATCCGGGGCCGGTGTTCGATATGCGCACCTCTTAGTCGTGAGCTTATCTCAAGCTTAGTCCTTTACAAGCCACTCTGAAGAGCTAAGCTTTATACCGAGGGAAGAAATCTAAAGGCATGGGTCGCGCGAAACGCGGCGACAAAGGACTGCATCGAAGACAATACCCAAAGAGTCCTACTCATCAAGAGCGAAATCATCGCTTGGCCCATCCGGCTAGATTATCTTTTTCTGGGATGGTAAGAGTGAAGCAACGTGATGGCCAACCGGGAGAAAAATTACTTTGATCCGAAGGTTTTGGCCGGGATCTCTAACCTCTCCCTCCGGGCCCGCTGGGTGGTGGAAGGCATCATGTCCGGCATCCACCGCAGCCGCTCCAAGGGTTTCAGCGTAGAATTCGAAGAGCATCGAGAATATTCCCCCGGTGACGAGATCCGGCGCATCGACTGGAAGGCGCTGGGGAAATTCGACCGCTATTTCATCAAGGAATACGAAGATGAAACCAATCTTCGCGCCCATCTTCTCCTCGACACCAGCGCATCGATGGATTACACCTCCGACGGCGTGACCAAATTCGACTACGGCTGCACGCTCACCGCATCGCTTGCTTATCTGATTCTCAGACAGCAGGATGCCGCCGGCCTGGTGACTTTTTCCGATCGCATCGAGTCTTTCATTCCGCCACGGGCCAAGCGTGATTACTTGACGCAGATTGTTCACGCTCTCGAAACCCGTCGTCCCGGCGGAGAAACCAATGTCGGCAAAATTCTCGAAGAGATCGCCGGCCAGATCAAGCGGCGCGGCATGGTCATTCTGGTGTCGGATCTTCTCGACGAACCGGCGCCGATCCTCAAAGGCCTGCGTCTGTTCCGCTTTAAGGGCAATGATGTCATCGTGTTTCATATACTCGATCAGGCTGAGCTCGATCTGCCCTTTGAAGGCAATATCCTATTCGAGGATTTGGAGGTCGCCAATCTCAACGTAATCGCCGATCCGCGCGCCATTCGCCAAACTTACCGGCAGGTGGTCGAAGAGTTTACCAACCATATGCGCAAGGAGTGCCACGACAGTTCCATCGACTACCAGCTCATCTCCACGTCCACCCCTCTAGACCGAGCCTTGGCCAGTTATTTGAGCTGGAGAGAATAAACCGGCGATGTCGCTATTCTTTCTCCATCCGATCTTTCTCTTCGGTCTCGTCGCGGCATCCTTGCCGCTCGTCATTCATTTGCTGAATCGCCGCAAATTAAATCGGCTTCGTTTTCCGGCGGTGCGCTTTATCTTACTTTCGCAAAAACGTATTTCGCGGAGCTATCGCCTGCGCCATTGGTTATTACTGGCGCTCAGAACCATGGCGCTGGTGTTGCTGGCTCTGCTGCTCGCCAATCCCATTTTCCAGACGGGCGCGGGTTTGTTCGCCGGCGGCGGACCGGTCTCATTGGTCCTTCTGTTGGATAACTCGCTGAGCATGACCTGGAGCGGCGACGGCATCGGTTTCAAAAAAGCCAAAGAGGCGGCGCGGCTCTTCATCTCCTCGCTCAACGACGGCGACCGCGCCGCCATCATTCCGACCAGCATTTCGGGCAAAGAGCCGATTCGTCTCAAGGGAGAAAAGGAAGTCCTGCTCAAGGAGATCGATCAGATTGAGATCGCGGACGGCACCGCCAATCTCTCAGCGGCTCTGGGCAAAGCTTATGAGATTTTGAGTGAACCTGCGGGCCAAAAGGAAATCCGCTTCATCAGCGATCTTGGGCTTACCGGGTGGGATCAGTTTTCGATGTCTTCGCTGCGGCAGGTCGATCCGGCTGTCCCGTTGAAAGCGATCCGAGTCGGCCGGAAACAGCCACCGCCGAATGGAACGGTAAAGGAGATCCGCGCCGTCGGACAAGGTGTCGGTGTCGATCTGCCGCTTCATCTCGAAGCGGTCGTGGCAAACTTCAGCGATCGGGAGATCAAGGATCTTCTCGTGCAACTGAGCATCGACGGACAAAACAAAGACCAGAAACTGACGTCGCTTCCCGCCAAAGGAGAAACCACTGTCAGCTTTCAAACTCGACTGGCTCGGGCGGGATCTCATGCCGGGCAATTAACGCTCAAGAAAGACGGGCTCGCGGGCAATACCGCGGTGCATTTCGGCTTGCACGCCGAGGACAAGCTCAAAATCCTTGTCGTCGACGGCGATCCGCAAACTTCGTTGGTACAAAGCGAAACTTTCTTTCTCACGCGCGCGCTTAACCCCACGGGCGAACGGGAGTCAGCTCGATTCTTGCCCACCGTGATTATCCCCGAAGGCTTGAACGCAGCCGCACTGGATTCCTATCAGGTGGTGGTCTTGTGTAATGTCGCCGCGCTCCCGGATGGCTTCGTCGCCAAACTGCAGGACTATCTGCGCCAAGGCGGCGGCCTCTTGATATTTGGCGGCGATCGGGTGCAAGCCGAGCACTACAATGCCAAGCTAGGTAAAATCCTGCAGACTCCCGTCCGCGATAAAAAATTGGCTGGGGAAGCCAGCGGTGAAAAAGTCGGCAAATTCGATTTGACGCACCCGGCGCTTCAGGGCTTTTCGGACACCCTTTTGCAGGAATCGATCAAGTCGGCGCGGGTCTGGGGTTACTCGCGAATCGCCGCGTCCGGCAAGTCCGTGCTGATTTCTCTGGCCAACGGCGATCCGCTCCTCATGGAGCAAAAAATCGGACCGGGCCGGGTGATTTTCGTGACCACCAGCGCGGATCGCGACTGGACCGACTTGCCGCTGAAAACAGCCTATCTGCCGATGGTCCAATCGCTGACCAACTACCTCGCCGGCGGCAAGCGCGGTATCCTGGACGGCGGGATCAACGTCGGCAGCGCCAAGGAGATTTCCTTGCCGCCCAACTATGTAGGTAAAACTCTTCGCATCACCAAACCCAACAAGCAGCGCAGCGAGCTTGTCCTGGGCGCGGCGCAAGACCGCGCGCAAGGCTCATTCGACAATAACGATGTTGCCGGTATTTATCGGCTATCGTTGGCGGCGGGCGGAGACAAGGAAACTGGAACACCACAGCTTTACGCGGTCAATCCGCCCTTTCTCGAATCGCGTCTCGATGAGATCAGCGAGCGCGAACTCCAAGCCAAACTCAATCCGATTCGAGCCGAGGTGGTTCCGGTCGAGACACTTCAACAAGGCGGAACACGAACGGACCTGGCGCTGCCGTTACTGGGGCTGCTCCTTGCAACGCTATTACTGGAAGGCTGGGTTGCGCAGCGCATTTGATTGTATTTTCTTGGGAGAACGGCTCGACTCATGAACCGGCGAAGTTTCCTTGGTATCTTTTCTAAAACCATACTCACCGCAGGGCTGCTGCCTGGCATCACCATGGCCAGTCATCCCAAAGAAAAAGGCCCAATTCAATTCGTATTTGCCCAGATCAAGTATCGTGGCGGCGATTGGAACCCGCATCCGTTGTCGGTCACTCCGCTGATGCAAGAGCTCATGCTGCGCACCAGCGTTGAAGCAGCCACCGCCAGACACGAAGTGAATCTCGCCGACCGCGATCTCTTCAATTATCCATTTCTTTACATCACCGGTCGCTACGAATTCGAACCTTTTAGCGGGGAAGAGATTGAAACTCTGCGCCTGTTTCTATCTTTCGGCGGATTTCTTCTGATCGACGACGGTCTGGGCCAACAAGGTTACGGCTTCGACAAATCGATACGGCGGGAAATGCAACGCGTGTTTCCAGATAACCCGTTCAAGCGGCTGCCCACCGGCCATGCGGCGCTGAGAAGTTATTATCTCCTGCGGCGCATCGGCGGCATGAGAGTCGTCAGCCCCACCCTCGACGGCCTGACGGTCGGCAATTCTACTCCCGTTGTCTACTGTCAGAACAATCTCGGCGGCGCCTGGGAGCGCGACCAGTTAGGCAAATGGACCAATAGCTGCACGCCCGGCGGCGAAGAACAGCGCCGGGACGCGTTTCACCTCGGCATCAATTTAATTCTCTACGCGATGACCGAGAACTATAAGGAAGATCTGATCCACGTGCCATTTATTCGCAAACGACTCACTCGGTAACGCATGAAAGATCTTTATCTCGTAGGCAGTGTGCCCTGGTGGCTGATTGCTCTGATTGCGTTCGGCAGCATCGCTTTGCTGGTCCAACAGTTTTTCAGCCTAAGACGGCGGCTGAGCACCGGGCAAAGTATTTTTCTGGTTTTTTTGCGCGCCTGCGTATACGGCCTGCTACTGTTCTTTCTTCTCGGTCCCGCCTTGGTGGAAACGCACGTTACGAAGCTGCGACGGCCGCTCACGGTGCTGATTGACGACTCCCAGAGTATGACTTTTCCCGCCGGTCCCGACCGCTCTCAGGAGGGAGAACCGGGCCCAAGCCGTCTTGACCTGGTCAAAGAAAAGCTGACCCAAGGGCAAGAGCCGTTAATTCAGAGATTGAGCCGGGATTATGATTTGCAGCTTTATCGGTTCGGCACCAGCCTGGAGCCCATTGCGCCGCACTCAGTGCCGCAACTGACCGCACAAGACCAGGGAACGCGGCTGTTGGAGCTGCTGCACGTTGCCGCCAGGGAAGCCGGTTCGCAGTCCGGGATTCTGGTTTTCAGCGACGGCATCGCCAACGGCGACAGCCAAAAATTGGCGGCAAGCAGCACTTTTCCAGTGCCCGTCTTTACCGTCGGGGTCGGCGACACGGACGGTTTCACTGACGTGCGCGTGACCGACGTGCGCGCTCCTGAATTCGCCTTTCGCGGCCGGGAGTTTAAGCTCGATCTGACCGTGCAGGCGTCCGGGATGAAAGACAAAACCGTGCCGCTCTACTTTAACCGCGGCAGGGGTCTGGTCACCAGCCGCACGGTGCGCATCGATGCCGATGATTTCACGCAAAAAATGACCCTGAGCTTTACTCCCACAGAGATCGGCCCGCATAGTTTTTCGCTGAGCATTCCGACTCAGGCCGGCGAACAAATTACCCAGAACAATTCCAAAAACTTCAAAGTCGAAGTCCAGAGGGACAAAATTCGCGTCCTCACCCTCTCCGGCTCGCCCGCCTGGAACTATCGTTTTCTGCGCATGGCGATGAAGCAGGATCCATTGATCGAACTGGTGTCCTTCGTTTTCTTGCGCACTCCCACCGACAGCGTCGATGTGCCCGACAGCCAGTTGAGCTTGATCCCATTTCCCATCGACGACATTTTTCTCGAGGAACTGAAGAACTTCGATGTCGTGTTTTTCGACGACTTCTCCCATCGCGCTTACTTTAATCCCGTTTACCTCGATAATGTGAAAGACTTTGTCCGCGACGGCGGAGGCTTGGCCATGCTCGGCGGCGTGCGCTCGTTCGATAGCGGCGGTTACGCCGACAGCGCGCTACGCGAAGTGCTACCCGTCGAAATCGATGGCAAAGGAAGCTATCACGCCCACGGCACCATACCCCCGGAGTTAACGGCATCGGGAAAGGCCCATCCGATCACCCGTTTGCTGCCGGACCCGCGCGCCAACGAAGATGCCTGGACGAAGGTGCCGCCGCTCACCTCGTTCAATCAAGTGCGCGCCGGCCGCGGCCAAACTCTGCTTAGGGCGGGCGGTGACGGCCCGAGCAAGGGGTCTCCGCTGCTGACTGTAGGCCGCTTCGGCAAAGGCCGGACGCTGGCCTTCATGACCGATGACATCTGGCGCTGGAACTTTATCGCCGTCGGCAATCGACAGTCGCCGCAGAATCATCTCAAGCTGATTCGGCAGTCGGTCCGTTGGCTCGCCCAAGAACCGTCCTTCGAGCAGATTCAAATACGCCCCATTCCACTTGCACGTCCGGGAGAGAAAATCGCCATCAAATTGCGCGTTCTCAAGGACGACTTCATGCCGACCCGCCAGGCCTCGGTGCAGTTGCGCGTCTTTGGGCCGGAAGGCGAGCCGAGTCTAGTGGCGGTGAACGCGGATAGCGAAGAAGGCGAGTACACCGGCGAATACACGCCGACGCGGGAAGGTTCCTATCGCGTTGAAGCCGACGCCAGCCTGGGCGGCAAACCTCTGGGAAAAGACCGATCGAGCTTTTCCGCGGCATTTCCCTACGGAGAAGCCGATGACGGCAGACCGCGAACCGAGCTTCTCAAAAGCATCGCCGAGTCCAGTCGGGGAGCTTACTTCTCGATTAACGACTGGAACGAAAAAACTCTCGAGCAGATCGCGGCGAAACTCGAAAGCCACGCGCCGTCACAAATCGTCGAGCGGCGCCAGACGCAACTCTGGAGTACGCTTTGGACTTTCCTGCCCATCCTCGTCTTTCTCTGCGTGGAATGGTGGATGCGGCGGAAATGGGGATTGTTATAGTTTTCTAACGCGCTTATTCATGGT
>JBBDNJ010000080.1:0-6682 GCA_040877705.1 Binatia bacterium | reverse complement strand
ATGATGAATTTAGTGATCAATCTGGGCGCCAAGCGCGGTTTTGGATTTCATGTCTGTGCCAGCGGCGGCAACGAAGTCGTATTGAATTCCGCCGACTATCTGGCTTACCAGGCGGAATGTCCGGAGATCGATGTTATCGCAACATACTTCGAGGCCGCCCCAAAGGAACCCCCACGCTTTGCCGCCGCTCTCGATCGCGCGGTCGCCAATGGCAAGAGCGTCCTCATACTGCGCGCGGGGCGCACCGAACGCGCCAAACGCAATGTCATCGCGCACACCGGCCAGCTTGCCGGTGCGGCCGCCACATGGGATGCTTTTTTCGAGCAGCACGGCGCTATCCTGGTCAACGATCTCGACGATCTCATGGACACCACCGCGCTGTTCGCCGGTGCCAAGGTAAGGCCGGATAAACATGAGCGCGGCGTCGGTTTGATTACTATATCCGGCGGCGATTGCACGTTGCTATGCGATATCGCCGATCAGGAAGGCGTCTCGCTTCCCGAACTGAGCCCCGAAACTCAAAAAGTTATGGTCGACAGCCTGGCCAAGCCGACATTGCTGGGAAACCCGCTCGATGTGGAAGACCTACAACGAATGAAACCGGAAGCTTTCGACCTATGTCTGGAAAAATTTTTTCAGGAGCCGAACATTAACATGGTCGGTGTGCGGCTCAATCTCCCTGAAACGATCACGCCGGCTTCCGAAAAGCTCTACGAAAAGATTGCGCAGTTAAGTGCCGCCAACGACAAGCGCGTGTTCGTGCTTACGCGCGCCACCGAACCTCCGTCTGAAGTATGGTGCGACCGGCTGAACAGCTTAGGCCTGACATTTACCGGCGATTATCGCAAATCATTGCGCTCCCTCGGCCGCTTGCGCCGGAACGAAGTCGATCGCGCCAGTGATCGCTTCGCAGCGGCAACGCGAGCCGGCGCCGCGCCACGTCACCGGCGATTGGCTAATGGAGTGTCATCCTACCAGGCTACGGATGAATTGCTGCAAGCTTACCGCATACCGCTGGTCCCGGCAGTGATGGCGTTGTCCGCTGATGAAGCAGCCGGCGCCGCGGAACGACTCGGGTATCCCTGCGTGCTAAAAGTCGCATCGGTGGATATTCCGCACAAGACCGAGTTTGGCGCATTGCGGCTAGGTTTAGAAAATCCTGACAGCGTGCAACGCGCCTATGAGGAGATGCTGTCGCGCGTTCGCATGGCAAAGCCCGACGCAGACATCGAGGGTGTCCTGGTGCAAAAACAAATCAGCGGAGTTGAATGTTTGCTTGGGGTTTCCCGTGACGATCAGTTAGGACCGACCCTAGTCATGGGTTTGGGCGGCGTGTTTGTCGAGATCCTGGCCGACGTGGCGCTACGCATCCCGCCCATCAGCTCCGCCGAAGCGCGCCGCGCACTGGAAAGCTTGAAAGGCGCCAAAATTTTCAGCGGCATACGCGGCGCGCCGCCCGCCGATATCGCCGCTCTGGCCGAAATGGCGGCGCGGCTGTCATGGCTAGCCTATGATCTGCGCGATGAGATTGCCGAGCTCGATCTCAATCCGGTCATGGTGCTGCCCGAGGGCCAAGGAGCCTTTGCGGTGGATGCGTTGCTGGTAGCGCTCAGCCGATAACTGCGCAGCGAGAATTTCGCGCATCGGTGCCCACACGAAGAAATCTGCTAAGCCTTGCGGGAAAGCCATGTTCGATTCCCCCCGATCGACCCCGCTGACAAGATTCATCCTGCTTTATGCCGCGATGTATGCGGCATTCGGAGTCGCTTCTCCATTCCTCCCTGCCTTTATCAGCGCGCGGGGCTTGCCGCCCGAGCAGCTTGGACTCGTGCTTGGCGCCGGCACTGCCGTGCGATTGCTCACGGCGCCGCTGGCAGGCCGCATCGGCGACTTGATCCAGGCGCTCCGCGTCGTGCTCGTCGTCTGCACCGCGCTTGCCGCCTCGGTGACGCTGGGCTATCTCCCGGCGCATGGATTTTGGATTTTGCTTGGGGTGAGCCTGCTGCATGCCGCGTCGCTGGCGCCGATTACCATCTTGGTGGATGCACTGGCGCTAGGATCTGCCTCTCCGCCGCCGAGCAGCGGCCGCCGGGGGTTCGAGTATGGATGGGTGCGCGGCACCGGCTCGGCGGCCTTCATCTTTGGCACCTTGCTGTCCGGGCAGGCGGTGAGCGCATTCGGCCTCGAGCTGATCGTCGGGCTACAGGCCTTGCTGCTGGGCGTGGCAGCTTTTGCCGCGATCCTGGTGCCGGAATTGCTTCACGCTCGCAGAGCCGATGCCGTGCGAGCGCCGGCGGGCGGTGTCCTGGTTCTGCTCCGGCTGCCGCTGTTTCGGAATCTTGTTCTTGTGGCGGCACTGATCCTCGGCAGCCACGCCATGCACGACGCCTTTGCGGTGATCCGCTGGAGTGCCGCAGGCATCAGCCCGGCTACGGCGAGCTTGCTTTGGTCGGAGTCGGTCGCCGCAGAGGTGCTCGTGTTCTTTGTCATTGGCCCGGCGCTCGTAACGCGGCTGACGCCGGCCGGCGCGCTCGCCATCGCGGCGCTGGCTGGCATGCTGCGCTGGGCGGTGGCGGCGCAGACAACCGATGTGATGGCGCTTGCGCTGGTGCAGCCGCTGCACGGCATCACCTTTGCGCTGCTTCATCTCGCCTGCATGCGTCTGATCGCCCGAACCGTGCCGCGAGGCCTTGAAGGGACGGCGCAGGCCATTTACGGTACGGTCGGCATCGGCGCAGCCACCGCATTGCTTACCCTTGTCTCCGGCGCGCTTTACGGGCGCCTGGGCGCGCAAGGGTTTTGGATCATGGCTGCGCTGTGCGCGCTTGCCTTGCCGTTGACCTGGAAGCTGAGGCAAGCCGCGTTCGGCGAAAGCCGCACTCAATAAGCACGCGGATGAGTTTGCCAACCAAAGCGATCTGCTAACACCTAAAAATTCGGAGACATAGCGTGAGATTGACCGCTTGGAGCACCCATCCATCCCATGAGCATGCGTTGATCATAGCGCAGGCCGGTGGAGTAGGGTTTTAGACCAACATTCTGGTTTCTAGTCTGGAGAACGCGGACTCATGTCTAAAACGCTAGAAATAATGGCCGTCTACTGAGGTCCTAGACAGTATATACAAGAATAAGTATACTTGTATAAATGCGGGATGAGCCGAAGCCGATCCTATGGATTGGATCGTCGCCAAGGGATCTCAAATCCTTCCCGAAGCAAGTCCGCTACGACATGGGCCAGGCTCTTTATGCCGCGCAAATGGGTGAAACTGACCCCGCAGCTAAGCCCCTCAAGGGGTTCGGTGGAACGAAGCTCATGGGAAATCGTTGACCGTTACGACAAGAATACCTATCGGGCAGTTTACACGGCGCAATTCGAAGGAGTGATCTACGTTCTGCATGCCTTTCAGAAGAAGTCCAAGAGCGGCATTGCTACGCCGCAAAAGGATATCGAACTTATTCGCCGTCGGCTGGCAGAAGCCCAGCGGCTGAACCGACAAAGGAGTAACTGACAATGACCACTAAGAAATCAAAACGAATGACGGTCGAGAAAAGCAGCGGCAACGTGTTTGCGGATCTCGGCTTTGCCAATCCGGAACGCGAACAGCTCAAAGCCTATCTCACGCTGCAAATCTACCGCATCATAAAGAAACGCGGCCTCACGCAGACGCAGGCTGGTGAGATACTCGGCATCAAGCAGCCACATGTCTCGGCACTTATGCGCAACCGTTCCGGCAATTTTTCAGTCGAACGGCTGATGGATTTTCTAATCGCGCTAGGGCAGGACGTTGAAATCACCGTCAGGCCGAGACGGAGGAACCACGGTCAAGTGTCGGTTGTCCTTGCATAAAATTAGTAGAGTTAGCGTCTCACGCGCATATAGGATGGGTGAATGTCACAGCGCAAGCACTTGACCCGAAAGATAATGACGTACGCTTCAACATAGAACCAACCTGTAGGATCAAGAGATGACGTTTTACCTCACGCCTTTTCTTGCCGTCGCGATAGTCGTGGCGATATGGATTTTTCTATGGGTCGACGACTGTTGGGAGTTTGAGCGGGATAAAAAATGGTTCAATGCCGCTAATTACGTAATCTTGCCATTGGGAATAGCCCTCTGTCTCTTTTGGGCACAAGACGTATGGACCAACACCGAACGTCTAGCTCGGCAATACCTGCAAACCGCAGCGAACTATGCAGCATCTCGGAACAAGCCGAAACAACTCGAATATGCTCTCAAAGCCTACGAAACAGATCCGACTCTACCTGACGTACTCTCCTATCTGGGCTATTCTTACTTGACGCAAAACAACGACGCGTCGTTTCGCAAGGGGCTTGAGATCTTAGTCGGAAATTCGAACCGGCTCGATGAAACCGGGAAAGCAACGCTCGGAACAACATACTATTACCTGAAAGACTATCGGAAATCGTATCAAATACTCGGCGAGGTAAATTTTGATCGCATTGGTGTGCATATTTTCCCATGGGCCGTGACAGCATTAACCAAAGGCGCCTTTGAGACTTTGCCATACGATGACGCGTTGTTAAAAATGAAGAATGCTATCGTGAGTACAGAGCGACGCATGGCACAGGCCGAAGTAAAGATAGCCGCAAGTGCTCATCAAGCCATCGCGACCTGGATGCCTGAACGATGGTTGTGGTTCTCCGCGACAAAATTTCATGCGGGAAGGATCTGGTTAGAAAACGCACACAAACAGGGCATTCAGGGACAGATGATTCCGGCGATCAGAATGATAACCGAAGGAATGTCAGTTCCGTTTAGTCATATTGATAAGAAAGACATCGTGAATCATCTGAGATCCCTGAATAATGTGCTAATTGAGGAGACAGGATTTTTCGCCAGAAACGAAACCGTCCTGCTACAGGATTTGGACCAGTCTGCGAATAAATTAGGTGGCGGCAAAGACCCACCTTACGACGTTGAAGTGACAAAACTGGAACTGCTTCAAAATTGTCTCATCGACCTACATAATGTTCAGAAACCCAAAAAGCGAGTTCACGTCAACAAAGACATAACCTTGACGGTCCGCCGACGAATCACGCACCAACCGGGCGTAACAACAATAACGCTTAGGAAAAATTTCGTAGTACCCGAGCCGTTGCATGCCTCGCCAAAGGAACTAGCGGGTGGGGAATTTATTTTTGAGAGAGCTGTAACATTGCCTCGCGGTCAAGTTATTGAGGGGAGTGAAAGGTTTGCCTTTGAGATGCATGCCGGAAATTTGAACGGAAACGATCGAGGAATAGACGCCTTTTGTCCAAACTTCTTTTGAACTTCATCAGCCCGACCCGGCTGATTCAGCCGACCATGCCGACGGGGCACCTCAACCTGACCCCCACGGCCACGAGCGATCGAGATTGCTCACGAAGCCTTCCTTAGGAGTTGACGTTAAAAAAATTGAGCATCTGTCACCCGTACTGCCGACTTCCTGCCGCATGTAGAATCATTTCGCTTACAGTTCCTTATGGTCTCTTGGTGGGCTTTTTTGACGAAGATTTTCGACGCTCGAAGGTGCACAGAAAAGAACCGACTCAGACAAGTATTTGTTCATCACGAGAACTATTGTCGAGAACCGACTCATGATGTCGTGCTCTGCCCTCCGACCTAGAAATTTGCTCCGTGGCATGGATGTTGCGCCCCGATTGAATTACAAAAGCCATCAAGAATGTCCCGTCGCGGAGGCGCTCGAACGACGCTTCTTTTGCGATTTCTTAAATCCAAAATATAGGGCGGTGTAATTATGGGTCTCTGGAAGAAGAATTCGAATTCCAAGCATGGCACAACTTCAATTATCGATCATGGCTGCGAAGCACAAGGGCGTCTCAACTTCATTGGGACTGTAGCGATGAACGGTAAATTCCGCGGCGAACTGTTTTCTGCGGACACGCTTCTCTTGGGTGAGGAGGGTGAAATTGAAGCCGTAGTCCAAGTGTCAGTGGGGATCATCAGCGGATTGGTAAGAGGAAATATTATCGGTCGCGAACGCATTGAGCTCGGCCGGACGGCGCGGATTTTCGGCAACATTGTGACGCCCATATTGATACTGGAGGAGGGCGCGGCGTTCGACGGACAGTGTAAGACGAGCCGCCAGGAGGGCGCGGTGCTCGACGGAAAGACGAGCAGCCTGGAGGGTCAGAATCATGAATAGTGTTTACTCGATCCTGGTTCTACGGGGAACGCAGGTGCGCCGATTTGTGATTTCTCAAAAGGGACTTCGGCAGATCGTGTTAGCCGGCATAACGATGATGTTTGCGGTTGGGGTGTATTTTAGCGAGTATCTCGAGGCGAAAAGAAAAAAAGCCGATGCCGTCGTCGCGCAGGGTCAAGCGCAAAAAGAGAAATTGGCCGCGCTGCGGAATCGGGCACAGGAAGTGCAGAAAACGCTGTCTCACTGGAAAGGCCTGCACGAGAGAATGCAAGCTTCACTGTCGGGTCGAAATCGATCGGATTCGGAAAATAGGCATGCAGGCGATGAGTTACAGCAGTTTCTCGCCGTTCTTCAAGGAGAGCTTAAGCAGATGATTGCGGCGCTCCCTTCTGAATGGCCGGTACATGGACGGATTGTCTCGGGAGTTGGGATGCGCCCTTCTCCGTGGACGGGCAAAATGGCGTACCACGCCGGACTGGATATTCCCAAGCCTATAGGAACTCCGGTCGTGGCGG
>JBBDNJ010000079.1:0-6713 GCA_040877705.1 Binatia bacterium | reverse complement strand
GATTTTTCAACCACTTACTCGACTTCACTACCGCGAATCCGCGAAGTCGGGCTAAGGCCGCCTTCTTTTGGCACACAACCAGCACATGCTCACCGTGGGCGAGTGCGTCGGCTACGATATTCACAATAACTTGTGACTTGCCGGTTCCTGGAGGACCGTGCACCACCACACCTTCTGGGTGTCGAGCCTGCCAGATCGCACGTTCCTGTGAGTGATCAGCGAAAGTAACTAGAAACCGATCCTTTTCCGGTGGCGGTTCGAGAACCCGCCTAGTCAATGCTTTTTGCTCTCTGAGAAACTCACCAGCAGGGCCAAGTAAATCATCGCGCTGATGTAAGCTTTCTAAGTCCGCAAGTAGCTCCATATTCTCCCACTGGATGAGACCCACTACCCCCGAGTCCAAGAGGCGAGGATGCGGCCAGGATTTTAGTGTCTGTCTTGTCGGAACAGCTACGACTTGGGGAGTTAGTGTTGCGTCGATGCCAGGCCGAAATCCGACACAACATTTTGAAACAAGCTCACGCAGATCCTGATAGCTTTGCAATTCGAGCAGGTCCACACCATTTGGTTCAGTCGGATCAAAGTCCAAGTGTCGCCGAATCCACTGCCATGCTATCCGGTTAAATCGCGGCGCTCCCGACTCGCGCTTAAGATTGATTTCGTTTTCACTCAGACCGGTCGTTTGGATTCGAATCGGCCAAAGGAAAAGCGGCGCTAAAAGATAATCGTCATTCTCCGGGTTGGGATGTGGCGCGTATAGAAGCGGATATGCAAGCCAGAGCATCCAGAGACCCGTTTCTCGATGGGCTGCTTCGGCTTCACGCGAAAGTTTAGTTCGAAGCGTTGTCAGAAGAGCCCTGCTTTCCGTGCCACGCTGGTCTGCGTGCCTATAATCTGCAAAAACTAAGCGGTGAGTTGATTCTGGTCTGACTAGCGTTTGGACCATTTCTTCTGGAGCGTTCGAGTACGCAATTCTGAAACGTGATAGGTCAATGCGTTTCACGGTGCGCGTTGGGAAGGCCTTCAGGACAGCGCTTCTACTTACACCGCTCATCAAGCGATTAATATAAGTGGCTACAGATTTTTCCTGAACGGGATCACGAAGAGTCATAGTATTCGGTACTCTCATCAATCTTGTCGGCGGTGCCCTGCCCTTCAATCAGCCATCGAAAATGCCGACTTATGTTCCGGAATCAAAGGTGTGATTATTCGGTCGCAACCGAGTTCGTCGGCGGGCACGTTGTTCCACGCCTCAGAACCAAGCCAATTAGCCGCTTATTCTACTCGCGGGAATTGGGGCGTCAAATGGAAAAATGGATGGATGCCTCTGATTTGCAACCGGGACGGACGGCCAGATCTCACGTTTGCGAAAACTGACCGACGCAGTCTTCCAGTGGACGGGAATTGGCAAATTCGAGGAAGTCGAGTTTACTTCGCAACCTCACCGACAACCCCGGATGCATTTTGCGGCGGCGCCGGGGGCAAATGGTAGTAGGGTGTCATGGGGTATTCCTATATGGAGGGGCTGTTTTCCGCTTGTCTCAGTTCTCTGGCGGCGTAATACCGGCGTCGGTGATCAGAGAAGGACTCGGAGTCCGCCTTGTCCTTTGCAAAGCCGTTCATCTTCCACGGCTTGCAGAGAAGACAGCCGGCCCGGCGATTCTTTGGACGCTTACGCTTGTGATTTGCCATGGTTCAAGACCGCACGTTTGTCATCTTCGCGGCGACGCCGATTGCTCTCCTTCTTCGCCTCCGCCTTAGGACCATAGAACGCACCGCTACCTTTCTTAGGTCCTGTGTGCTCGGTCTTTGTTGCGTTGTAAGCCATCTAACTCAGCTGAAAGAGGTTACTTCTACTTGCAGCCGTTTTTTTCTCGCGTCGTTGACGATGTTTTCGAGGTGCTTGGCAACCCGGTCATCGATCCAGTCCGCTCCGCACTGGCTGCAAACCGTAGCCGGTACTTTCCTGACAACCACAACACCGAACTCTAAATCGGCGGTGAACGTCGTCGTCCCGGTTTTCTTGGTTCCGGCACAGAGAGGGCATAATTTCTTCGATTTTTTTTCTATTCACTTCTTTCTCTTCGTCTTGCGGCGAGTGTACTATGATTCTTGCAAAGCCGAAACGGGACAGCGGGAGGCGAAACCAAGTAAGGACGCGCGACAGTCCGCGCGACGCGGTATTTAATCGAAAATCATGCTCGTGAAGGTCACCGCCGAGCCGGTCTCGGGGGTAAACGCCTGACTGTATTTCAGGTGTCGTCCCTTGCTGCCGTTGAGCAGGTGAATCAAGGAGTAAAGCGGTGCGAAGCCGCAGATCCTTCTCTTATCCTGATCCTTGGCGATCTCTTGAAAAAAACCCGGCGCATCGAGCACAGCAAGGCGTTCCACCAGGCGCTGATCCTCCGTCTCCACCCACTTGAGGAAATCTTCGGTGATCAGCTCACGGTCGCCGAACTGCCGGCCCACGTGGGCCAGATCGACTCCGGCGATGAAACAAACTTGCCTTGTTTCTCTATCGACCAGGTCTCGGATAGCGGCGAGGAAGGACCTTACGGGTGAACTCCTTTCCGGCAGCGTCTTGCTCGCCACCATGGCGTGAAACGAAGAAACCAGGATCGGCACGATCTTAAAGGGTCTCTCGGATTGTCCCGTCAGCTCCGCGCGCCGCTCCGCAACGTATTTCAAAAACACCACCTGGAACTCCAGAGAATGTTCACCGCGATGAAGATACTCGTCGGCAAAGAAATCTTCGTTACAACGACGTTGGAGATTCGAAACGAAATCTTTGTCCGTTTCCACCGCGCCGAGCGGAGTTTCAAAATCTTTGAGGGTCAGGATAAACGGATTCTCGCCGCCGCAGTGAGAAGTCCCGAGAAGGATATACAGGTCGGCCCCGTCGCTTTCCGCCAGGTTTTTATATGCCCAGGCATAAGCCAGGCCGCCGCGATGAAAATCGATATGCGGCGCAACGATCGCCTTCGGCGGCGTTGCCTTGTTTGCTCGTCCCGGCGGGCCGGGACCCTCCGGCGAAAGAAAATATCCATCGAGCTGAGTCTTTAACCCGCTCGGATCTTGTTGATAGACGCCGCCCATATGTGCGGGCGCACGGATCGATTGGCGGCGAAATTCTTCAATCACACTTCTCTGGTAGTTTAAAAACCTTTCAGTCACTAAGTAGTAGTGCTCATCGAGCATTGCGACAAACCGATTAAGCTCGTCGCTGAGTAGAAGCGTGCCGAATTGCTTGGAGTAGACCTCCTGGATGTCGACAAAGGAATGGCGCCCGTCAAAATGAGACATCATGAAGTATCCCACAGGGGAAACTCCTAAGGGAGTGGCCAACTCAATGGATCTTTTAAATAGATGAGGGTGTTGCCGTCCTGTTGAACGGGAAAAGCCTCGGCCGGTCGCAAACGAGGAAAACTCTCCATCTTTTCTGTAACGGCAACCTATTCTAGTTGGCGGCTCGAATCACTCTCATGCGATTTCAGGAGAGAGAAGCAACCCGGATTCAGATACTTGATGAACTACGAGCCGATTCCCAGTCTCTGCTTGGCCTCATCGCTGATCCTGCTGGGATCCCAGGGCGGATCCCAGACAAGATCGACGGTGGCGTCACCGACACCCTCTATCGCCATTATCTTTTCTTTGGCATCGGCCGCGATCATCGTGCCCATACCGCATCCTGGTGCGGTGAGCGTCATTTTAACCGCCACCGTGTCATTATTCACTTCCACGTCATAGACTAACCCAAGGTCGACGATATTGACCGGAATCTCCGGATCGTAGCATTCATGCAAGGCTTCATAGACTTGTTCTTTGGTCACCATATTATTGATCTACTCCTCTGGGTTATTTAACCGGCTAAATAAAAATTGAATGAAGACTAACTCGAGACGATTTTCAGACCTTGGCTCTGCTTAGCGCGCTCCGAAGCGATCGATAGCTGCCCCGCCAACCTGGCGGCGATCTCTAAAAAACTCTTACTCACGGCAGAATTCGGCTCCAGCACAAGAATCGGCAAGCCCTTGTCCCCTCCCTCGCGAAGCGCCGGCGTGATCGGGATCTCTCCCAGATACGGAATTTGAAACCGCTCGGCCGCCCGTTGCGCGCCGCCGCGGGAAAAAATCTCGTGCTTCTTGTTACAGCCGTCGCAGATGAAGTAACTCATATTCTCGACGATGCCGACAATCGGAATCATGACTTTGTCAAACATCGTCTTAGCGCGAATCACATCGGCGAGGGCGACTTCCTGCGGGGTTGCGACCAGGAGCGCGCCGCTGACCTTGAGCTGCTGTGAAAAGGTAATCTGCACGTCACCCGTTCCCGGCGGCATGTCAACAACGAGATAATCCAACTCGCCCCAGTGAACATCGGCCATGAGCTGGTGCAGCGCCTTTCCTAACATCGGACCGCGCCAAATCACCGCTTGTTCCGCGTCGAGGAAAAATCCAATGGACATCACCGGCACGCCGTGAGCCATGGTCGGAGCAATTTTGTGAACGCCATTGATCTCAACCTTCGCAGGCTCGCCTTTGACGCCCATGATCATCGGTACCGACGGTCCGTAGATATCGGCGTCGAGCAATCCCGTAGCGGCTCCATGCATCTTGAGAGCGACCGCAAGGTTAGCCGCAACCGTGGATTTGCCCACACCACCTTTTCCGGCGGCAACCAAAACGACATTTTTAACCGACGGCAGCAGATCTGTTTGTCCTTCCCCTGCCTTGCTGCCGCGCACTTGTGCGCCGAAGTTTATTTTCAGCCCTTGAATGCCGGGAATCTCCGCCAAGGCCTTCTTGCAATCGGTTTCAATCGTTTCACGCAAAGGGCACGCAGGGGTTGTCAGTTCGACGGTGAAGCTGACTTTGCCGTTATTGATAGCGAGGTTCTTGACCATTCCGAGACTGACAATGTCGCGATGAATCTCGGGGTCTTGAACTTTCTTCAATACGTCGAGAATTTTTTCCTGAGTCAGGGTTTCCAATATAACTCCTTTACTAGGTAAACTCTTACCTATAAGGTCTATGATGTCAACAGGAGTTGCACCCGTTAACAGTGGCTTCCCAGATGCGTCTAAGTAAGTGAGGCGATGCGTCTAATCGAATGAGTGACTGCACAATAAAACTTGTCGGATCAAAAGCCATTTGGTAAAATTTAAGGCTGTTTATCGCTCATCTGATTAGGAGGAACTTATGCAACGCACGCTTATGATTTCAGCCGCGCTTTTCCTCGTCTCCGCCACTATCGGTTGCTCCGGCGGCTCATTAACGACACGGGAGAAGGGCGCGGGCATCGGCGCCCTCGGTGGCGCCGCGGTTGGCGGTATTATTGGCGCGGCTGTAGGTCGTCCGGGGACCGGCGCCGCAATCGGTGGCGCCCTCGGTCTAGGTTCCGGCGCGCTGGTTGGAGATCAACTACAAGGCCAGGAGCAAAAACAGGCCGGCCAACAACGGCAGATCGATGTTAATCAGGCCGAGCTCGACCGTCAAAGACGCGAGTTGGACAAGCTCAAGAAACCGGGCGAATACTAAATTTCCAATTACTTCCGGACAAATCGACAACAGCGGCAAATGGGTGTCAATCAGGCTGAGAACGAACAATTAAGACAGCAGCTTGGAGAATGGTAAATCGACCGTAATGGAAAAGGAATCACGATGAATAAACGTTGGAACGTTTTGACCGCGGGGCTTTTCGTCCTCTCGCTGATCGCGGCGGGCTGCTCCGGCGGGTGGTTGTCGCCCCGCGAGAAAGGCGCCGGAATCGGCGCCCTGGGCGGTGCGGCCGCCGGCGGCATTATTGGAGCTGCCGTCGGCCGGCCCGGAGTCGGTGCGGCAGTCGGCGGTGCGCTTGGCCTGGGCACGGGCGCCCTGATCGGTGATCAACTCCAGGGCCAGGATATAAAACAAACCGAGCAGCAGAAAGCCATCGACCAACAGAGAGCTGAGATTGCCAAAAACCAGGCCTTGATCGAGGAGTTGAAGAAACGCAATATCGAGGCGCGCGAAACCAGCCGGGGCGTAGCGGTCAATCTTCCCAGCGTGAATTTTCAATTTGATAGAGCGGACCTTGCCCCTGAGGGAAGAGATCGAGTTAATCAAATTGCCACTATCATTCGACGCGACGCGCCCAATCGCAGAATTACCATCGAAGGCCACGCCAGTCGCGAAAGCGCCGCTCAGGAGGCTTATAATCAAAGCTTGTCGGAGAGACGGGCCAGTACGGTCGCCGATGCCCTGGAACGCAGCGGTGTTAACGGTGGACGTGTTTCTTCCCAGGGATTAGGCACCCGCTCACCCATCGCCACTAACGATACCGAAGATGGGCGGAGACAAAATCGTCGGGTCGAAGTAATTATCGAGAACTAGGGGAACCGAAGCGAGGTTCAGTGCCGTTCATTAACCGCTGGATATTGCTGCGATGGCGAAAAGTGATCGCCGCGGCGATGACAGCAGCCATGCCGATCACCGGTGGCGGGTAATAAAAGAGCCAAAAAATCACTGGCGCGGCAATCGCGGTCAAGATCGAGCTTAACGAAACGATCCTGCTGCTTAATGCGGTAACCGCAAACACTGCAATTAAAATGACGGTGGCCACCGGAGCCAAGGCGAGGAACACGCCTAAAGCGGTGGCCACACCTTTTCCTCCCTGAAACTTCAAAAACACCGGATAGAGATGTCCGACAAACGCGGCAATTCCGACCCCAATAG
>JBBDNJ010000078.1:0-6757 GCA_040877705.1 Binatia bacterium | reverse complement strand
CGACTAGCCGTGGAAAATGTCATTCGTATTCATTCCTCTTAATCCAGCAATCACATAACCGAAATCGCGGAGGTATCGATGAACAAAAAAACTTTGCGTGCCACGATCGACTCCGCTCTCGCCGCCGGCCGCCGAGCCTTGACCGCGCCGGAGGCGCAGCAGCTCTGCGACGCTTACGGCATTCCCACGCCGAAGCAAGGTTTGGCGAAAACCGCCGCCGAAGCCGCGAAAATAGCCGCACGGTTAGGTTTCCCTGTTGTCCTAAAAATCGTCTCTGACGATATTCTCCATAAAACCGAAGCGGGTGGCGTGATCGTCGGACTTAAAAATACTGCCGATGTCCGGCGCGCTTTCGATCGGCTCGTCAGGAACGCTAAGAGCTATAAGAAAAATGCGAGCATTCAAGGTGTCCAGGTGCAGCAGATGCTAAAAGGCAGCCAGGAAGTCATGGTCGGCGCCGTCACCGATCCGAGCTTCGGCAAAATGATCGCCTTTGGGTTAGGCGGAGTGCTGGTCGAAGTGATGAAAGACATCACCTTTCGCATGGCGCCGGTCGGCAAGAGAGACGCCTTGTCGATGCTCGACTCTATCGGCGCCGCTGAAGTGCTGCGCGGGTTGCGCGGCGCCAAAGGCGTTAACCGCGCAGCGCTGGCCGATATCATCATTAAAGTTTCAAAGCTGGTGAATGATTTCCCGGAGATTCACGAAGTCGATCTGAATCCGGTCTTTGCGACGGAGAAGGGCGCGCGCGCCGTTGACGTGCGCATCGTCATCGGCGACAAACCGCCAACACGGCAGAGCTTTAGCCAGAGCGAGATTCTCGCCGCCATGCAGCGGATCATGAATCCACGCTCGATCGCCGTCATTGGCGCCTCTCCAGAAGACGGTAAGATCGGCAACTCGGTGATGAAGAACCTCATCAACGGCGGTTATCGCGGCACAATTTATCCGATTCATCCGAAAGCCCAGGAAATTATGAGTCTCAAAGCATACCCAAGCGTGCTGGATGTTGTCGAAGACATCGATGTTGCGGTATTCGCAATCCCGGCGCGTCTTTGCGCAGCCGCGATGGACGAAGTGGGGCGCAAAAACATTCCCGGCGCGGTGATGATTCCGTCCGGCTTCGCCGAGGTGGGCGAGCAGGCGCTGCAGGATGAATTGGTCGGCGTGGCGCGCAAGCATAATGTGCGGGTGATGGGTCCGAATATCTATGGATTTTACTACACGCCGCAAAATCTTTGCGCCACGTTTTGCACGCCTTATGATGTGAAGGGCAAAGTCGCGCTCAGCTCGCAGTCGGGCGGCGTCGGCATGTCGATCATCGGCTTTTCGCGGACGACGCGCATGGGCGTGTCCGCCATCGTTGGACTTGGCAACAAATCCGATCTCGATGAAGACGACCTGCTGACCTATTTCGAACAGGACGACAATACACAGGTCATCGCCATGCACTGCGAGGACTTGAAAGACGGCCGTTCGTTCGCCGAGGTGGCGAGCCGGGTATCGAAAAAGAAACCGGTGGTCGTGCTCAAAGCCGGGCGGACGGCGTTGGGCGCGCGCGCCGCAGCTTCCCACACCGGCGCGCTGGCGGGAAACGATAAGATATACGACGACGTGTTGCGCCAATGCGGCGTCGTTCGTGCCAAGAGTTTGAACGACATGTTGCAGTTCGCCCGCGGGTTGCAAGTGCTGCCGAATCCCAAAGGAGAAAACATCGTCATCATCACCGGCGCGGGCGGCTCGGGAGTGTTATTGTCGGACGCCTGCGTCGATAACGGCTTGTCGCTGATGAAAATGCCACCGGATCTGGACACGGCGTTTCGCAAATTCATCCCGCCGTTCGGCGCGGCCGGAAATCCGGTCGACATCACCGGCGGCGAGCCGCCGACGACTTATGCCAATACGATTCGGCTCGCGTTGAACGAACCGCGCATTCATTCTCTTATTCTCGGTTACTGGCACACGATCATCACGCCGCCCATGGTCTTCGCCAAACTTTGCGCCGAAGTCGTTCAAGAGGCGCGCGATAAGGGGATCGATAAACCGGTTGTCGCATCGTTGGTCGGCGACGTGCAAGTCGAAGAGGCGAGCGAGTATCTCTACGAGCGCGGCATCGTGGCCTATTCCTACACGACGGAGCTGCCGGTCGCGGTGCTGGGCGCGAAATATAAATGGGCGCGCGGGGCGGGGGTGCTGTAAGGATTAGCTTCGATGAAATTCCGCAAGGGAGTTAAGATACTCGCCAGTTGAGAAAATTGGAAAGAGTTTTTTCGCCGGAACCGTTCGCGAACGTTCGTTCTCTCTCCCCTTGCGGGAGAGAGTTAGAGTGAGGGGTAAAAGATTCTAAGCACCCTCACCTCCGTCCTCTCCCGTCAGAGACTGTGTCAGAATGTCATTCTGAGGCGCAGCCGAAGAATCTGCTTCTCGTAAGCTGTTGGAATTGCGAGATGCTTCGCTTTGCTCAGCATGACATCTAGATGATTTTTAGTGTTGTGACACAGTCTCTCAAGGGAGAGGAGGTAAGACGGCTCGGACGTGTCAATGTTCTGCTTCGCGAAGGAGTTAGACCAGGCGATTCCCCACCTGCAATCCGGTCTGTTTGGCGAATTCCGCTGCCGAGATTTTTCATCTTCGCCGCACGTCTTTTTGACGATCCCTCCCGAAAAATCCATTAACCTTGATGTGTATAACCAATGGGTTATACTGCGCTCGTGCGAGTAACGTTTTTCACAACGGCCGCCGGCAGGTGTCCGGTGCTGGATTACATCAACAATCTCGCCAAACCGGAACGTGCGCGGGTCCTTGAAGCGCTCGAACAGGTGGAGCGACGGGGATTTGATGCCATTCGCGTCGAGTTCCGTCAGATTGATGGGAAGCTTTGGGAAGTCAAGATCGGATCTCATCGGGTATTCTATGTCATGATCGACAGAGACGAGATGGTTCTTCTCCACGCTTACAAGAAGCAACAACAGAAACTGCCGGTCAAAGAACGAGATATAGCCATTCGAAGAATGAAGGAGTTGTTGTCATGAAGGCAAAACGCAAGAGAACGACGCTCAAGGCTGTGCTCAAACGAGAACTTAGAGATCCCGAGTTCAGTTTTTATTACCAGAGGGAAAAGGCCATCAGCGAGATTGCCCAATTGGTGCGGGACGCGCGCCTGAAAGCGGGTCTCACCCAAGCTCAGCTTGCCGAAAAGGCACAGAGCAGCCAGGTTGTCATCGCCCGATTAGAGTCGGGAAACGATAACCGGGTTCCCTCGCTTGATCTGTTGGAGAGAATTGCCCGCGCATTCAAGGCCAAGCTTCTGGTCCGCTTTGAGTACAAGAACGTTGCCTAGCAGGCTGCTGAAAGCCGGGATAAACCGGCGTGGAGTAGTGAATGAAAGAGTCATACAGGAAAGGTTTAGCGAACTATCCTGACCCCGAGTCATGCATGGCCAGTCGCAAGGCTGCCATCGAAGCGTTGACAGGGGCAGGGTATTGAGCTGCGAAATAATCGCGACCGGAGAGCCGACGCCGTTCAGCAAGGCGGAAGGCAACACTGACGGATGCGTTAGCGCGAGCATTCGAAAGACTCTGCGCAGTCTGAGACCCCGGGCATGCATGGAAACTCCACGCGCGAGAACCGGGAGACCCCGTTGACGCCCGAGAGTGATAGCAAGGCGGGCCGGTTGGAGAAGGCTGAGAGCCGGAAGTCCGACATGTACGTTGACGGGGAGTCGGATGGTCGCGTAGTACCGACGAAATGTCCGAACAAAGGCGGGCAACCGCGTGCGGAGGGCAGGGAGGGAAGGCGACCAACCAAAGAGAACATCGGGCAGACGACCGCGCCCCGGACTCAGAGCCGGAACAGCGAGTTGAGCGACTTGCTCGGTGTGCGAAAGAGAGCACGTAAGGACAAGCGGACACGGTTCACTGCGTTACTGCACCATGTCACGGTCAACCGGTTGCGGGACAGCTACTACGCTCAGAAGCGGGAAGCCGCCCCTGGAGTGGATGGCGTGACGTGGAAAGAATACGAGACGGGTCTGGATGAGAAGCTGATAGAGTTGCACGGTCGAATCCATCTAGGGACGTATCGAGCGCAGCCTTCCAAGAGAGCCTACATTGCGAAAGCCGATGGACGGCAACGACTCCTGGGCATCGCAGCCCTGGAGGATAAGATCGTTCAGCAGGCCGTAGTGACGGTCCTCAACCAGATTTACGAAGAGGACTTCGTGGGGTTCTCCTATGGGTTTCGCCCGGGGCGAAGCCAGCACGATGGGCTGGACGCGCTTTGGGTAGGGCTGATGCGGAAGAAAGTGAACTGGGTGCTCGACGCAGACGTTCGTGGGTTTTTCGATAACCTCGACCACGGATGGATGATGAAGTTCATCGAGCACCGAATCGCCGACCGAAGGATACTGCGCCTGATCCGGAAATGGTTGAGAGCAGGGGTGTCCGAGGAAGGGGAATGGACGAAGACAGAAGTAGGAAGCCCGCAAGGGGCAGTAGCTTCACCGTTACTGGCAAACATTTACCTGCATTATGTTTTCGATCTGTGGATCGAGCACTGGCGAAAGCATCATGCTACGGGCGACATGATTGTTGTCCGATACGCAGATGATATCGTCGCGGGATTCGAACATCGAAGTGATGCTGAGCGGTTTTTACGGGAATGGCAGGACCGCTTGCAGAAGTTCGGGCTGGAGTTACACCCGGATAAAACGCGCCTGCTTGAGTTCGGGCGCAACGCAGCCGAAAACCGCAAGCAGCGAGGCGAGGGCAAGCCGGAGACGTTCGACTTTCTGGGTTTCACCCATATCTGTGGCACGACCCGGAAGACCGGCAGATTCATTGTCAAGCGCAAGACGATCCGCAAGCGACTGTCGGCCAAACTCAACGAGCTGAAGGAGGAACTTCGGCGACGCTGGCACCGGCCGGTAGTCGAGGTCGGGAAGTGGTTGAGGTCAGTTGTACAGGGCTACTTCAACTACCATGCAGTGCCCGGCAATATGGATAGTCTCAATAGCTTTCGGGCTCAGGTGATCTGGCGGTGGTACCGTGCGCTGCGCAGACGCAGTCAGTGGAGCCGGATGACTTGGGAGCGGTTTTGGAAGTTGGTCGATCGATGGATTCCGAGTGCCAAGATCTTGCATCCGCATCCGAACTTGCGCTTCGACGCCAAGTATCTGAGGTAGGAGCCGTATGCAGCAATCCTGCACGTACGGATCTGTGCGGGGGGTGCCGGGGAAACCGGCATCCCTACCGCGACAAACCCTCTCGGAGCCCTTCGACGTCGCTCAGGGCGAACGGCCAAGGGAGAACCGTTCGCAGTGAGCCGCGTCGAACCATGAACGGTGGACGCCAACCAACAGTTACCGTCCACTAGAATAGCGTCCTCGAACAGCTTACAGATATACTTCGTTAGGCATATTGAAGTCTGCGCCTTCCTTTGCCAATTGCTCTTGGGACATCTTGCGGATATGAGGGGTCCTCGTCACGGTACTCGATGGTGTGGCCGCCCTGTTTGATGTCGAGATTCAAACCCCACCAATCTACCCCAGGGATGCCCTTGACTCGCCTAGGATAGCCGCCTAGCTAGGAAGGCCCGCACACGCATCGCAGGGTCTAGTTGTTGATCGATGCTACCACTGGGCACGTGGGTGAAAGCAAACGATGCAGTCAAAGAAAATATGGAACGGACGAGCGCTGGTGATAATGCCTTGGGGCTCCTGTCGTTTTTTTACTTTTATGGGTTACCGGGAGATCTTATCTGCAGAGTCTCCACGCTTGACCACGGCATTTGGTTTCGGCAAATTAATCTGCTTGCTTCCAAAACCGCGCCGATTATACTGATTCCATGGCCACGATCATTGAAGTCGAGAAGCTCGCGTTAGATTTATCTGAGAACGAAAGGGCTGTCCTCGCGGCTCATCTGCTTGGATCGCTACCACCTGTTCTTCAGGACGCGGACGAGGGTATCGCGGAGGCGCTTCGGCGCGATGCGGAGCTTGATGCGAATCCTTCGGGCGGCCTGTCGTTGGAGCAGGTTGATCAACAGGTTAATCGCCGCCGAACCTGATGCGGCTCGTCCTACATCCGAAGGTATACTCGGATATCGACGAGATCATGGGGTATTACGAGCGGATTGCGACTCCAGAGCTTGCCGATGACTTTTATGCGGAACTGCGGCATTACATGAAGCAGGCCGAAGAGAGGCCGGAATCTTTCTCGATTCGGGAGCGCGATATCCGCCGCGTGAGCTTGCAGCGCTTCCCTTATCATTTCTTGTTTCGTATCGTTGGCGATGTCGTCCGGATTCTCGTTGTGCGCCACCACAGTAGACGTCCCACCGTTGGTGTCAGGCGCCGATAATGTCACCGACGCAACCACAGCGTCAGTCATTTGTCGTCTCGAAGGCGCTAACCGCGACGGCCATTCCCTAGCGATGCTTAATCGAATCGCCGCGGCCTTAAACCAGCGTATTGAGATTCGTTTTGTGCCAGCAGAACGAGGGTCGCGTTCTGTAGAATTCCGACCTATTGGGCAGGCGACTGGAAATGGTTCCTCGAGAAAATTCGCAACTCCACCGATTTCCAAAGTCAGTTAATTTGTAAAGGTCTGACCATTTGCTTCTCCTGAACTGTCAACAAAAGATTTGACCCGTTTAGGTTATTGTGGGTAACGTCAAAGGTAAAGACGCGACCCATGAGTTCTCAGAACGAAGATAGTTCGCGGGCTCGTGGAGAATTACGGAGTAGGGGTCGCCGAGG
>JBBDNJ010000077.1:0-35427 GCA_040877705.1 Binatia bacterium | reverse complement strand
TGCCGGTCTCGGAAAAACAAGTCCCCGCCACCAGCCCGACATACCCTGTACCGACAACCGTTAGCTTCATGTGCAGTTCCTCTCGCCCAAAATTTCACCGATAACGAATGTAGCCTTATCCTGAGACTCGTGATAGGTGCGCGACAACATCTCCCCTAAAAGCCCCATCGTCACGAATTGGCAACCGGTGAAAATCAACAACACCACCAACAACAACAGCGGCCTTCCGCCGATTTCCATATTGTACAAAAACTTCTGCACGGTCAGATAAATGCCCATAAGGAAACCTAACCCGGCGCTGCCGATGCCGATGATCCCGAAGATATGCGAAGGCCGGGTCGAGTAGCTCATGAGAAACTTAACCGTCAGTAGATCTAAAACCACTCGCATGCTTCGGGTTATCCCATACTTCGATTTGCCGCGCACACGCGGCCGGTGATTGACTTTTAACTCGGCAATGGTGGCGCCTCGCTCATACGCGATGGCTGGGATAAAGCGATGCATTTCGCCGTAAAGCTTGAGGTCCTTGGCAATATCTTTGCGCATGGCCTTCAACGTGCAGCCATAATCATGAAGCTTCACCTGAGTGGTCGAAGAAATGAGCCAATTCGCGATCATCGACGGCAACCGGCGGCTGAGAAACGGATCCTGCCGGACATGACGCCAGCCGCAGACCAGGTCATAGCCCTGCTCCAGCTCGGTCAGCAGGGCGGGAATGTCCGCGGGATCGTTTTGGCTATCGCCATCGATCATCACCACAACCTCTCCCTGGGCGTGCGCCAGACCGGCGGCGAGAGCGGCCGTTTGACCGAAATTTCGTTTGAGCCTGATGACACGGAGATTAGGCTCCGTCCGATACATTTGTGCGAGCACTCGGAATGTATTGTCCCGGCTGCCATCATCAATGAAAACCATTTCATACTGCCTGCCCAGAGGTTCCACCGCCGCCTTGATTTCGCCGATCAGCGGGGCAACGTTGTCCTCTTCATCAAACACCGGGATGACGATCGATAAATCCATCAGCTCAGGTTTGGAAGTCGGTCAATTGAGCAAAGCTTTTATAGCGCTCTTCAATTTCCGCTAGCGAAACACCGGCTAACCGCTTCACTCCGAAATCTTCAACGGTAAAAGAGGCTACCACACTACCATAGACGATGGCCCGGCGGATTCCCTGTTGGCTTTGGTCACTTGAACGGGCCAACTGACCGAGGAAACCCCCGGCGAAAGAATCGCCTGCGCCGGTGGGGTCGAAGACTTCTTCCAAAGGATAGGCCGGCGTCGCAAAAATGGTCGAGTCGGAGAATTGCAGAACGCCATATTCGCCGCGCTTGACCAGAACCACCTTCGGTCCCATTTTTAATATCGCCCGCGCGGCGCGAACGATGTTGTTATAACCGCTCAACAGTCTTGCTTCAGAGTCGTTGATCACGAGCATTTCGATCCGCTTGAGCACCTTGCGCAAATCCGCCAGGCTTTCGCGTATCCAGTGATCCATCGTGTCGCAGACAACAAGCCGCATGCGGCGAATCTGATTGAGAACTTCCAGCTGCATCAGAGGATCGATATTGCCGAGAAAAACGTACTCCGCGTCGCGGTAACGCTCCGGCAATTGCGGCACGAATCCTGAGAGAACATTCAGATGGAGCTCCAGAGTATCGCGCACGTTGATATCTTCGTGATATTTGCCGCGCCAGTGAAACGTCTCGCCAGGCTCCTTTTTGACGCCCTCGAGATCGATCTGCCTTTGGCTAAACAAGTTCAGGTATTCTTGTGGAAAATCGTGGCCAATCACCCCGACGATCCGGACCGTAGTGAAGAAACTTGCGGCCAGCGCAAAATAGGAAGCCGACCCGCCGAGAATCCGTTCGGCGGAGCCGAAAGGCGTCTCAATCGAATCGAACGCGACGGTGCCAACAACCAAAATACTCATAGGTATTTGCCAATGATCGGGCGCAGATCGCGCCGTACCTTCTGCGGAATTTTTGATTTTTCGGTAATAATCGCGTTGCGCAACGCCGAGGCGCAGCCGCAAGAACGCGAAGGCGCCAAGTTCTTTAAAAGTTGCCGAATGGTTTTCTTTGCCAGCTCGACATTTTGTTGCAAAACCGCCAGCACGTGTTCGATCTCCACGTCTCCGGCCGATTCATTCCAGCAGTCGTAATCGGTCGCCAACGCCAGCGTGGCGAAACAGATTTCCGCCTCTCGCGCCAGTTTCGCCTCCTGCAGATTGGTCATGCCGATGATATCGGCGCCCCAGCTCCGGTATAAGCGCGACTCGGCGCGGGTCGAGAACTGCGGCCCCTCCATGCACAAATACGTTCCTTTACGGTGCACCTTGGCCCCGGTAGACGAGGCTGCTTCGGCCAGTGCCGACGAAGTATCCTTGCAGAAGGGATCGGCAAGGCTCACATGTGCGACAATACCCTTGCCGAAGAAGCTGCTTGGCCGCTGGGTCGTGCGATCGATGCATTGATCGGGCACCACCAGATGACCGGGCGCGATCTTCTCACGCAAGCTACCGACGGCGCTGACCGAAATAATGCGCTCGACGCCGAGCTTTTTCATGCCGAAGATGTTGGCGCGAAAATTAATCTCGGTAGGCAACCAGCGATGCCCCTTGCCATGACGCGGCAGAAATACCAGTTCGCTGTTATCTAGAGATCCCTTGATAAACGGGTCCGAAGGTTTCCCGTACGGAGTCGTGATCCGCATTTGCCGGATTTGCCGCAAACCTTCTATTTGATAAAGACCGCTTCCGCCGATCACACCGAGGATCTGTTTGCTCATGTTGTTCCTTGCAGGATCAGCAACGACCGGCTGCGCCCTCTCTCTCCTCCATGGTTTCGCCTTGCAACTGGCCGCACGCGGCTTGAATATCATCGCCTCTCGGCCGGCGAACGTTGACCTGTAAGCCGTGGAAGTAAAGTATCTGTTGAAATTGCTCGACATCCCGACTTTCGGGCCGCTGAAACTCGCTGCCCGGATGAGGATTGAACGGAATCAGGTTTACCTTGCAGCGAATACCGAGCAGCAGCTCTGCAAGCTTCTGTGCATCCGCGGCCGAGTCGTTGACACCGCGCAACAGCACATATTCGAAAGTAATACGCTTGCGCCGCGGGATCGGCAGAGCGCGACAGCACTCCATCAGTTGCCGCAGAGAATACTTGCGATTGACCGGCATCAGTTTGCTGCGCAATTCATCGCTAGGAGCATGAAGTGAAATGGCCAGGTTTACATTCGTTTCATCCATGAGCTTGTGGATCTGCGGCACTAACCCGACGGTTGATAAGGTGATTCGCCTGGGCGAAATACCGCTGCCCCAGCTCGTGTCCGTCATCACATCGAGGGCCTTTACGGTTTCCCCATAGTTTGCAAGCGGCTCTCCCATACCCATCAACACCACGTGCGTGATGCGCCGGTCGCCGGCGAGGGTCCGGCTCGCCTCAAGGATCTGATCGAAAATCTCGCTGGCGCGCAGATTTCTCTTCAGCCCCAGGAGCGCGGTGGCGCAAAACGCGCAGCCAAAACCACACCCCGCCTGAGTCGAAATGCAAAGCGTCAACCTCTTCGCTTCCGGGATCAAGACGCTTTCGATACTGCGATCGTCAGCCAAGCGAAACAGAAACTTGACCGTTCCATCGGCGGAGTCAGCCTTGCGCTCGATCGCCAACCGGCTGATAGCAAAATCCTTCGTAAGTTGTTGCCGCAACGATACCGACAGGTTGGTCATCTCGGCAAACGAAACGGCGCGTTTTTGGTACAACCACTGCCAAACCTGTCCGGCGCGATAAGCCGGCTGCTTGCGCTCCACCAGATAGGTTGCAAACTCCGTGAAGCTCAAATCCTTGATATTTGGCCTCATGATCGATACCGCGTTAGCCCGTCGCAAGTTTACTTGGAGGATCGAAAAACCTCTTCCGGCTTGAAGAAAAAAGCGATTTCCGCGGCGGCCGTTTCCGGCCCGTCGGATCCGTGCACTGCGTTGGCTTCAACATCTTTGCCGCAATCCTTGCGAATCGTACCGGGCGCCGCCTTGGCTGGATCGGTAGCGCCCATGATTTCGCGGTTTTTCAAAATGGCCCCTTCTCCCTCTAGAATCGACACAAAGATGGGACCCGATGACATATAGGTGCATAAGCCGGCAAAGAATGGCCGCTCTTTGTGGACGGCGTAGAACGCCTGCGCACGCTCGGGGGTGAGCCGGAGTAATTTACCGGCGACAATTTTCAACCCAGCCGATTCGAAGCGTCTGAGGATTTCACCGATGAAATTTCGCTCCACCGCGTCCGGTTTAATAATCGAAAGGGTAACTTCGACACTCATGATTTTCCTAGAGCCTCCTGCATGGTTCGGCCGATGGTTGCCGGCGATGCCGACATTCTGATCCCGGCCCTTTTCAATGCCTCGATTTTTTCATGGGCGGTACCTTTGCCCCCCGAAATGATGGCCCCGGCGTGCCCCATTCTCTTGCCCGGCGGTGCGGTTTGCCCGGCGATAAATCCGACTACCGGCTTTTTCATGTTTGCCTCGATCCAAGCCGCCGCTTCTTCCTCAGCACTGCCGCCGATTTCGCCGATCATGACGACCGCTTCGGTACCGCGATCGCGATTAAATAGCTCCAACACATCGACGAATTCAAATCCATGCACCGGATCTCCACCAATGCCGACGCAACTCGACTGCCCCAGGCCTAAGCGAGTTAATTGATCCACTGCTTCATAGGTCAAGGTGCCGCTGCGTGAAACGACCCCGATGGTTCCCTGCCGATGGATGTGCCCCGGCATAATGCCGATCTTACATTCGCCGGGAGTGATTACCCCGGGACAATTGGGACCCAATAGCTGCGAGCCTTTCCCATCCAGGTATCGTTTCACTCGCACCATGTCGCGCACGGGTACGCCTTCAGTAATGCAGATAATCAACCGGATGCCGGCATCGGCGGCCTCCATGATCGCATCCGCGGCAAACGGCGGAGGAACGTAAATCACACTGGCGTTTGCTCCCGTCTCAGTGACGGCCCGAGCGACGGTATCGAAAATCGGGATTTCTTCGTAGCGGGTCCCGCCTTTACCCGGAGTTACCCCGGCCACCATCCGGGTGCCATATTCTTTGCACGCTTTGGTATGAAACTGCCCGATGGCACCGGTAATCCCTTGGGTCAGAACTCGCGTTTGTTTGTCTATGAGAATAGCCATCCAGATTTTTGCCTTAAGGTTCTACTTATCCTTGACCGCAGCGACAATCTTTTCCGCTGCTTCGGCCATGGTTGCGGCGGGGATAACTGCCAACCCCGAATCGGCAAGAATCTTCTTGCCCTGGTCGACGTTTGTGCCCTCCATGCGCACCACCAGCGGCACTTGAATGCTCAGCTCGCGCGCCGCATCGACGATGCCCTGAGCCAGCACATCGCAACGCATGATACCGCCGAAGATGTTGATGAGAACGCCTCGCACTCGAGGGTCGGCGAGCAGGATTTTAAAGGCTTGCGCGACTTTTTCCTTTGAAGCACCGCCGCCGACATCCAAGAAGTTCGCCGGCTCGCCGCCATACAGCTTGATGATGTCCATCGTTGCCATGGCCAATCCCGCGCCATTGACCATGCAGGCGATATTGCCATCTAAAGATATATAGGAGAGTTCGTATTTGCTCGCTTCGATTTCGCGCGGATCCTCTTCGTTGAGGTCGCGCAACGCAACGATATCTTTATGTCGAAACAGCGCATTACTATCGAAGTTCATCTTAGCGTCCAGCGCCATCACTTGACCTTCTTTGGTAATAATGAGCGGGTTGATTTCAGCGATGGCACAATCGGACTCGTCAAAGGCTCGATACAATGCCTGCATCACCGCCGCCGTTTTGCCAACGAGTTCGTTAGGAATACCTAGAGCGTAGGCCAGCCGGCGGCACTGGAAGCCAGCCAGTCCAATCACGGGATCGATGGACTCTTTTAGGATTTTTTGCGGATTTTTCTCGGCCACTTCTTCAATCTCAACGCCGCCTTCCGAAGAGCAAATGACGGCAACCCGAGACTGCGCCCGGTCGAGAACCATGGCCAGATAAAGCTCGCGCTCTATGTTGAGTCCTTGTTCGACCAGCACGCGTCTGACCTGGCGACCCTCCGGACCGGTCTGATGGGTCACCAGCTTCTTGCCGATGATCTCACGAGCCTTTTGCTCGGCGTCTTCCGGGTTGCGCGCGAGCTTCACGCCTCCCGCTTTGCCACGGCCACCGGCATGAATCTGAGCTTTGACGACGCAGATGCCGCCGCCAAGTTTAATCGCGGCGGCTTTCGCTTCTTCCGGCGTCGCCGCGACTTCACCCTGTGGGACCGACACACCGTAACGTTTGAGAATTTCTTTGGCTTGGTACTCGTGGATATTCATTTTGATCGCCACAACAAAGTGAGACCCTAAGACTAGACTCATAGCCTCAGGGTCTCAACATTGTTCACGCCCGATCGACGATTAAACGCCCAACACACGATCCATGGCTTGAACGATATCTTTGACGTGATTGAGCGATTCATCGAAAGCTTTCTTGTCGGCGGCATTGAGATTGATATCGATAATTTTTTCGACGCCGCCGGCGCCGATCATAACGGGAACACAGAAATAGTAACCGTTGACGCCATATTCCCCTTCGAGCAACGCCGCGCACGGCAAAATCTCTTTCTTGTCGTAGAAATAAGCTTCGGTCATACGGATGGCCGCCGACGCCGGTGAGAAATAGGCGGATCCGGTTTTCAACAACGCCACCACCTCACCGCCGGCGTTGCGCACGCGGGCTTCGATTTCATCGAGCCGTTTGCTGGGAATCAACTTTTCGACGGCAACACCGCCAACGATACAGGTGCTGCGCACCGGAACCATGTCATCGCCGTGACCCCCTAAAACCATGGCCGCGACGCTGTTCACCGAAACATTGAGCTCTTTAGCAATAAACGACCGATAACGAGAGGAATCTAAGATACCCGATTGACCGACGACGCGGTTTTTTGGAAAACCCGTCATCCGTTTCATCAAAGTCACCATTGCATCCAGTGGGTTGGTAACGACGATCACCAGCGAATTCGGAGCATACCTTTTTATCCCGTCACCCACCGAGCTCAGTATCTTGGCATTGGTCCCCAGCAAGTCATCGCGGCTCATGCCCGGTTTTCGGGCAATGCCGGCGGTAACGATACAAACGTCGGCGCCGGCAATGTCTTCGTAGCTGTTGGTGCCGATAACATTGTCATCGAAGCCTTCCACCGGCCCCGCATGTGACAGGTCGAGGGCCTTGCCTTGCGGCAATCCTTCGACGACGTCAAAAAGAACCACGTCACCCAGGCCCTTTAGAAGACAAAGATGGGCCATCGACCCGCCGATGTTACCGGCGCCTATTAGCGCAATCTTCTTACGTGCCACTGTATTTCCCTTTCCCGTTACATATTGGCAATGATAGCGTCGCCAAAACCGGAGCAGCTGACCAGCTTTGCGCCGGGCATGAGCCGCTCAAAATCGTAAGTCACCGTCTTTGCGTTGACGGCTCCTTCAATACCTTTAATGATCAAATCCGCCGCTTCGGTCCAGCCCATGTAGCGCAACATCATTTCACCGGAAAGGATGACCGATCCAGGATTAACTTTATCACGATCGGCATACTTCGGCGCGGTGCCATGCGTTGCTTCAAATACCGCGTGTCCGCTATCGTAGTTGATGTTCGCGCCCGGAGCGATTCCGATGCCGCCGACCTGCGCGGCCAATGCATCAGAAAGGTAATCGCCGTTTAAGTTCATGGTCGCAATGACGTCATAATCTTTCGGTCGAATAAGCACGAACTGAAGCGTCACGTCGGCGATGGAATCTTTGAGCATCAGCTTCGACTTCCACTTGCCCTCGCCATGGGTCGGCCACAACTTGAGCGCTTCTTCGACTTCCTTCTTAATGTCACTCTGCTGGCTCGGCGACATCATGTCGAAACCCGGATCGATTGCTTTGGCATTGTCTTCAACGGTAATCGCCGGCTTGGCTTCTTTGTTGCCCAAGATCCACGATTCACGCTCGGTCACGACGTCATTGCGAAATTCGCGTTTTGCAAGCGCATAGCCCCAGTCGGCGAAAGCGCCTTCGGTGTACTTCATAATGTTGCCTTTGTGCACGAAGTTGACGTTTTTGCGCTTGTTCAATAATGACCACTTGATCGCGGCGCGTACCAGCCGCTCGGTTCCCTCGACCGAAACCGGCTTAATACCGATTCCGGCGGTGTCGGGAAACCGAATTTTGGCGTACTCTTTAGGAAAGGCTTCTTTGAGCAACGACTTGAACTTTCGGTTCTGATCGGTTCCGTTGGGAAATTCGATGCCGGTGTAAATATCTTCGGTGTTCTCGCGAAACACCACCATGTTCACATGCTCCGGATGCTTGACTGGAGAGGGCACGCCGTTGAAATAACAGACCGGCCGCTGGCAGACATAAAGATCGAGCAATTTGCGCAGCGCGACGTTCAATGAAGTCATGCCGCCGCCGATCGGCGTGGTGAGCGGGCCCTTGATGCCGACTAAAAATTCCGAGAAGGCGTTGACCGTTTCTTCGGGCAACCAGTTGTTGAACATCTTGAATGACTTCTCACCGGCGTACACTTCCATCCAGTGCATCTTACGCGTGCCCTTGTAGGCCTTCTCGACAGCGGAATCGAACACGCGCACGGATGCGCGCCAGATATCGCGGCCGGTGCCGTCGCCTTCGATGAACGGGATGATTGGATTGTCGGGAACCTGCAGTTGCTTGTTTGCCGACATCGTTATCTTTGCCCCACCCTGTGGAACTTTCACATCTTTATATTCAGCCATAGCCTCCTCACCTGTAAAAAAAGCCTAAGGGCATTCAGTATCTTGCCTACCCATTAGGCTAATTCTAGGAAAAGTATTTAAAACGCTTATGAAACTAACTGAATAGCTAAAGGGAGTCAAGGAATTGGCAGCTCTCCGCATTTGCCGCACCCCACATCCTTGTCTCCGTCTCATATCTGATGCCTGGAAAAATTATTCAAGCTCGAATAAGGCGCGCGCCGGCCACAGCCATTCCTAAGCAGCGCCCTATTTCAAAAAAGATTCGCGCGTCGCGAGATGGATCAACCTTGCACAGTCAATAGAACGACTAAGGCTGGAATCCCGCGACGACTGAAAGGTTCCCTGACTTTACGCACAGCTGGGGATTCCCGCCCATCCGATAGAAAATCCTGTCATGCGTACAAAATTATCCACTATTGTCTATTAATGCGGCGGTATTTACCCAGCCGAACTTAGCTATTCGAAACATAATCCTTGATATTTTGATGCTTTACTTCACACACTTTTACGTTAAGAGCTGCACCCCCGATGGCACAACCGTTGCTCAATTAGATAAAGCACCCATCGCCAAGAGTGTGTACCCGTTAGGGCTGTATAGCGAGGTGACCGTTGAAGCAACGAATCAAAGACCTGATTGATGAGCGGCACGAAAAAATAGACATCATTAAACGAATAAACAGAATATTAACCGGCGATCTTAGCGAAGAGGCACACAAATCAATCAGAGATTGGCTGGCCGCGTGGGAAAAAGCACAAAAGTTAAAGCGGCAAGGATATGACGTTGCGGTTCCGCCACCACGTCGCGGACATCCTCAATTGCTTCTCATCGGCCAAAAGGCTGAAGTTCGAAAAGTGAAAGTGTCTCAACCGCGTTCCACGCCAGCCTAACGATCCTGCTTCCCCAAACCTCGGCCCCCTACCGGTCCGCAAAGAGACTCTCCTACCGTTGCATCGGATAAACAATCAAGGCTGCATCGACTTTGTTTCGTCCTTCTCCTTCTGTTCCAGCCATTTTTCCAGATAACGACCGGCGACGTCTCTACCGCCCAATCCAAAAGCCAGAGCCAGAGCCAGGCAGACGGCTCCAAACACCAGGATAAAAGCCCAGATGACGATCTCTGAGGCGATATCGAGGATTTCGAAGATTCCCGCGACCACAAAGATAGTCGTAACGATATAGGCGGCGCGTCCGATCGAGGCCGCTTGCTCCAATCCGGCGTTGGCGCACGAGGTTCGGGTTATGGTTTCCAGGAAGTTGGCGAAATAGAGACCGAGAATCAGCATCACAATCGCCGCGGCAATTTTTGGCAGATACAGGTAAATGGTGTTGAGCGTATCGGTCGCGCCACTGAGATTGAGTGTTTCTAAAGTGGCAACGATGACGATTAAGAAGAGAAACCAAAAAACCACCAGCCCAAGAATCTCGGAGGGGGTCTGCTGGATCCCGCCTCGTTCAAGGATCTGCTTGATGCCCGCACGCTCGGCGAGCGTGTCAAAGTGGCAGAACCGTAATAGGCGGGTGACAATCCTTTTGACGATATTGCATAGAATCCAACCGAACACGACGATAAAGATGGCGGCGATCAGATCCGGCAGGAACGCCGCGATCTTAGTTACAAAGACGTTCCAGGCGCCGGTCACGGTAACCACGGGATTCATAGACTCCTCCTCAATCAGAACTTGCAGAGATTTAACACATAGGGGAGATATGTCAAAATTGTCAACGAAGTTTTTAACAGCGGAGAATTTAGAAACCCACTTGAATCCACGCCTTTCGGCCACTATAGTCGATCAACTCGCTTAAATTTGTGGCATTCTTTGCGGTCTTAGGTATCCCGTTGCACATAACTATTCAGAAGTTGTCCAAGGCTTACGGAGTCTTGTGGGCACTTAGAGACTTGAACCTGGATTTGCCGCGGGGAGAGTTCGTCGCATTGCTGGGACCGAACGGCGCCGGGAAAACCACGTTATTGAAACTGATTGCCGGGCTGATCCCGCCCACGCTTGGAACCGTCGAGCTTAATGGCGTGCCTTTTTCCAGCACCCATGCGCCATCGCGGGCGCAGGTCGGCCTTCTGACACCGGCCGGCCATCTCTATGAAAACCTTACCTTGCGAGAGAACCTGCAATTTTTCACATCGCTTTATAAGCAGAACCACGATTCCGCCGCCATCGACGCCGCGCTTAAAAACGTAGACCTCATCGGCCGCGCCCATGACTACGTATCGACGCTCTCCAGCGGCATGAAATGCCGTCTCTCGATCGCTAAATGGACCCTGCTCCAGCCGGGACTGCTGTTGCTCGATGAGCCTTACGGGGTGCTCGACGGCAGCGGCGTCGATCTGCTCGAAACCTTTCTCCAAGCCCACTGCGGCAAGGGCAATATCGTCATGTTGGCGTCGCACCATGTCGCGCGCGTGCTGAAGATTTGCAACCGAGCGATCATCCTGCACCAGGGCCGATTGACCTTCAACGCGCCGCGCCAACAGCCCTGGCCGGATTTCGACAGAGCCTTCGGCGAGTTTCTGCCGCACGGAGAATTATGCAGCTCTTGAGAGAAGCCTTTCTCCTGCTTCGCAAAGATTTAGTTCTCGAGTTACGCCGGCGCGAGAGCCTGCTGACGATGTTTTTCTTCGGCACGCTGCTGCTGTTCGTGTTTCACTTCTCCTTCGATTTGGCTCCGGAAAGAGTTGCCGAAATGGCCCCCGGTCTACTCTGGCTCGCCTTTCTCTTCACGGGCACGCTAGGACTGGCGCAATTGTTTCAAGCCGAACGGGAAAACCAGTGTCTCGAGGCGCTGCTACTTTCCCCTTTGGACCGCGGCGCGCTCTTTTTCGCCAAGGTCTGTTTCAACTTCATTCTGATGCTGCTGGTCGAGATTGTGGTGATTCCGCTGTTCTGGATTTTATTCAACCTGCACACGTGGAATTTGCTGCCGCAGATTTTTCTCATTACATTATTGGGAACAGCCGGCTTTTGCGTACTGGGGACCGTGCTGTCGGCGGTGACTTTACGCGCCCGGGCACGGGAACTTTTGCTCCCCCTGGTGCTTTTCCCGCTAATGATCCCCGTCATCCTGGCAACGATCCAGTGCCTGGGGGCGGTTCTTCGTACCGGCGAGATCGGCGAGGCAGTTCCCTGGTTGCGTCTTCTAATTGGATTTGATGTGATATTCCTGACCCTTGGAGTTTTAGTATTCGACTGGGTGATCGAAGTTTGATTATGGCCAACAGCGCTCAATCACAAAAACAAGGCAGGAGCATTCTCGGTGGCCTCGCGTTTGTCGTCATTGCCGGCGGGCTCTATTGGGGATTGGTCCAAGCTCCGCCTGACGCCCTGCAAGGCGACGTACAACGGATCATGTATCTTCATCTCCCCAGCATTCTCACGGCTTATCTCTCTTTCTTCCTGGTCTTTATCGGCAGCTGCCTCTATTTATGGAAACGTGAAAAACGGGATGATAATCTTGCCCATTCGGCCGCTGAGCTTGGCGTTCTTTTCACCGCCTTGACGATCATCGAGGGTTCGATCTGGGGCAAACCGACCTGGGGCGTGTGGTGGACCTGGGATGCGCGGTTGACCTTAACGGCCATTTTGCTCTTGATCTATACCGGATATCTAATGCTCCGATCTTTGATCGAAGAAGAAGATCGCGCCGCGGTCTCAGCCGCCGTATTGGGAATCATCGGCTTCCTCGACATTCCTTTGATCCACATGTCGGTGTATTGGTGGCGCACACTGCATCAGCCGCCGTCGATCCTGCGGCCCGACAAGCTTCCTTGGGAAAATATTCACCCGGCCATGCTCACCGCCCTGGCGGTCAACTTTGCCGGCTTTCTACTGCTTTATTTTTATCTTCTCTCACTCCGCCTGCGGCTCGGTGAAATAAGAAACGAGATCAAAGCGCGCCGGCTCGCCCGAGGTGTCTACTAATGGGACCGTGGGGATTTGTCTTTCTGGCTTACGGCATCGTTTGGGGAGCCGTTCTCGTCTACCTGTTTTCATTAAAACGCAGGTATCGTTGCGCGCAAGACGAGCTAACACAATTACGCGCCACTGAGGAGTTGTCTAGCCATGCGAAGAAATAGACGCTTTCTGATCGGTGGGTTGATCATCCTGGCCGCTCTGTCGTACGTGATCTACGGCGGCATGCAGGAAGCCCTGGTTTATTTCGTCACGCCATCCGAACTCAAGGCCAAGGAGAGATCTTCCGCGGACAAGTTTTTGCGCATGGGCGGCATGGTCGTCAAAGGTTCACTGCAAAAAGACCACAAGAATCTCACCTACCGCTTCGAGCTCACCGACGGCACGATTTCCTACCCGGTCTTTTTCCGCGGCGTACCGCCGGACCTGTTTAGCGAGGGCACGGGGGCAGTGGTTGAAGGGCGCATAGGCAGTGACGGAGTCTTCCACGCCTCGACGATTATGGCCAAACACGCGGAAGAGTACAGCCCGCACGAGGGCAAAGATCCGCCAAAAAGCTTTGTCCCCGCTAAGGAATACACATCGCAGTGACCGCCACCATCGGCCATACCGGTATTCTGCTGGCCCTGATTGCCGCAGCCGCGGGGATTGCCGGTCCGCTGCTCGCCGCGCGCGGCGGCCAGGCGCGCTATTCGTCCGTCATCCGCTGGGCGATCTCCGGGCAGTTCATCTTCGTCACGCTGGCAGCGGCGGCGTTGATCTATGGTTTAGTGACCACCGATTTCTCCATCCGATACGTCGCCTTTAATACCACCCGCGCTACGCCGGTCTATTATCGCGTTACCGGTTTATGGGGCGCGCTGGAAGGCTCTCTGCTTCTTTGGGAATGGATCTTGATCATTTTTTCCGGACTCGTTGCCTGGATCTATCGAGACCGCCACAAAGACACCCTACCCTGGGTGCTGATGGTCTTTTCGATCGTGTCGTTTTTTTTTCTTGCCGTCATCGCGTTTGTTTCAAATCCGTTTGAAACTCTTTCTCCCATACCTGCCGACGGCAAAGGATTAAATCCTCTGCTGGAAGACGCCAACATGATGACTCACCCGCCGCTGCTTTATACCGGCTTCGTGGGTCTCACGGTGCCCTTTGCCTTTGCCATCGCCGCGCTGATCGTCGGCAAACTGGACGACGCGTGGATCACCACGACGCGCCGCTGGACCATCATCGCGTGGTTTTTTCTGACCGCGGGCAATCTCGTCGGCGCATGGTGGTCTTACCATGTCCTCGGTTGGGGCGGCTATTGGGCTTGGGACCCGGTCGAGAACGCGGCCTTCATGCCGTGGCTGCCGGCGACGGCGTTCCTACACTCGGTCCAAGTGCAAGAGCGGCGGCGCATGCTGAAAGTCTGGAATCTTTCTCTCATCATCATCGCCTTCGGCCTGACTATCTTCGGAACATTTCTCACCCGGTCGGGTATTCTTTCGTCGATACATGCCTTCTCCTCCGGACCGGTGGGCGGGTTTTTTCTGGGTTTTCTCGCCTTCGTTTTATTGGGCTCTTTCGGATTGCTCGCCTATCGCTCCGACATGCTGAAGGAACAGCCCGAACTTGATTCCATGGTCAGCCGTGAATCAGCATTTCTGCTGAACAACATTGTCCTGGTCTCGGCGCTCTTTACAATTTTTCTTGGGACGATTTTTCCGCTTCTTTCGGAAGCGGTCGCCGGGGTTCAAGTCAGCGTCGGCGCGCCTTACTTCAACTCGGTCACGGTTCCCCTCTTCCTGTTCCTGGTCTTTCTCATGGGCGTCGGTCCGATCATCGCCTGGCGCAGAGCTTCATGGGACAATCTCAAACGCAACTTTCTCTGGCCGGCGATCGGCTCGCTTCTATTCGGTCTGGGCTTGTTTATCTGGAAGGTTAAGGATTTTCTTCCGCTTCTCGGCTTTACGCTGCTGGCGTTTGTCGTTATGACTATCGTCTACGACACCGCCCTCGCGCTGCTAGCGCGCCGGCGTATCGCCGGCGAGGGGGTAATCACCGGACTGATTACCCTGACCCGGCGCAATCAACGGCGCTACGGCGGTTTAGTGGTGCATCTAGGGGTGGTGTTGATCGTCATGGGCATCGCCGGCTCGATGACTTACAGCACCGAGCGCGAAGCGACGCTGGCGCTGAAGGAAAAACTGACTATCGGCAATTACCAGATCCAGTTCGAGGGGTTGCACGGCTCACAACAGCCGACGCACTTTCGTGTCGAAGGCGCGTTTCGGGTGCTGAAGGAAGGCTCTTACATAGGTCTGTTATCGCCCGCGCTCAAGTTTTTCCCGAGCCAGGAGTCGCCGATCGGACGCGCGGTGCACCGCAGCAGTGCGAGCGAAGATATTTACCTGATCCTGTCGGGGTTCAGCGATCTGGAGAACAATCAGGCAACGCTGAAAGTGCTGGTGCGGCCGTTGGTGATCTGGATCTGGATCGGCGGATTTGTAATTGCTCTCGGAACTGTGGTGACGCTCTTGCCTATGTGCAAACCATCACAAATCGAGGCATAACGAGTGGATCTAACAGTAAGATCGCCTGGGTCGTTCATCGTCAGTTCACCGCGACGGTTTAGTCTTATCGGTTCGCCGTGAGTGGGAAGGGAATCCGAAATCGCGGGATCGTTTAACTGTCACAGTTTGTTTAATGCTTTTTATGTAGATGAATCGGACCAAGATGATTCATTTTAGGTTCCGAACGGCTCGTGTGAGATTTGCGATCTGCCCTCCCGAGCATCGCGAGGCCCGATAGCATGCCGTGGCGCCGAGTCGTTATCACCCTACTCATTATCGCGCCGATTTTAGCATTGCTCGCTTTCGGCTTCACCCGGGATGCCCGCTACATCACGTCTCCTTTACTGGCAAAACCCGCGACGCCGTTTACGATCACGCTTTTCGACGACAGAACGCTCAATCTCGAGGATCTGCGCGGGCAAGCGGTGTTCCTTAATTTTTGGGCGTCATGGTGTCCGCCCTGCCGTGCCGAGGCGAGAGACCTGGAAGCCGCTTGGCAAAAAATCAAGGACAAGAACGTAGTTTTTATCGGCGTCGCGCTACAAGACACCGATAAAGCTTCTCTCGAATTTCTCAAGGAGTTTGGCGTCACTTATCCCAACGGACGCGACGAATCCGGCAAGATCGCCATCGATTACGGGGTCTGGGGCATTCCGGAAAGTTTTTTTATCGATCCGCAAGGGCGGATTACCTACAAGCATGTCGGCGGCATTCGCGCCGCCATGGTCACAGAGAAGTTGGGCGAAGCCCTACAGGGCGTCGTCAGCGTTAAAGAAGGAAAAGGGGAATTTCAATCCGTACGTTAGAACCTATGGCTCGGCGCGTTATTTTCATCTTTCTATTTATTTTAAGCGGACGGCTTGAAGCCGCGCCCGCCCCCGATTTGGAAGAACAGACGCGCGCGCTCGCCGCCGAGCTGCGCTGTGTGGTGTGCCAAAACCTTTCCGTCGCCGACTCGCCGTCGGAAATGGCGCAGCAGATGCGGGCAAGTGTGCGCGAGCAACTTCAAGCCGGCAAGTCTCCCCAGGAGGTTAAAGATTACTTCGTGTCGAAATATGGTGAGTGGGTCCTGCTCGCACCGACGGACGCCGGCTTCAACCGGCTCCTCTGGTGGCTTCCCATCACGGTCCTGATCGTCGGGGTCATCACCGCGCTGTGGTTAGTGCACCGCTGGACCGCGAAAAAATCCCAACCGGCCGCGCCGGAAATAGAGCCGGCTGTCGCCGCGCAGCTACGCCGCGAAGTATATCTGAAAGAACTCGAGGAACCCGCTCTCGAAGACAACGGCCCAAGGGCCCAGTTGCTACGCGAACGCCACCGGCTCAAGAATGAGCTCGACGAGCTGGAGTTTGACTTTCAGTCCGGCAAACTTTCCGAGAGCGACTATGCGGAATTGCGAAGGGACGTCGAAGGCAGAGCAGCACTCGTTGTCCAACAGTTAAACGCGCTGCCGCCGCCGGCCAAGATAAAAGAGACTGCCCAAGAGCCGCCGGCGCGGGCCGCCAAGAAACCAGTTCCAGAGAACCGCAAACGCTTTCGGCGCTGGCAACTGGCCACGGGTGGAGCTTTCCTGCTGCTCTTTGGTCTAGCGCTTGGCATATTGCTCACCCAATCTTTGCGGCCGCGCACTTCGGAGCAAGACACGCTGACTGGCGATTTTCTCACCGGCACGAGTCCGGCGACCTCCGATATACGTTCTGCATTGGACGAGGGTAAAAGAGCCTTTGCCAATCAGGAATTGCCGAAAGCCATCGATGCTTTCAAGAAAGTCCTAGCCATCGAGCCCAATCAACCCGAAGCACACAGCTATATGGGATTCATTCTGCTTCAGGCCAGCCACAGCGACGGCGCCTTGATGGCGTTTAACAAGGCGTTGGTCCATGCGCCAAACTTTCCGATGGCGCTCTGGGGCAAGGCAATGATCCTATACCGCGAGAAGAAAGACTATGCCGGAGCGCGCCCGATACTGGAGAAACTCTTGCAGCTCATACCGCCCGGCGAAGACCGTCAAGAGATCGAAAACATTCTTGCTTCCTTCCCTGTATCCGGATCGTCAGGACAAGAAGCGTCTTCGCCGCGGTCTTCCGCCGCTGCGATTTCGGGTCAAAGCATTAGCGGCAAGATCACCCTTGATGCAAAGGTGAAGGGACAGGCGGACACGCAAGCTACCTTGTTCATCATTGCCAGACCGGCCGGCGCTGTCGGAGGCCCGCCGCTCGCGGTAAAGAAAATCGATCGTGCGGTATTCCCGCTCTCCTACTCCATCAGTTCAGAAAACGTGATGATGCAAGGAACGCCTTTCATCGGCAAGATCAACTTAACCGTGCGTTTGGACAAAGACGGCAATCCGGCGACCCGCGCGCCCGGAGATTTGGTCGGTGATTACAGTAAGAATCCAGTCGACGTCGGCGCCAAGAACGTCGACATTGTCATCGATCAGGCGCTTTAGAAAAACGCAGTTCCAATGGTTCAACCGGTTCAAGCCGTTCAATTCGTTTAAGCCCAATCCGATGTCCTGCCCAAATCACTTAAAACAATTGCCATAGGCCATCTCGAGTCGCCCTCGAATTTTGAATTCTAAAACTTCTTGAACATTTTGAACCAATTGTTGGAAGTATCATTTCATTCTTCATCTTCAAGGCTGCCGATATTTCTGGTAGATCGCGTCCGTCTTCGCCGCCATAATGAAATCATTTTTATGCAGGTTGCGAATCTTATGCGTCCACCACGTCACCCCAACTTTTCCCCATTCCGTGATCAGACGCGGATGGTGACCCTCTTCTTCGGCCGCCGCTCCGACTGCGTCGGTGAACGCGATGGCGTCTTTAAAGTTGTTAAATTTAAACAGCCGATCCAGCTTTGGGATGCCGTCTTCGGTGATCATTTGCCAGTCGGGCACTTTAGGATGAAACTCTTTGATCTCGTCCGGCGTAACCGGCGGCGCGCCGGCGCGGCACGCTTGGCATTTTTGCTCTGTCAATTCCTCCATAACCATTCCTCCAATAATAATCACATTAGAGATGCGGCATCACTTCCGCCGCGAACTGCTGCATCGAATCCTGCACTAATGAATGCGCCACACTGCCAATATTAAACCAGGTAAGAAGATGGGTTGCCCCCGTCTTCTCGGTGAGCGTTCTCAGGGCCTGCACGGCCGATTTCGAATCGCCGATCACCGCATGGCGTTCGCAGATCGTGTCAAAGGTCACCGACGCGCCGGCGGCGGTTCTGAGCCTGACGGGCAATTCATCGCCCCGCCGTGTCAACCAATCGACATAATCGTTGCGCATATCGGCAATGGTTTTAAAGTAACTCATGATGCCGGCCTCGGAACGCGCTTTGGCCTCATGGGTCGTCGCCGCCAGATGCATGGGCACCAACAGACCCAACTCCTTTGAGTTCAGATCATGCCCATATTTTTTCAAGCCTTGCCAGTAGGCATCGGCGAACTCCACCACCTGTTCCGGCGTTCGGGTGTGAATCGGCAAAAGCAGATTAATACCGAGACGGGCTCCGACCTCGACTCCGTCCATCGAACTCGTAGCCATATGGAACGGCGGCAGCGGATTCTGTAACGGTTTGGGATTGACCATCACTTCAGGAATCTGAAAAAACTTACCATTAAATGTCAGTGTCTCCTCCGACCAGGCCTTGCGGATGATTTCAAGCGCCTCCGCCATGACGTCATGCGTGACTTTGTGGTCCGCGCCGAAGCATTCATAGGCGCGGCTGTGTGGATGCCCGCCGCCGGCCGCGAAGTCCATGCGACCGCCGCTCAACAAATCCAGCATCGCCGACTGTTCAGCCAGCTGCACCGGATGGTGAACCGGCAAGGTATTGACCGCTACTCCGAGGCGCAAACGTTGGGTTCTTTGAGCTGCGGCACCCAGCACGACATAGGGCGCTGACAATAACGAGAACTTCGGCTGGCAATGAATTTCCGCGAGCCAAAAAGTTGCAAAGCCAAGACGGTCCGCTAATTCGGCTTGCTCAAAAAATTCCTTGAGACGCTTTTCGGGAGACGAACCCGCCGGACATTGGATTTCTGTAAAGAGACTCGATTTCACGACTTTGGTTTACCTCCGCTCCACCTTGACATCAACGCGGTAGCGATGCAGTGAGCAATGATACTGCGTTGCCGGCAAATTTTTTGGGTGCAACCGAAACTTAGACCTGGATGCGGGATCTAACTTCGAACTTGGTATTCGCAAGCGAACGGAATGAATTCATCCTGTGGCGCTACCAGCCCAATGCATAAGCCACTCTACGGGGGTCGGCCCCGCCCATCCAGCACCCATTCTCATGATCGCGAACGATGATCTTCGCGCTGCCGAACGACCATCGGTCGACGAGAGACACCTGGTGCCCGCGTTTTTGTAAGTCTTCGATCGTTGGTGAATCGAATCCTTCCTCCATCCGTAACGCTTCAGGAAGCTGGTCCCGCGGCGGCGTGCCCGGTTGGTGACTCCAGCGCGGCGCTTCAACGGCGCTCTGCGGATCCATTTTTAAATCGACGAGATCGTGGATGATTTGAAAATTAGTTTGCGGCTGCTCATCGGCGCCCGGACTACCGCCGACGGCGAAGACATCGTTGCCTTTGAACACCATATACGTGTTCAAGGTATGCGCCGGTCTTTTTCCCGGTTTGAGCGAATTTGCCTTATTCGGATCCAGGCCAAAGCTGCACAAGCGGTTATTCATGATCACGCCCGTGTTTCCACCGATCACGCGCGAGCCGAACGGTGCGAAGACGCTTTGTATGAACGAGATTGCGTTGCCATCGCGATCCGTCGCGCACAAGTAAGTCGTGTCGCTACTTTGATTGGCGACTACCCTTTGGGGTCGATTGAGAACATCTTCGACGCGTTCACGCCGCGCGGCGGCGTGTTCTTTGGAAATCAACATAGCGATTTTGGGATCGCCGAAGCTCGGGTCTTCGAGATAACGGATGCGGTCTTCGAAAGCGAGTTTTTTTGCGGCAACCTGAAAGTGAATCATGTCGGCCCGGCTCATGCTGCCGCTATGAAGGGGCCATGCTTCGGCAATATTGAGCATCTCCAGAACCATAAAACCCTGGGACACCGGCGGCTGCTCGTAAACGATCGTGCCGCGATAAGTGGAGCTAAGAGGCTCCAGCCACTGCGCGACCCTGGCCTGCAAGTCTTCCTCGGCCAGTATCCCGCCTTCCGCTTTAAGCGTGCGACAGATCTGCTCGGCCACTTCACCGCCATAGAATCCATCACGCCCCTTGCGTGCGATCTTTTCAAAAACGTCGCCCAGATTTTTCTGAACTAATAGGTTTCCCGCCTTCGGCATGCCGAGAGGTTTTCGATAACAACGATCCACCCAGGGAAACTCGCCGCTAAACTCCTCGATCGCTTCGGCAAACTCCTGGGCGATGGGAAAGCCCCCACGAGCAATGCGAATCGCATCCGCCATGAGTTGGCCGATATCTTTCGTTCCATACCTCTCATGCAGCTCAAGCCAGCCATCGACGGCTCCAGGCACAGCGATGCTCAGCGGTCCGGAAACGGGTATGCTTTTGAGGCCGTGTTCTTGGAAATATTCTATAGTTGCCCTGGCCGGCGCCGGGCCGCTGGCGTTGAGCGCTTCGACTTTTCCGGTTTTCTTCATGTAAACCAATGCGAACAGATCGCCGCCGGGTCCGCTGGCCTCAGGTTTGACAACGGCCATGACGAAACCAGCCGCTAGAGCGGCGTCGACGGCGTTGCCTCCCTCCTGAAGAATCTTCACACCCGCCAGCGCGCCGAGATGATGCCCGGCACAGACCATCCCATTCTGTCCCATGACGACCGGTCTTGCTGCTTTGGTAAAGTTCATGCCGCTTTGACTCCAAGAATCCCGGCGGCCGTGCCTCCAAGAATCTTCTCTTTGTCTTCCCTGCTCAGGTTTAAACCATCGATAGCCGCCAAACTGTTTTTAATCAACAGGCAGCCCTCTTCAGGACCGTACGGATAATTGGTGCCCAGCACGAGACGGTCAGGACCAAAGAAATCCAGAACACATTTCAATGTCGAGGCCGGATGGTCCGCCGTGTCGACATAGAATCTGCGAAAAGAATCGAGTGGATTTTCTTTGAGTCGGTATCTTTGCCTGATCTCTTCGGTCCGCCCCGAGTAAATATTCTTGGCTCGCTGCGCGAAAAAAGCCAACACGCCGCCGACATCGGCGACGACGAAATCGATTTCCGGGAATCTCTCGAGCACGCGGCCGTAAATGAGCCGCGTCATGGCGACCGTGCTGTCGAACGCCCAGCCGAAAATCAGCGTCGGCATAATGTCTATTCCAGTAACCTCAGTGGCCAGCGGCGCGGTGGGATGGATGTACACCGGCAATTTGTATTGAGCCAGCCGTTCGTAGATCGGCAATAGCTCTTCGCGGTCCAACGCTTGGCCGTTGAGATTGGCGAAACAACCGAAACCCTTGAGTCCCAATTCATTGACCGCCCGCTCCAGTTCATCGAGAGATGCCGCGACCGAACTGGTGGGCAGCGTGAAGAACCCGATGAATCGCTGCGGATGTTTGCGGCATATCGCCGCGATGGCATCGTTAGCGATTCGGGCGATAGCGACGGCGTCGTCGGCTTCGAATCGATCCGCGCCGGGGGCCGGAATGGTGAGCACATGAATATCGATTCCGAGCCGGTCCATGTGCTCGATCCTGCGCTCGATGTCTCGGCCCTGAAAGATCGCGGTGTTGATCCGGCATTTCAACTTTTTGTCGTAGAAATAAGTCATGCCGCTGTATGGGTCCGGCTCTTCGAGAATAACCGCACCGTCGCGCCGCTTGAGCTCGCTGATATACGGTTCGGGGAAAAGATGGGCTTGAAAATCGATTACCATATTAGTTTTGTTGCCTTCGAGGATCGTTCTAGAGACCGTACAGCGCCTTCGCGTTATCGTCGAGGATGCAATTCACCACCTGCTGTGGCACCCCGCCCTCTTCTTTGAGTTTACGCAGCGCGAGGATCTCCGACGAGGTGTCATTGTGGCCGTAATCCGTGCCGATCACCAACCTGTCGTCGCCGGCATATTTGAGCACGTAAGGGAGATCATCGTCGGTCTGGCACGCGACCCAGATTTTGTTTCGGCGCAACACATCGGACTTGTCGATCTTGACCCCGCTGCGTTCAGCGCGCCGGGCATAGTCGTGAATCGCATAGGGCACCCATTGCGAGCTCACCTCGATGAACGCCCATTTGGTCTCTGGAAATTTTTCTGGAATCCTGTTGAAGATGAGCGAATGAAAAGATCCAACCACGGCCAGCTTGAATTTGTTAAAGCCGCACTCGTCGATGAAATAATCATGGACTGCGAAGCTGCCGGTAGCGGAATGAACGCAGATCGGCAGGTCCAATTTTCCCGCTTCCTTATAGAGAGGGGAAAAATAGGAATCGCTGATGCGCTTATCGCCTTCGAGTCCGCGCATGAATATGCCGCACGCCCCGTTCTCCTTGGCGTAACGCGCCTCTTCCAGCGCCTTGTCCATCGTCAGCAGCGGCAACACCGCCACCCAACGCAAGCGGTCCGGCGCCGCCTTCCAGATATCGATCAGCCAGCGGTTGTAACTTCGCGTCACCGCCAACTCAACCTCCGGCCGACGGGTAAACGGGCGAAGGAAAATCGTCGGGTAGAGCACCTGAACATCGATATCGAGCTCGTCCATATGCGTAATACGCGCTTCGATGTCCGCCATCTCGCGCGCTGCCTTGGAAGTGTCGTGGCCGACGTTGCGCGCCTTGCCGATATAAGTGCCGTCCACCAACCATGACTCGCCGCCCGAAGTCGGGTCGTTCGGCGTGGGCACGATGCGCGGTCTCATGGGGCGCTCCGACTCCAACATGTAATCCCAGGTGTGCTCCGTCTCCAGGACGTGCGCATCCGAATCGATAACCGCCATTTCAATCAACCTCCCAATCTAGTTTTTGCTGTCGTTTGTGCGATACCGGCGCGCTCGGTTTTCGATCCCACTGAGCTATGGCAGGCCTGACATGTGTAATCATAGAGTTCGCCGTCCGGCAAGACCAGCAACAAACGCTGCCTTACCGGCATCGCCCTGCCGCACTTATTGCAATAAAGCAATGCCGCATTAAATTGATCAAAAGATTCGTCCATAACGTACCCTCAAGACTGGCGTGGTGGATTCATGGCATAATGCATTTGGATTCAATACTCCGATACTCCATCAAGCCATTTCACTCCTCTATTGCGCCGCATGATGTTCGGTTCCCTGACGCGTCTTCGCTTCTTTGATGACTTTTTCAGCCAGGTGCGGCGGCAACTCCTCGTAGTGGGAAAATTCCAAATGGAATTCGCCCCGGCCGCTGGTCAGCGACCGCAGATCAGGCGCGTATTTCAAGACCTCGGACATGGGCACCCGGCATTTGATCGCTTGGGTATGCCCTTTGGTTTCCATGCCGAGCACTTTGCCTCTGCGGCTGTTGAGGTCGCCGATGACATCGCCCATGCACTCATCCGGCACGGTCACTTCCATGGTCATGATCGGTTCGAGAATCACCGGTTTGGCTTTTTCGACGGCGTTCTTGAAACCCATCGAGCCGGCTATTTTAAACGCCATATCCGACGAGTCGACATCGTGATAGGAACCGTCATAAAGCGTGACCCGGACATCCACCATCGGATAGCCGGCAATCACGCCCCCAGCCATCGCTTCTTTCACGCCCTTTTCCACTGCCGGGATATAATTGCGTGGAATCGCACCCCCGACGATCTGATCGATAAATTCAAAACCCTTGCCGTGCGGCAGGGGTTCGATCTTGAGCCAGGTGTCGCCGTACTGACCTCGCCCGCCGGATTGCTTCTTTAATTTTCCTTGGGCATTGGCGCTACCGCGGATGGTCTCTTTGTAGGGCACTTTCGGCACTTTCAGAATGACTTCCGCGCCATATTTTCGCTTCAGCTTTTCGACGACGATTTCAATATGCTGCTGGCCCATACCGGAAAGGATAAAATCCCGCGTTTCCTCGTCGCGATGAAGCTCGATGGTCGGATCTTCTTCCATCATTCGGTGCAAACCCTGCGGAACTTTCTCTTCATCGGCTTTACTCTTCGGCTCCAGAGCGAACGAAATCACCGGTGAAAAATGAACCGGCCCCGGATACTGAATCGGCGCCTTCTCATCGCAGAGCGTATCTCCGCTGACTACATCTTTGAGCTTGGCCGCCGCGACAATCTCGCCGGCGCTGGCTTCTTTAACGGCCTCCTGCTTTTTCCCCTGCAACCGAAACATGTGGCCGATTTTTTCTTTGCTTTGTCTGTTGGCATTATAACAGGCGTCGTCCGAAGTAATCTTGCCGGAGATCACGCGCATCACCGAGAGTTTGCCGGCGAAAGGATCGACCATAGTCTTAAAGACATAGGCGGAGAACGGCCCGCTGTCGTCCCGCCGCCGCTTCTCGACCTCGCCCGTTACCGGGTTTCTGCCTTCCAGCTCCGCATCGTCGACCGGCGACGGTAAGTAATCAATGACCGCGTCTAAAAGCTGAGGAATGCCTATTTGATGCGTAGCGGAGCCATAGAGTATTGGAAAAATTTTTCTCTGAAGCGTGGCTTGTCGAATAGTTTTCTTCAACTCTTCTAAAGAAAGCTCGGCGCCATCGAGATATTTTTCCAAAAACTCATCGTCGACTTCGGCAACCGTATCCATGAGCTGGCGCCGCATGTCTTCAGCCGTCGCCTGCAGTTCGGCCGGAACATCGCTCTCGGCGAACTTGCCGCTGCCGCCTTCGTAGAGGTAAGCCCTCATCGAGGGCAAATCGACAATACCTCTGAAGTCGGTTTCGGCGCCGATCGGCAACTGGAGATAAACGCCTTTTGTTTCTAATCTTGAGAGAAGGGGTTCGATACGTTCAATCACGTCGGCCTGTTCATGATCCATTTTGTTGACAAACAGAAACCGGCTGACCTTGTTGTCATTAGCCGCGGTCCACAGACGCTCAGACTCGACCCTTAGACCCGCCGAAGGATTCAGCACGAAAACCGCGCCGCCGAATGCGCGCGCGCAGTTAATCGAATCGGCGAGAAAGGCGGCGTAACCGGGGGTGTCCGCCAGGGTAACAGAATATTTTTTCCACAATAGGGAGTGAAAGGCCGTTGAGATCGAAACATAGTGCTTGATTTCCTCCGGCTCATAATCAAAAACCGATGTGCCATCTTGAACCCGTCCCAACCGCTGCGTCGCCCCCGCCGCAAACAGCATCGCTTCTCCCAGGGAACTCTTGCCAGAGCCGCCTTGACCCAGAATGCCGACGTTACGAAGTTTCTCCAGCTCCGTTACAGCCATAAATGTGGGTTCCTCCTTTTTCCCTATGTTTGTGCTCTTGCTTTCACCTCTTGAAGAGAATTTCGTTCGTGAATGATCCGTAATCCCTCGAGCGTTAAAAACTCGTCGACTTCGCTGATGGTGGAACATTCGGAGGCGACCAGCGGCGCCAACCCGCCTGTGGCCACGACCTTGGCATGAACTCCGCTTTCTTTCTGAATGCGCTTAACAATCCCATCGACCAGACCGACATAGCCATAGAATATACCCGCCTGTATCGAGTTTACAGTGTTACGCCCGATAACTTCCCTGGGTTTAACAATCTCGATTTTAGGCAACTTCGAAGCGCGTTGCGATAGCGCCTCCAAAGAAATAGACAATCCCGGCGCGATGGCGCCGCCGACATATTCGCCTTTCTTGGAAATCAAATCGATCGTGGTTGCAGTGCCGAAATCGACGATGATGCACGTATCCCTGAATTTCTCGTACGCTGCGATGCCGTTCACGATGCGATCCGCGCCGACGTCTTTGGGACTCTCATAAAGAATCGGCATGCCTGTTTTGATGCCGGGGCCGACGATCAATGGATCCATTTTGAAGAACTTCCGGCCAAGTTCCTGAATCATCGTCAGCATCGGCGGCACGACACAGGAGACAACCATGGCGCTGATTTGGTTGCAACGAAATCCGTCGTAGTCAACCAGATGGGCGATAATGACGCCGTATTCGTCGGCGGTGCGCTCGGCTTCGGTCAGCAAACGCCAATGGGTAATCAGTTTATTTCTCTGATAAAGTCCGAGAACAATATTGGTGTTTCCGATGTCGATGGCGAGCAGCATGGATTCGTCGTCTAATTTACTAGCGGGATCACGTCTCCGGCAATCACTCTTTGCAGGTTTCCTTGATCGTCTTCGAGGAGCAATGCGCCATCACGATCTATACCCTTGGCCGTTCCCAGCACGACCTGATCCAGAAGTTCAATTCGCACGCGCTGCCCTCTAAGTCCAAAGTAACTCTCCCAGCGACTTGCAATCGCCGCAAAACCCGTTCCCTGGATTTCTCCATAACACCGGTCGAGGTCTTGAATCAATCTCCGCAGAAAGGCTTCTCGGCTTACTTTTTTTTTGCTTACCGCAAAAACCGAAGTCGCGCGTCGCCGGATCTCGTCGGGCATAAGATCCAGCGGATAATTGAGATTCACGCCAATACCCAGAATCACGTAGTCTACACCTTCGGCGTCACAGCTCATTTCGGTCAAAATACCGGCCAGCTTCTTGCCGTCAACCAAAATGTCATTGGGCCATTTGATAACCGGTGGAACGGGAAGAAACCACTGGAGGGTCTCCGCCAGGGCCACGGCGGCCATCAAAGTAATTTGCCGAGCCTGGGCGGGCGGCAGTTTCGGGCGAAGAATGATGGAGAAGTACAAATTGACGTTAGGCGGCGATACCCAATGGCGCCCCAAGCGCCCGCGCCCCTGAGTTTGTGACTCGGCGATCACCACCTCGCCCTCGGCTGCGCCCTGCTCAGCGAGCCGGCGAGCGTAGCTGTTGGTTGAATCGATTTCGGCAAAGTAGCGGAATTGCGTACCAAGCCGCTTTGCCGCCAATTGGTCGCGGATTAGGTCAACGTCCAAGGGCAAACCGGCGGATGCCGCCAGTGATTTTGCAATAGGATCACTTGCCGGCATTCATTGTAATCTTCATATTGAAATCGACCACCGGCGCCGAATGCGTTAGCGCGCCCGAGGAGATAAAATTCACACCGGTTTCGGCAACCTGCCGGATGGTATCCATAGTGATTCCACCTGAGGCTTCAACCCAGGCACGCTGGTTCACTAAACGAACCGCCTCAGTCATCTGCGGGATCGACATGTTATCGAGCATGATCACATCGGCGCCAGCGTCTATGGCTTCCTGAACCTGCGTCAAGTTGCCGGCTTCCACTTCGACTTTAGCCATGAAGGGCGCGTGCCGTCGCACCGCTTTAACTGCCTCGGCGATGGAACCCGTCGCCTCGATATGATTATCTTTTACCAGAGCTGCATCATAAAGACCGATACGGTGATTGGTCCCACCGCCCATGCGCACCGCATACTTCTCCAGAGTCCGAAGGCCCGGTGTCGTTTTTCGGGTATCGAGCACCTTGCACGGAAAATCTTTCACCGCCTCGGCGTATTTGCGCGTCAGCGTCGCCGTCCCGGATAGCCTTTGGAGAAAGTTCAGCGCTGTCCGTTCGGCCAGCAGGAGCGCGCGCACCGGACCTTCGGCTTCGGCGACAACCGTGCCTAAGGCAACCTGAGTGCCATCTTTGGTGAGAAGGCGAACAACCACCTTTGGATCGATAAAATAGAAAATGCGCTCCAAAAGCACCAAGCCCGCCACCACACCCTCTTTTTTCGCGCGAAAAAGTCCCGTCCCTTGAGACTCCGCTGAAATAGTTGCCATCGTCGCTAGATCGCCGGCGCCGATATCTTCATCCAACGAGTCGCGGATCAAACGCTCGATCTGCGGGCTAACGAGAATGTCCATCGGTCTAATTCCTCCCTGCCTGAATCTCTTGGATTTTTTCCAAACTGCCTTTTAACGTGCGGATTTTATCTTCATACTGGCTCCCCTTTTCGCGCTCCTTTTGAATGATCTCCGGCTTGGCTTTACTGACGAAGTCAGGATTGGAGAGCTTCTTTCGGACGCGCGCTATTTCCTCTTCGATTTTGCCGACTTCTTTCGTCAACCTTGCGCTCTCCTCGTCAAGATTGATGAGATCGTCAAGCGGCAGATAGATTTCTGTAGAGCCGAGCACTGCCGTCGCCGCTCCTTTGGGCCGATCTCCTGAAAGACGGTAATCCGCCGAGCCTACTCGCGCTAAAGAACGCAGGTAGTGCATCTGCGCGCGCAGTAATGCAAGATCAACATCAGAACCGTGGAAGATCACCTTGATTTCCTTGCCCGGCGGGCAATTTATTTCCGTGCGGAGATTTCTGATGGCACGAATCACGCCCATCAAAAACTCCATTTCGTTGTCAGCCTCCGAATCGACCCAATTCGCTTCCACCGCCGGATATCTTTGAACCATGATGCTCTCTCTGCCACTGCCCAGCACTTGCCAAATCTCCTCGGTAACGAAGGGCATGACCGGATGCATCAAAAGAAGAATCTGCTCCAATAGCTCAACGAGTATACATCGGCTTCGTCCGGCGTCGTCGCCGACGGTACCATTGAGGGACAACTTGCTCATCTCGATATACCAGTCACAGAACTCGTGCCAGGTAAACTGGTAAAGAACATTGGCATAGTCATTGAACCGGTATGCGTCGATCGCCGTGCGGGCTTCTCGAATAGTCGAAGCGAGACGCGAACGAATCCAGCGGTCGGCCAAGCCGAGGTGCGTGCTTTCAAGAACACGTTTGGCCGGTTCAGCGTTAGCGCTCCCCGCCAGATTCATCAACACAAACCGAGAGGCGTTCCATAACTTGTTGACGAAATTCTGATAGCCGCCGATCCGGTCTTCGGCCAATTTGATATCTCGCCCCATTGCGGCCATCGCCGCTAACGTAAAGCGAAATGCATCCGTGCCGTATTCCGCCATTACATCCAACGGGTCGATGACATTACCTTTAGACTTCGACATCTTCTGTCCCTGCTCGTCGCGAACCAGCGCATGAATGTAAACATCGCGAAACGGCACTTCGCCCATAAACTTGAGCCCCATCATGATCATTCGCGCGACCCAGAAAAAAAGGATGTCGAAAGCAGTGACCAGCGTGGAAGTTGGATAAAAGCTCTGCAGATCGTCGGTCTTGTCCGGCCAACCCAACGTTGAAAATGGCCACAAGCCGGAAGAGAACCAGGTATCGAGAACGTCCGGATCCTGAACCAAGTCATGGCCGCCGCACTGGGGGCACACCGCCGGCACCGAACGCGAAACGATAGGTCTGGCTTCTTTGGTCAGTAGGTAATCGCCCGCGTGGGCGTCGACGATGTTCCTCGCATCGCACGAACGGCAGTACCAAGCTGGAATCTGATGGCCCCACCAAATCTGCCGCGAAACGCACCAGTCCTTGATATTTTCCATCCAGGCAAAATAGGAATTGCTCCATCCCTCAGGAATGATGTGAATGTCGCCTTGCCGCACTGCTCGAATGGCCGGTTCCGCCAAAGGCTTGATATTCACAAACCACTGCGGAGTCAGATAGGGCTCGATGATCGTCTGACAACGGTAACAATGCCCGACAGAAAGCTTATGGGGTTCGATCCTTTCCAGGAAACCTTTTTCCGTCAAATCTGAAACCACAAGCTTGCGCGCCTCGAAACGATCTTTGCCTCGGTAACGCTCGATCCACTCACCGGCTTCCCCACGCTGTAGAAACGAGGCAGCATCGATGCGCGCGTCCGCATCAAATATACTGATTTTTTCGAGCCCGAACCGCTCGCCCATTTCGAAGTCGTTAAAATCATGCCCAGGCGTGATCTTTAGCGCTCCGGTGCCGAATTCACGGTCAACGAACGGATCGCCGATCAGTGGAACAATGCGTCCGGTTAGCGGCAGTCGAATATTTTTACCGATCAGCTTTTGATAACGCTCGTCTTCCGGATGGACCGCCACGCCGGTGTCTCCAAGCATGGTTTCAGGCCGGGTCGTCGCGACTACGAGCCCCTGAGACGAACCATCAGCCACCGGGTATCGAATATGCCAAAGGCTGCCGTCCGACTCTTCATGAATGACTTCAATATCGGAGAGGGCCGTTTTGCACCGAGGACACCAGTTAACCAATCTTTCGGCTCGATAAAGCAGGTTGTCTTCCCACAAACGCACGAAAGCTTCACGTACGGCTCGTGAAAGACCTTCATCCATGGTGAATCTTTCATAAGCCCAGTCGCAAGAAACGCCCAGCGCTCTGAGCTGATGCAAGATCGCGTTGCCGGCTTCTTCTTTCCACGACCAAACCCGCTCGATAAACTTTTCGCGCCCGAGTTGCGCGCGGGTGAAACCCTCAGCGGCGATGCGCCGCTCAACTACGTTCTGCGTCGCGATACCCGCATGGTCGGTGCCCGGCACCCACAGCACGCGGAACCCATCCATCCTTTTGTACCTGCAGAGGATGTCTTGCAGTGTGTTGTTGAGCGCATGCCCCATATGCAATGAACCGGTTACGTTGGGCGGCGGGATGACCATTGAAAAATAAGGTCCAGCCCCTTTTGCAGGTTCAAAGGCCCCCGATTCAATCCAGCGGGAGTACCATTTGCGCTCGATGTCTTTATGTGAATAAGCCTTTTCTAGTTGCATACGACTACTTACTCTTTCGCTGGCCGTTTGCCACGCGGGCGGCGGCGCTTTTCTGCGTTTTATGGGCCATATTCTTGACAACCCGCTGACCCCAAGCTAGATAGGTGTGAAAGACAGCGGGCTATAAGTTACTGCGCGAAAGTGGCGGAATTGGTAGACGCGCAGGATTCAGGATCCTGTGGGGTAACACCCGTGGGGGTTCGATTCCCCCCTTTCGCACCAAGAATAATTAGCATAGAAACCTGACTTTCTCTAACGTCTGCAGTACCTTCTCTGTTTTAAGTCATAACGGTGAATCAGCCGTGACGCGGTCACTGTGACGAATCACTGATTTTCTAGTCAGTTAACGGGAAGGATACCAACGGCTCATAAACGGAGTCAGTGTCGAGCTTTGTTAACCGTCGTCTACTGCCGAGCGGAACGGGTATTAACAAAATTAAAATCTTTAACGGAAACACATGGGAAATTCGACTAAGATATTGGCGATTATGTTCTACGTTCTGGTGTTAAGTGCCTGTTCGAAAGACTCAGATCAATCATCGCAGTCAAGTAAAGACCCTGACTGGGAAAGAGGCAGAGCCGTTTATGTGGCCAATTGCGTCGCCTGTCACAATAGCGACCCATCGAAAGATGGCCCTCTCGGCCCTGCCCTTAAGGGTTCACCGCAAGAGCTGCTTGAAGCCAGAGTTCTCAGCACTAATTACCCGCCGGGTTACCAACCAAAGCGGCCGACTAAGGTAATGCCCCAATTTCCATTTCTGAAATCAGAGATCCCTTACCTCGCAGCCTACCTGCGCTAATGGCGTGCCCTTACATGAGGGCAAGCAACAGCACATAAAACACCGCGGTAAGAATAAACCCGGCCCAGAGCGCTCCAGAAACCGAATCCAGAGGTTTCTTAGTCGCCCCTTGCGTACCCACCAAAGGATTCACCTCCACGGCAGCGGTGATGATGAGCGCAAGAATCCAGAATACGCCATGTGCCGCGGATGGGCTTACCGGTGCCAATGAGGGATAATGGCTCGCCGCACCCATAAACAAGAGCATTGGAATTGAAAATACTACATTGGTTCTCGACGTGAGACCCGACCGGCGAGCCGCTCCGGCCGCTGCAGGCAATGCCTGACCACCCGTTGCCACTTGGTTCGTCGATGCAATGACAATCTGCTGATTCGGCCAAATCACCAGCCAGACGTTGAGGAACATCAGAGTTCCAATTAAGCCGCCCAAAGTTATGATTATGCCGTACGACGAGGTGAAGAACGGTCCCGCACCTGTCACACCGAGGCGCATCAGGTACATCATAAGACCCGCGAGAAAGGTAATCATCGCTCCCCAGCGAAACCACCAGAGAGCGCGCGGAACGAGTTTCTGAATGGCTCCGGTGCGGACCCCTGCTTCAGTTTCAGCAAAAAAGGGTGTCTGAACGAAATTAAAATAGTACAGAATACCGATCCATGTGATGCCCGCCAAAAGATGAAACCAACGAAAGAAAAAATGAGCTGTTTCCATAAAATTTCCCCTCCTCCTTCTAATCCTGATCTGGATTGACTGCAGATAATTTTGTTTTTATATATTAGCGGTGCGCTCATTTTGTCAAGGCAAAACAACCACCTTCTCGCTTCATATCGGGAACTTTCATTTCTCTTTCGTATGTCCGCTCGAAGTGAGGCGAGAATTTATGGTGCGGCAGGTCGAGTCCCTTAGATGGGTTCTGTGGGATGCATCTTCAGTCGGCATCTGCTTGACCTGGTTACGGATCTATGACATTTTCCTGCTAACTTTCGCCTCCACTTCACGGAGCTCTTTTGATTCACGAAACAAAAAGCAAGACTGTGGAATCTTCCGCTAACACAAGTCTCGGCCTCGGTCGCAAGATTCCCTCTCTCCAGGGCGCAATCGACCCTTTTAGCTTCGTCAGCGACGAGCTTCAATTGGTTGAAGACGCACTGGCGCGCGCAATCCGTTCTCGCGAACAAGCGCTCACCGATATTGCGGCTCACTTGATTCATGGCGGCGGTAAGCGCGTGCGCCCAGCCGTGACGATCCTAGCTTTCTTGGCCTTCGGCGGCAAAAAAGCAAGCGATATCGTTGATATCGCCACTGCAATGGAGCTGATTCACACGGCCACGCTGCTTCATGATGATATCATTGATGGGGCTGAAACCCGGCGCGGCAAAGAATCCGCCTATAAAAAATTCGGTCTTAAATCCACCCTCGTCACCGGCGATTTTCTCTTTATCAAAGCGTTCGAATTCGCCGGAAAGTTTGACGAAACGGTGGTCCAATGGACGGCGGATGCATGCGCACTCCTTACGGAAGGAGAGATGCTGCAGGGTCATTTTAATAGAAATCGAGCCGTTACGCTGGATGACTACATAGAAATCGTCAGACGCAAAACCGCCTCCCTCTTTCATACAGGAGCCAAAGTAGGGGCTTATCTCGCCGGCGCTCATTCAAGCCTGATTGAGGAGACTGAGCGCTATGGGCTCAATATGGGAATCGCTTTTCAAATGGTCGACGATATTCTGGACGTGATGGGTCACATTGAACTGTTGGGAAAACCTACTGGGATGGATCTGCGCGACGGCAATCCGTCTTTGCCGATCATTCTGGCACTGCAGTCAGGCGAGAACGCGGTTTGCGAGGCTTTCGAATGCGCGCAGCCGACGGAGAAACAGATCACCGCGGCGCTGAATGCCTTACAAACGGGACACGCTATCCAAGAGGCAAAAGCGACTTCTAAGCGATATGCCGAAAATGCGTTGAAGTCGATTAAGAAATTTCCTCCTTCGCTTTATCGCAATGGGTTGAAAACCCTCGTTCAGCTCATCATCGATCGAGATTTCTGAGCCGACGCCGCAACATCCCGCCCGTTCAGGCTTGAATCATTCCAGCAAAGCACCACCCATGGCATCCATCGAAAACCCTCCCGATCGAGTCGTACAACGGATGTTCGACCGCATTGCGGGACGATACGACCTGGTCAACCGAGTCATTAGTTTTCGTTTGGACAACGGCTGGAGAAAAAAAGCAATAGCCGCCGTTCTTAGAAACGGAAATGAACGGATCCTCGATCTCGGTACCGGTACTGGGGACCTCACTTTTGCGGCAGCCAAATCCGTTCAGGGCGATGGCAGAATCATCGGCTTAGACTTTTCCTTGCCGATGATACGGCTCGCACGAGCAAAGCAGAAGGCAGATCAAAACGGCGACCGAACCCATTTTGTTCAAGCAAGCGCCCTTAGACCGCCGTTTGCAGACGAAGTATTTGACGGCATCATGACTGCTTTCGTCTTGCGCAATGTTTCTGATCTAAGGTTGTTTTTTATCCAATCCTTTCGGCTCTTAAAACCCGGCGGGCGTTTAGTTTCGTTGGACATGTTTCCGCCGTCAAAAGGCGCATTTTCACTGCTCTATTCCTTTTACTTCTACCGGTTGATGCCATCGATAGGCGGTCTCTTGGCCCAGGATCGGCAAGCCTATCAGTACCTGTCGGACTCGGTGCGGCAGTTTGCGTCCCCGGAGAAGATTGCCGAATTGATCGAACAATGCGGCTTTGAAAAAGTAACACTTCAACGGTTCCTATTTGGAGCGGTGTGCCTTCATATGGCGGATAAGCCACGCCACAAAAACAAATAAACGATGCAGGGGTTCTCCAGCAGTTTTCTACTGTTCTTTTATCAAGTGGCTCTAGGTGGTTTGTTCGCTTTAGCAGCGACCCCGTTCCACGAACTGGATAGAGCCTTCTATAAGTCGACGGGCGGCGTGCTGTTTGTGATTGCGGCGCTAGGCTTTTGGGGCAAAAGTCATCTTTATATTCGGAATTTATCAGCCGACTTTAACTGGATCATAGCCCTGGAGGCGTTGGCGCATCTTTTGTTCATCTTTTTTTTCGCCTGCTACATCCTCTCGCTGTGGGGTGAAAAACAAACCTTCAGGGCCCGAAGTTTCGCCGCTGGTATTCTCACGGGACTTACCGGCCTATTTTTGAGTGCGCACGGATTCTATCAAGCGCCGCTCTGGTCAGTTGAAACCTTCGTTTATCCGCTGGCATTTTTTTTGTCTTCGCTTTTGCTGGGCAGCGTTACGGTAGGAATGCTCATCGGACATTGGTATCTGATCGATACCGGGCAAACTCTGGACCCTTTCGTGCGCATCTATAGGTTTTTTGTTATCTCCTTAGCCGTCCCAAGCGCTTTTCTGCTGCTGTCATTTGTACTGCTGTATTTCCTTGGCGGCCATCACACACTTATGGGAATCGAAAGGCTCTGGACGCAACACTCAACCCTATTCGTAACTCGCATCATTGTCGGTTACCTGGCGCCGCTGATCTTGTCGTGGATGATTTGGCGAACGTTGTTGATTCCGCACACAATGGCGGCGACGGGACTATTCTATATCGCGCTGTTGGGAGTATTTGTGGGTGAGATTCTCGGCCGGCAAATCTTGGCCTTAACTTCCCTGCCCTTTTGAACTACCTGCTGCTTCGAACTTGTCCGACGGTGGGTATGTCTTGATTTTGGTAATTCGCAG
>JBBDNJ010000076.1:0-6781 GCA_040877705.1 Binatia bacterium | reverse complement strand
AGTTGGTCAACGTAGCGGCGAAGAGCCGTTACATGTACGGCGGTCAAGTGCGGATTCCCATGGTCGTGCGCTCGATGATCGGCAAAAGCTGGGGACAGGGCGCTCAACATTCACAGGGGCTCTATTCATTTTTTATGCACGTGCCGGGACTGAAGGTTGTGGCTCCGGCAACTCCCTACGATGCCAAAGGATGTTTGATTCATGCAATCCGGGATAACGATCCGGTCATGTACATCGAGCATCGTATCCTTCACTTTCAGAAAGGTCCGGTACCGGAATCTTCGTATACGGTTTCCCCGGGGAAAGCGCGCGTCACGGTCACAGGCAGGGACGTGACCCTGGTGGGGATCTCGTATATGCACTCGGAGTGTCTGCGGGCGCGGCGCTATCTGGAATCGATCGGCATTCAAGCCGAGGTGATCGATCCGATATGGCTAAGCCCGCTCGATATCGACACGATTGCGGCATCGGTCCACAAGACCGGACGGCTATGCATTGTCGACAACGGCTGGACCACGTGCGGAGCCAGTGCGGAGATTGCCGCTCTGGTGACGGAACGATTGCAGGGAGTGAAAGACGTGCGCGTTCGTCGAATGGGGTTTGCACCGGTAACCTGTCCCCCGACGCCGCTCCTGGAGGACCTCTATTACCCTAATGGGCGCACGATAGCCTCTGCCGCGCACGATCTCGTCACCGGCACCCATGGCGGCTGGTTGCCGGACGAGCGGTTGGACTTGCAAGAAATCGAATTCCGCGGACCTTTTTAATGACCAGCATGAGCACGAACCAGAATTTGGCTTGGCCGTTGATGAAAAACAACCTGGCTAAACAGGACTTCGATCAAGTCATCGAGTTTCTACGCCAGGAAGATCCGATATTGACCCAGTCGAACCAAGTCCGGGCATTCGAGGAAGAATGGTCGGCTTGGCTCGGCGTTCAACACAGCGTCTTTGTGAATTCCGGCTCGTCGGCGAATCTCCTCACCATGTGCGCGCTCAGAGAGCGCTACGGCAGCGGAGAAATTATTGTGCCGCCGTTGACCTGGGTGTCCGATATCGCTGCAGTGCTTCAATGTGGGTTTAAACCTGTCTTTGCCGATATCGATCTGCATACCTTGGGCATGGACAACCAGCAAATCCTCGACAAATTCTCGTCCCAAACCAGGGCCGTCTTTTTGACTCACGTGCTCGGTTATAACGCCTTGAAGCAATCTCTATTGGACGAGCTGAAAGTTCGCGGCGTTGCGCTCATTGAGGATGTTTGCGAGTCTCATGGCGCGACTTTCAACGGACGCAAACTCGGGACCTTCGGATTGATGTCGAATTTTTCGTTTTACTATGCGCATCACATGAGCACCATCGAAGGCGGCATGATCTGCACCGATGACGCGGATTTGTATCAAACCTTGCGCATGCTGCGCGCCCATGGAATGGTGCGCGAGTCGAGCTCGGCCGATCTCAAACAGGCCTATTATCGGCAGCACCCGGATTTAAACCCGGATTTCATTTTTGCCTTTCCTGCGTACAACGTGCGTAGCACGGAAATCAATGCCGTTATCGGCCGTTCTCAATTGAAGCGGCTCGACGACAACAATAAATTAAGAGCCGAGAATCTTGAAATATTTCTCGAACACTTGGATCCCGAGAAGTACCAGACCCACTTCGCTACTCAGGGAAGCTGTAATTATGCTTTTACCCTGGTGCTCAAGCGCGCCGATCCGGTTCTGTGCGACAAGGTCATGCAGACGCTGCGCCGCTCCGGCGTCGAGTTTCGCCGCGGCACTTCGGGCGGCGGCAATCAACTCAGGCAGCCTTATTTGAAAAAAATCGTCGGCGAGAAAGAATTCGAGAAGTATCCGAATGTCGATCATGTTCATTTTTACGGCTTCTACATTGGCAATTATCCCGGACTCGAAAGAGAAAAAATCATGAAGCTGTGTTCTCTGCTGAATAGTCTTTCCGGTGAGGAAGCACATTATGTCTAACCACAAACAATTGGACTTGGTGCTGGTTCATCCGGGAACCCGGATGCAAGTTTATCAATCTCTAGGATCGACGCTTGCCGCCATCGAACCTCCCGTGTGGGCAAGTTTATTGGCGACGTTCATCCGTCGACGGGGATTTTCGGTGCGGGTTTTGGACGCGGAAGCCGAGAATTTAACACCGCAAGAGACCGCCAGCCGCATCGCCGAGATGGATCCGTTGCTGGCGGTCGTCGTGGTTTATGGGCATCAACCTTCGGCATCGACGCAAAATATGACCGTCTCGGGTTTGATTTGCAAAGCACTCAAGGAATCGAATCCGGAACGTAAATTAGCGCTCGTCGGCGGACATGTAGCGGCGCTTCCCCAACGCACATTGGCGGAGGAAGCGGCGGATTTCGTATGCACGGGAGAAGGGCCTTACACGGTTTTGGAGTTGTTGCAGGCGGCGAAGTCCACTTCGCCCGATTATTCAAAGGTACGGGGAATCTGCTATTGGGAAGAGGGTAGAGCCGTTTCGACAGCCTCCGCTCCGCTTGTCAAAGACTTAGATCATGAGATGCCTGAGCTCGCGTGGGATCTTTTGCCGATGGAAAAGTACCGCGCGCACAACTGGCATTGCTTCGGAGATCTACCACGGCAGCCGTATGCCTCGCTGTACACAACTTTCGGTTGTCCCTACCACTGCAGCTTTTGCTGCATCCAGGCGCCGTTTAAATCCGGTGAGAAGGAAGCAGGCTGGAAGGAGAGCGTCAACAGCTATCGTTTCTGGAGCCCGCAAGCGGTGATCGCGCAAATCGATAAGGTCGTCCGGGAGTATGGCGTGCGTAACATCAAGATCGCCGATGAGATGTTCGTCTTGAATCCGCGTCATATACTCGGCATATGCGACGCAATCATCGAACGCGGCTATGACCTCAATATCTGGGCTTACGCCCGCGTCGATACGGTAAGAGACGGTATGCTGGATAAATTGAAGCGAGCCGGTTTTAACTGGCTGGCGTTCGGCATCGAGGCGGCGAGCGAGAAAGTACGCGATGACGTCGATAAAGGATTCGGCCAGGAAGAGATTTTTCGGACCCTCGGCAATGTCAGAGCCGCGGGTATCAATGTCATAGGGAATTACATTTTCGGCTTGCCCGAGGACGACCTCGAGAGCATGCAAGCGACCTTGGATCTGGCGCTGGAGCTTAACTGCGAATTTGGCAACTTCTATTCGGCTATGGCCTACCCTGGGTCGCAGCTCTACAACCTCGCGGTTAAGGAAGGGTGGCCCCTGCCGGAGAAATGGTCCGGCTATTCGCAACATGCCGTCGACAGCTTGCCCTTGCCGACAAAGCATCTGTCGGGCGCGGAGGTGCTACAGTTTCGTGACCGGGCCTTTCAGGTCTATTTCGGCAATTCGAGCTATTTGAGGATGATCGAGCAAAAATACGGTTCGACAACCGCTGAGCACATCCGCCAGATGGCTTCCCATAGATTGGTCAGGAACGCGGTGTCGTCGCCGGCGTGAGGATGCTCTCCGCTACGCTGGCATTACCGTTGCGGAGGGACCGGGTATCGGCTGATCTATGGGCGTCAAATCCTATAAACTGCAACAGAAAAAACGGACACGGGTCTGCGAGAACAGCCAATTCGACATTTACTTTGACGAATTGGCTTACCTGGGGCGCACCCAAGTTCGAGATTATCTTGTCGTTGCTCCCAAGCGAGCGACCACCGATCTTGTAACCGGTGTGGCAATCCTGCCGGTCTATGAAAGTAAAATTTGCCTTCTGCGGATCTATCGCCATCCCATCAAGAGTTATTCGTGGGAGATTCCCAAGGGTTTCGTGGATGGAAATGAAACGGCGACGGCTGCCGCGATTCGAGAATTGAGAGAAGAAACCGGGCTTGGCTGCGAGCCTGATGGCATGCAGCCGCTCGGGTTTATCACTCCGGACGCCGGAATTCTGGCCGCCCGGGTACAACTGTTTGCCGCAGTGAACTGTGTGAGAGCGCAACCGTATGCGCCTGCGGAATTGGGTCATCGGAAATTCCGGCTTTTTCAAAGCAAAGAAGTTGAAACGATGATTTCAAACTGCGAGGTGCAGGATCCATCCACAGTCATCGCGTTCTTTAAGTGGTTTCGTTCTTAACTCCGACAATGGGTGGTTCAGTTTGAAAGTTACGTTGCTCATTCCCACACTCAATGAGATCGACGGCATGAAGGCGATCATGCCAAGAGTCAAGACGGAATGGTGTGATCAGATCATCATCCTCGACGGCGGATCGACGGACGGAACCATCGAATATGCAAAGGAGCATGGATACTTTGTCTACGTCCAGAAAAAACGCGGATTCCGGCACGCATACACCGAGGTTTTGCCGTATATCGACGGCGACGTGATTGTAACTTTCAGTCCGGACGGCAACTCTGTCCCTGAACGGATTCCTGCGTTGATCGACAAGATCAAGGAAGGATATGACATGGTCATCGGCTCGCGCTACCTTGATGGAGCAAAGAGTGAAGACGATGATGTGGTCACAGCGTTCGGTAATTGGCTGTTCACCAGGACCATTAACGTTTTACATGGCGCTCGCTATACGGACAGCATGGTCATCTTTCGCGCCTACAAAACGCGGCTCATCTACGATCTGGAATTGCATACGGATGCGGCCTACTCAACGGCCGAGAAGCTGTTCCAAACCACCATCAGTTGGGAGCCTTTACTTTCCGTCAGGGCGGCGAAAAGAAGACTCAAGATCACCGAGATACCAGCGGACGAACCCCCACGGGTGGGCGGGACGAGAAAGCTTCAGGTACTAAGGTGGGGTGGAGCCTATTATTTTCAGTTTATTAGGGAGAAGTTTTTTTGGAGTTGAGTTCAAATCACTAGCGCCCGGCCCGAGAATAGAACTGAATAAGGTCTCCATCAACTATAAAGATTGCAACGGCAACAGGACGTTCAATGACCATTTCTAAAATATTAATTACAGGTATCGCGGGATCGGCTGGGAGCTATCTGGCAGAGTATATATGCAATCACCAGCGTGATGTCGAAGTTCACGGGATAGCGGGCTTTCGAACGTCCAGGGAGAATCTTGAGGGAATCGAGGACAGAGTAATCGTACATGACGCAGACTTGATGGATTTCGGGTCAATTATTCCGATCCTACAGAAGGTGAGTCCCGATGCAATATACCATCTTGCTGCGTATGCGAACGTTCGTGCATCATTTACCACTCCTTCTACGGTATTGTGCAATAACATCATAGGCACGAGTAATCTATGTGAGGCCGTGAGACTGTTGCAGCAAGACCCGATTATTCAGTTGTGCAGTACATCAGAAGTCTATGGTCAAGTAGATGCCAAAGATATCCCCATCGGGGAAGACACCCCGTTTAGACCTGCAAGTCCCTATGCTGTGTCGAAGGTCGCGCAGGATATGCTGGGATGGACGTACTTTGCTGCTTACAAAATGCGCATTGTCCGGACCCGCATGTTTTCATACCTCAACCCGCGCCGACCTGATCTTTTTGCGACGTCCTTTGCCAGGCAAATTGCATGGATCGAGTGTGGACGCCAAAAGGTGTTGCTGCACGGCAATCTCGACTCCGTTCGTAGTTTCATCGATGTCAGAGATGCGATGCGTGCATACTGGCTCGCTCTGCTACATTGTAAACCTGGTGCGGTTTATAACATTGGGGGCACGAAAGGCATAAAGGTAGGCGAGGTTTTGGAACGATTGATCGCACTTAGTCGTGTTCCAATACCTACACAGTTTTCCCAAGAACTCGTCCGCCCAGCGGATGTCACGTTGCAAATTCCCTGTGTCGACAGATTTGTAGGGGTAACTGGATGGGAGCCACAGTATACCTTTGATGACAGTTTACAGGACCTCATGACCTATTGGAGAATGCAAGCAGCAAGAGCGGTTCTACCGGTGCATTCATTGCAATAGAGATTGAGTGCAGACTTTGCTGCTTTGGTGATGAGAATCTCTGCCTTTGTCTTAGCGTAAGCTTTTGATTCCTCGGTATCCTTCCCGATATCTTAGCCATCCTTCAACAGAATAATGCGCGTACTCTGCTACTTTTATTAGCCTGAACTTGGATGGATATTTCTAGATCCAAACGCCGTTTAGCTCTTCTTATACTCCTCTGGTTTGGTGTTGCGGCTGGATTCTTCTTTTGGCGTTCACCGGAGCCTATCGTATGGTGCGACAGTGTATTGGTCGCTAACAACCTATTTGAAGAACCAGAAACCCTGAAATGGAGTGACCCAGGCTTACTCAAGTGGATCACACATAACTCTTTTTATGACGTCGGTTCGGAAGGCTACCGGCCCTTAAGTCGTGTAGTTTTATGGACCGGTGTGGCGCTATTCAGCGACCGAGATGTCAGCCCCTATCTACCGTTTTTTTGGTTTGCCGCCGGGGGCGCAGTGATTGGTGCCATGGCCTTGGCGTTCTTCTTTGTCTCACGTCATTTTCTACATTCGGATGTGACAGCCTTATTTGCTGTATTTCTTTTTCTTTTTTCTGCTCCGGTTGTTACAGGCGCATGGAACATGTCTTGTGGCTTCCAGGCCATTGTTCCACTTATGATCTGCCTTGGCCTTCTCCTTTATTGGCAAGTGGTAACGTCTTCGCAGGGTAAAGCCTGGTACATGGCCGGGCTCTGCGCCGTTCTTTTTTTCGGGCCCTGGTTTCGGGAGTTCGCTGGACTCCTTCCACTACTCATCATCTTTCTCGAGGCTCAACGGGTAAAGCGGCCAACGATTTTGATGGGAATCGTGGGTCTATTTTTTTTACATGC
>JBBDNJ010000075.1:0-6875 GCA_040877705.1 Binatia bacterium | reverse complement strand
CTTGCCACTGCCGGCGGAGTGGTCGGCGAGATATTTTTTTCCGATGTCGCCCTTCGCGGCGAAATGGGCCGTGATGTCCTCAGCCACACGACGCACCAAACGGCTTTGATGATAGCGCGGGAACAACGTGAACGCAGAGCGTTCCGTCTTGTCATCCTCCGCCTCGCGCTCGGGCACGCGGACCAGGAAGAACGAGAGCGCCTCCAGCAACTGCTCCTTAGACAAAACTTCACGGTAAAGGAACTCGACCGGATATTCATTCGGATTCGTGGGTGTGTTGGTCAATCCCATATTGTGCCAGCGGAAATTCTCCTCCCGGCACGGGTCTGTGGCGGCCATCACGTCGCAGGTGTCGGCGGCGAGGTAAAGAAACGGGTGTTGGAAAATCTTGCGCGCGTGCTCGCGCTTGCAGAACTGCGCCACCGCGTCATGCACGTTCTGATTGGCCTCATGCTTCAACTCAAGGTCCACGATAGGCAGGCCGTTGAGGAAGAATACGAAATCAATCTCCTTGTTCGTTTCCCCAAAATAGAAATGCGGCCGGAAATTGATGCGGTTCTGGGCGTATTTTTCGGCGGCGGCACTGGCTGCGGAACGCGGCTTGGGATAGAAGAGGCGGAACTCCAGTCCGCGCACCTTGAGGCCGTGGCGCAACAGCATCCAAAGAGGCGTATGCTCCAATTCCTTACGCAGCGCCTTGAAGACCTCGTCCCGCGCATCCGTGCCGTAATCATCCTCCAGCTTTTTGAGCGTATCGAGCTGGGTGGCTTTGAGAAAGGCCCACAGATGGTCCTCGGCGATGAAATGCTCGATGTCGGTGATGTCGGACTGTTCAAGCACGCCATACTTGTGCTCGCGGACAAGATAGTCCGCAATGTGCGTTTGAAAGGTTATTTCTGGTTTGCGTCTACGTGCCATGTTGTTGTGGCCATGTTTCCAAGCGTTCCAGCCAATCCTTGAAATGCGGACACTCGCGGCGGATCGTCGCGAGTCCCATTCTCAGGGCGGCAAGAGTGCCGAACAGTGGCTTTTCATACCCGGAAATCAGCTCCTCAACGCGCTTCGACGGCGCGGTTACGGCAGAATCGTTTATTTCCTCTGGAGTGGCAAACTGCTGACGAATGTTTTGGAATGGTTGCGCCAGTTCTCGCCGCGCGATTGCCTCGGCGAACACTTGGCAATCACTAAACAGCAGGCCCTCAAACTCATGCATGACAACAAAAGGTAGAAACCGGCGCGCTTCGAATTCACCACCCAGTTCTTGAGCCACATCTTGTAGCAACGCTGTTTCAATACATGCGGATTTTTGCGCGTACGGGACATTTCCGGCCTGGGCTCTTCCTGGCCAAGCTCTGTCTCCCGACCGCGGCAGTCCATAATAATCGACCATCATGGTCGCCAAGCAGTCGGAATCCTCTTTCAGGTGATTGACGATATCTTTTTTGACGCTACCCCACGCTCGAATGCCGCCTCGTTTTTCCCGCAAACGGGCGTTCCCAAGTATCCGGGCGCTGACGAGCTCATACCCAAAATTATAAAGGTGATCCGCAAGAAGATCATTTACAAATGTCTCTTCTGTTTCACCCTCGACATGGATCAGCAGGCGCACCATAGCCTATTCCTTGGCAGGTCGCCCGCCGATCTCGTTTTTTTCCCACAACTGACCGAGGCTATAGTCTTCCAGCCAAGTGGACAATTTCGAGGATTCCAGTCGAGTGAGCTCCGTGCTTCCTTCGATCCGATTTGCTACCAAGACATCTTCCGGGCGGAAATGGTCAAGTAGGAGCGGCGACTGCGTACCAACAATCACCTGCGTCTTGGTAGACGCCTGTTTGATTAGCGAAGCCAGCATGGTGATCGCGTAGGGATGCAATCCCAACTCTGGTTCATCGACTAGGATTACGGACGGTCGATATTTTTCCGGTTGAAGCAGCAAAGTAGCCAAGGCTATGAACCGCAATGTTCCATCAGAAAACGCATTTGCATCGAAGTATGCGTCAGAGTTCTTATGCCGCCACTCTAAAATGATGCTATCCGGTTTGAGTTGCGCCGGCTCCAACTGGAAATCGTCGAAGAACGGTGCGACTCGTTGAACCGTTCCTCGAATAAGGCCGTAGGCCTCCGGGTGCCTTTCACGCAGAAAGTAGAGGAACGCCACCAGATTCGACCCGTCGGGCCGCAGAAAACGGTTATCGTTAAGCGACGCCGTCTTCTTCATGGGCGACCCGGCACTTGTGTCATGGAAATGATATAGTCGCCATCTTTGAAGATGGCTGCGAACGTAGCCAGCGATTCCCTTACAGCTTGGGTCGCTGATCCCCGCCTCGCGCCCGCGAGGAGTTAGCCCCTCGGGGTATGGATTGGGGTGCTGCTTATCCCAAAATAAAACAGTCTCACTCGCTGGGTAGAGCTGATCGCCGGGCGCTGGTTTGAGTTGGATTTTGTATTGATTGACCCCGTCCTTAAATGAGATGTGAAGCTCGATGGTTCCGGTCGTTTTCGAGCCGAAGTGTAAAACCTTTTCCGCACCACCGGCTTTCGTAACGTACTCCTGTAAATGGCCCTCCTGGATGGCGTTCAGAAATGCAAATACACCGATGAAATTGGATTTGCCGGACCCATTCGGACCGATGACCACATTGATGGGCTGCAACGGCAACTCCTCAATGCACGCAAAGCTTTTGAAACCCTTGACGGTGATGTAATCGAGTTCGGAAGACAGCATATAGGGTTTTCTTTACCCTGTTAGAGCCAGGTTGTCGAATTTGCGCTGCGCCGCCGCTCGTTGCACATCCGACTCCGTGATTCGCCGCTGGCCGGTAACGCATTCGTGAATCAGCGATTTGCGGTAGGTGGTGAGGGTGTCGATCTGGGACTCGATACCGATGACGACACGACCCAATTCGCCGAGTTTTGCGTCGAGATAGACAGCGATTTCGCGCTGTTCTTCGACTGGGGGGCGCGGAATCAGCATTCGACAATACCTCGTCGAGTTGAGATTCGACTGCTGCACAGAGGGTATCGCGAGTTTTCTGGCAAACGAGAGAAACCCTCTGCTGTTGACGAGGTAGTTCAAAAAGTAAGGATCGGCGCGGTGGTTTGTTCGCAGCCGGACAAGGTAGGAAGCAAAAGTGATTTCGTCTGTTTTGTGACGACGGAAGATCGCCGCCTTGCCGACTTGGTCGGGGCTGTTCGTTCGGTTGTAGAGTAAATCACCCGTCTCCAACAAGAGATTGTCTGAAACCTCGTCCACGAAATCAAGGTCGCGAAACTCGATTTCTCCGCGCTGGATGTGGCCCATCTTTAAGACCGGGTATCGTCCCTCTGGTTCGGTGCTCTCCGAGATGCCGTAGTCAACACGGGAGACGATTCGTTTTATTCGGCATACTTCCCAATGCGCAGGGAGCTCGGTGATCCAGTCCTCGTTCACTGGCCGCATCGGTGCGTTGGGGCCCATCCCTTTGGTGACTGCGGATTCGATCAAGCTCTCCCTCACAGCATCGAGGGTGTCGAGTTGGTGCCGTTTGGCGGTCACCGCCGCGTCAATCGCCGCACAACTCGCATCCAGATACGCCGCGATGCGCTGTTGCACCGGCAACGGAGGGAGCGGGACATTGAATTGAGAAAGTTGTGTTGGCCAACTGACACGCGGCATCTTCGCGCCGTAGGCAAGCGCGTTGCAGCGTTCGATGAACCAGCGTGACCCAACGCAGTAGAAAAGGAAGCGGCTCGCTATCCGCTCCGGCTTGAACGCAAGGATTTCTCCGGTGCATTTACCGTCAAACTCGGCTTCATAATACTTTTCGAGGTAAGGGCGCAGCTTGCCGAAGAGCACGTCACCCTTTTTGAACAACGTGACCGCACTTTCTACCTCAAGCGTATTGCGGCGGTTTAGTATTCGCCCGCTGCCAGATTCCAAGTCTTCTAATTCAAGGTAATCCTCATCCGCGCTCGCCTCGTCACATTTTTCATTGCGAAGCACGACAACATCTTTGAGCCGGTCGAAAGTCCAACCGTCAGGAAGCGCATCGAGGAAACTGTCGTGGTGGTTGCTCATTTCGCGCTCACTGCCAACCCTTCCAACATTTTCTCGGCGTCCTTCTCCAGATTCCAGAACTCGGCGAGCAATTCATTCGCGGGAGTCGGCGGCTGGTAGTGGTAAAAGTATTTGTTTGGCAAAATTTCGTAACCGAGTTGCGGTCTGTCTTCCCAGCGAATGATCGGCTTGGCGATTTCCCGTTTCAGAAACGCTTCGATGTCTTCACCGTGCGGAATGTATTCGTCGTCCTGCACATAATGCCGGTGCGTCCATTCGACGGAGAGAATTTCGGGTCGGTCGCCGAAGGCCGCCTTAAATTTCGTCGTCGCGTTATGCTTGGCGGCGAGAGCGAGAGTGATGGTCTTTTCGCCGTCTACTGCCTTGACGCGCACGCGAAACGTCAACTCGCTCTCATAGAATTCAAGTTCCTTGGTGACGTTCGCGGCGGTGAACGCCTTTTCGTAAAGTTCAGTGACGATGGCGGGCTTGTCGTTTTCATCTATCTGCCAGAAGACGACGCTGACTTTGTGGTAAGCGAAATCTTCGCGCTGGAAGATCTTCACCTGTTCATCGGCGTAGCCCTTGGCCCAGCCATCGCGGTAACGCTCCTCAATCCATTGGCGATGGGCGTCCGTCATGCGGTTGCGTTTGCTGGCGAAGGCTTTTGGCTCTTTCTCGAATTGCTTCCGCGCGTCAATGAGCATCACGCGCCCGTGATGGCTGGCGGGCTTTTCGTTTCGCAGCAGCCAGATGTAGGTGAAGATGCTGGTGTTGTAGAACAACTGGTCAGGCAGCATGACGATAGCGTCCAGCCAGTCGTTCTCTAGAATCCAGCGGCGGATTTCGCTCTCGCCCGAGCCGCAGTCGCCATTGGAGAGGGGTGAGCCGTTGAAAATGATGGCGATGCGGCTGCCGCCCTCGGCTGACGGGATAATCTTGGCCAGCATGGTTTGCAGGAAGAGCAGAGCGCCGTCGTTCACGCGCGGCATGCCGGCCTGATAGCGGGTCTGCTTCAACTTGCGCGCCTCGGTTTCGTAACCGTCCTTGCCGCCCCAGGTGACACCGAATGGCGGATTGCTCAACATGCGGTTGAAGCAGTGTTTGGGCTCCGGCCACTGGTCGCCTGGATCGCGGCTGTGCTGATCGTGCGGGATGAGCGAGTTGCCGAGGAAAATTTTGACCTGCTGGTCGTTCTTGATGAGGAGGTCGGCCTGACAGACGGCATAGTTCGTAGGTGATAATTCCTGGCCGTGAACGGTGAGGAATTTTTCGACGCGCTCCTTTTCCTCCGGCGTGGCGGTGCGGTCGAGCAGATGTTCCTTAGCCACGGACAACATACCGCCGGTGCCGGCTGCGGGATCGTAGATGGAGAAATGCCGGTCGGGGATGGGAATCTCCAACAGCTCGACCATAAGGCGGATGACTTCGCGTGGGGTGAAGTGATCTCCCGCCTCCTCGCCGCTTTGTTCCGAAAAGCGCCGGAGCAACTCCTCGTAGATGTAACCTATTTCCAGGGGGGAGAGCTGTTCCGGGCCGAGCGCGAGTTCTTTGTATTGATTCAGGATCGGGGCAAGCCGGTTGTTTTTCACCATCGTGCCGATGGTGGCGCGGTAATTGAAATGCTCGATGATGTCGTCAACATTCTTGGAGAAGCCGTTGATGTAGGCACGGAAGTTGGCCTCCAGAAGCACGTGGTCTTCCGCATAGATCTTACGGAGCGTCCAGTCGGTCTTGTTGGAGAACGGCGACTGCTTGGGGTTGAGTTCGAGTTCCTTGACCAATTTGGCGAGTTCTTTTTCAGTGAGCTTCGGTCGCCTCGCGAGCACCTCGGCGCGCTTTTTCTCCCGCCAGTCGATCAGCACACATTCGAGACGGCGGATGACGATGATGGGCAGGATGACGCCTTGGTATTCGTACGCCTTGAATTTGCCCCTTAACCGCTCGGCGGATTTCCAGATGTCACCGGCAAGGTTATCGAGCTTGGGTTTGTTTAATGAAAGAGCCATCACTGATCAAAATTTACTCTTGGCATAACATTAAGGTCAAAGAACGATCTTTGCCAATCTCCCCCGCCAAACGATCTTATTTTAGCCAGAGCCGTGGCATTTGGCTTAGCTAAATCTTGAATGCTTCCAACGTTTCGCGCGCGAAGAGCTCGTCGAGATTCAGTCTCTGCTTGATTAAGCCCTGTTCATAAAGATAGTCGTGTAAGGTTTCTAAATTTTTCCGGTTCGGCGCTAATCCGTAGGGCCAGTAGTCGGTCGTCATCAGTTCGCGGGTGTCTTCATATTCGGCCGAAGTCCAGGGAAGACTGACGCGCAGGATGTTGGTGTCGTAAAGTTCTTTCATACACAGATCTTTTGCCGCGCAAAATGCTTTATAGAGGGTTTGGGCCACCCACGGATCTTTTTCATAAATGGACCGTTTGATGACGATCACATGCATGATCGGAAATAGTCCGGTCTTGGCGAAATATTCCATTTCCGCCCGGCGGTAATTCGGGAACAGCCGGCGCACATGCCTGGCGCCCTCTAAAAAACAGGTCGGCATACGGGGCGACATCATGGCATCGATCTCGCCGCTCTCTATCATGGCATTCAATGTCGTATCAGGGCGGCTTTCAATACGAACTCCGGCGGGCATTTCGAAGTCGACGCGATCCTTGCGGCCCGGATGCTCTTCTCCCGCTTGGACCCAATGGATCGCATTCGGTGGAACGCCGTGTTCATGCTCGAACAGTCCGCGCAACCATACCGCCGCTGTCATGCTGTATTCCGGAACCCCCATGCGTTTGCCGCGCAAATCTTCAACTCGTTCGATGCCCGAAGCCGTATTG
>JBBDNJ010000074.1:0-6889 GCA_040877705.1 Binatia bacterium | reverse complement strand
GGAAGTCAGGGTCGCCGCCTAATCCCTTTACCCACTATTTGACAACGGCTCAACGCTTTGCAGAACGAACCTAGAGCGATAGAGGCGCTTGAGACCGCATTCAATGCAAATCCACGAAGTGACGTGGTAGCCACACGGCTGGCTCAATACTACCTACGGAGTGGAAAGCGAAATGAAGCAGAAGAAATTTTTAAGAAGTGCCTGGAGCAGAATCCCGGCTCCAAAAGGGTACATTTAGAGTTGGCAAAAATGCTTCTGGATACTAATGAAGAATCTCACAAAGATACTATCTCGTATCATCTCAAGCGTAGCTTTACCGAAGGAGACACGAATTATGATGCACAGGCTCTTTACGCCAGACATGAATTTCTTTTCGGGAATAAGAGCGAGGCAGACCGGCTATTTCATAGTCTAAAAGCACAAACGTTCGCTCCACATTTTCGAAATAGGCTTTGGGGCGAAGCTCGTAATGCTGGGTCATTAATCGAATATAAAGGTCAGGTTAATAAGCGACAAGATAGTTTTTGCTTCGTCACTATCGCTTCATTAGGGACGTCCCTATTTGTTCACTTCAGCGAGTTTGGCCGTGGGGAATGGGAGAGCGTAGCCCTTAACACCCTAATCCGATGTAACCTTGGGTTCACATTACAAGGTCCTCGCGGGATTAATGCAAAGATCGTTCGCTGAATACTTAACTTAGACAGCTATCCGAATAAACGCCGAGCAATAATAGGCGGGCGCCGCATTCTATTGATTCTTAATTTTGGATCTTTCCGTTGTCGCAAGGGCGGTAAGCCCGATAACGGAACTCGCTATTGCTTCAACGCCACGGAACGGGGACAAGCTTTTACGACTTGACTATTTTTGGACGAAGCGGTTTCGCTAACTCGCCTTCCTCATCTCCTCGGCCAATATCTCGTTGACGAGGAACGTATAAATTATTGGCGTTCAAATCGTTCCAGACGTTCAAAACGTTCAAGCCGTTTAAGATGAGAGCACCGGGGCCTGGAATCTGCTAGACAGGGAACTTTCGAACCGATAGTGTTTCTGAAACGCCATAAGAAGGAGGTATCTATGATTAACGTCGAAGGAGAGCCAATCGAGGTCGTCGACGCGCACTCTCACATGGGCGCGAGAAAGAAACTCGCCATTCATCAGATCCCGCCGATTATGAAGTTCATGGCTGAGGACATGCTGGAATCGATGGACAATGCCGGGGTGGACGGGGTCGTCACTTTTGCGATCGGTATCGGAGAGCCGTCGGATTATCGAGAGACCAACCAATACATCGCGGACGCAATGAAACAACACGCGGGACGTATTCACGGCTTTATGAGACTGAGCCCCGGAAACGGTCCGAAGGATACCCTTCAGGTGTTGGAGGAAGGCGTTAAGCTTGGCCTCATGGGAATCAAAATTCATCCGCTGATCGAACACTGCCCGGCGAACGATAAAGAAAAGGTCTATCCGCTCATGGAGGCCGCGCAGCACCACGGGCTCACGGTTCTCTTTCACTGCGGCCTAGGCGAAGATGCCAGTCCGAAACGGATCGGCGAAGTGGCCAAAGATTTTCCCAAGCTGCCGATTATCATGGGCCATTCGGGCCTCGTCGAAGGGGTTCGTGAGGTCGTCGAGATTGCCAAGCGCTGCGAAAACGTCCACATGGACAGCTCGGGCGTGGGCTGGCTGCCGTTCTTCTGCGAATCGATTGCGTGGGCCGGGCCCGACCGGGTCCTTTACGGCTCGGATCATCCGTTCAACCCGATGGACTGGGAGATCGAGAAGATCGTCAAACACGCGCAGAGACACCTCAAGCTCAAGATCGAAGATCTCCGCCTGATTATGGCGGGCAATATTAAGCGGCTGCTCAAGATGAATTAGGCTTCGAGATCGGGTCTTGTAATACGACATCGAAAACGATGCCTGGTGCGCGACGGCGAACATCTCTTTCGGTGTTCACGCCGGCTAGCTCTATTCGAGCAAAAGCGTTGCTAATTTGTCTAAGACTTCACTGGCGGTTTCGCGCGGCAGTTTGCAGATGAATTCCGCTTTCCGAATGCGCCAATCGAGACTCTTAACTTGATCGGCAAGAATCACGCCGCCGAGCTTTGATCCGGACGGGATCGTTACTTCGAATGGATAACCTTTTACCTGACTCGTAATAGGACAGAGGATGGCGAGTCCAACCCTGCCATTGTAAGAAGAGGGGGAAAGCACCAAAGCCGGGCGACGACCGGCTTGCTCGTGCCCGGCTCGAGGATTGAAAGTTATCCAGACCGCATCACCCCGAGCTGGAACGTAGCGGCGGGCCATTACCAAATCTCACGTCCGACCGACGGACCGAAATCAACTTCCGCGTGCAGATTTTTCCGAGTTACCTTCGCGAGCAACTGCTTGAGAGACAGTTTCTTTTTTTCAACGGGTGTCGCGACGATCTTCCCTTCGGAAACCGCCAAGTTTAACACTGTTCCATCCTTTACTTCGGCGTCTTCAGCCAGCGGCTTAGGGATCCTGACAGCCAAGCTGTTGCCCCACTTTTGAACTCGAACATGCATCGGCGCACCTCCAGCCTGTTTCTACAATGAAGATACAGAGCTGCGAGACTCGCGTCAAGCGGATTGCGTAACCGTGACAGGGATAACATAGGCGGTCAGGACTCTTGCTTCTTAAACAAGTGTTCCAAGTCTTTCACCGACTGCGCCATCGTGCGCTTCGGATCCTGGGCTAACCGCTGTACCGCATTGCCTACCGCACTGAAATGCAGCCCCACTCGCTCGCCGATCTCCCGTAACCCCATAAACTCATACCGCCTCATCAAACAACTCGCCACGTACCGAGGCTCGGTATACCGCTGCCCTCTGCCCTTCATCTCTTGCGGTGTGATACCGTAAATAATTCCCCACCACGGCGAGGATCGCTTCGGGACCGTTAAAATGAGGACCAAACTCGGCTACTCGCCGGGTACAACATAAGTCAATAGCAACTTGACCGGACAGTTACATGGCATCAAGGAGAAGAAACAATGTCACAGATGAGATCAGCTATTTTGTTTATCACCCGCTGCGCAACTCGGTTGCGGCCGAAGATAACGTATCTCGTGCTGGTCGCCTGTTTGATAACAGGCGCGCCGTCGCTAGCAGAAGCGCAGGCGCCGCGCTCGCCGACACCGGCTCCGGTGAAAGGCGCCCTCAGAGTCGAGACTGTTGCCAAAGGGCTCGAGCATCCCTGGGGCCTCGCTTTCCTGCCGGACGGGCGGATGCTTGTCACCGAACGTCCAGGTCGCTTGCGCGTGGTTGAGCGAGACGGCCGCATTTCCGAACCGCTCACCGGAGTCCCCCGGGTTTATGCGAGCGGGCAAGGCGGGCTTCTCGACGTGGCGCCCAGTCCGGCATTCGATAAGGATCGGCTTGTCTATCTGTCTTTTGCCGAAGCCGGCGAATCCGGCGCAGGCACCGCCGTTGCGCGAGGGCGACTCGGCGAACGCGGGCTTGAAAATACCCAGGTGATCTGGCGCCAGCAGCCCAAGGTGAGTGGCGCTAATCACTGGGGCTCGAGAATTGTTTTTCGTCCCGACGGCACGCTGTTTGTGACTTTAGGCGAGCGGTTCAATGACTCCGATAAAGCCCAGGACCTAGCTACGACGCTCGGCAAGATCGTGCGCATCCACCCGGACGGTTCGACGCCGCGCGACAACCCCTTCGTCAGCCGCGCCGGCGCGCGGCCGGAGATCTGGTCGTACGGCCATCGCAACGTCCAAGCTGCCGCGCTCCATCCCGAGACCGGACAGCTCTGGACCGTGGAGCACGGCGCGCGCGGCGGCGACGAGTTGAACCATCCGCAAGCCGGCAAAAACTACGGTTGGCCCGTCATCTCCTATGGTGTCCACTACTCTTGGTTCAGGATTGGCGAAGGCACGGCGAAAGAAGGGATGGAGCAGCCGGTCTACTATTGGGACCCGGTGATCGCGCCCTCCGGCATGGTCTTCTATACGGGCGATCTATTGCCGGATTGGAAGGGTAACATCCTCATCGGCTCGCTCACGCCGGGGCTCTTAGTGAGGCTCGTAATGAAGGACGGCAAAGTCGTCAAAGAAGAGCGTTACCTTGGTGATTTAAAAGAGCGCATCCGCGACGTGCGCCAGGCTTCAGATGGCTCGCTGTATCTTCTCACCGACGCCCACAACGGCCGGATCCTTCGGATAACCCCAGCAGCCAACCGCTGAGAAAGTGATACAATCCGAAAGCTATTTGACCCCTGTAATGATCACAGGCCAGTTGCGGTGCCCGAGAATAAAGACGCCGGTCAGCAATAGATTGAAAGCCAGGCTGAGCCCGCCCACAGCCATACGAGCCCGCACACCATCAATGCGACCACTTCCAGTCGCGCACCTCAGGCATGTCCTCGCCGCGCTCGCGGATGTACTCTTTGTGTTCGATACGCTTGTCGCGAACGAATTGCTTCAAATAGGCTGCCCGGGTACTCAGTTTAGATACCCGGTCCGCCACGTCGCCCATTAACTTGAAACGGTCCAGGTCATTCAGCACCACCATGTCGAATGGAGTTGTGGTAGTTCCTTCCTCTTTGTAACCGCGCACGTGAAGATTCTCGTGGTTGGTCCTGCGATAGGTTAGCCGGTGAATCAGCCAGGGATATCCGTGGAAGGCAAAGATAATGGGCTTGTCGGTCGTAAACAGTGCATTAAAGTCCTTGTCCGAAAGCCCGTGCGGATGTTCACTTTGTGGCTGAAGCTTCATCAAGTCGACGACGTTCACGACCCTGACTTTTAGATCGGGGACTTGGGAACGTAGAAGATCCACGCACGCCAACGTTTCCAAAGTCGGAATATCTCCGCAACAAGCGATCACAACGTCGGGGTCGTGGCCCCTGTCGTTACTCGCCCACTCCCAAATGCCGATTCCCGCGGTGCAGTGTTTAATGGCGGCATCCATATCCAGATATTGCAGAGCAGGTTGCTTTCCGGCCACGATGACGTTCACATAGTTGCGGCTCCGCAAGCAGTGATCCGTCACGGAAAGCAGAGTATTGGCATCCGGCGGCAGATACACGCGAATGACTTCAGCCTTTTTGTTCACCACGTGATCGATGAAACCGGGATCCTGGTGCGAAAAGCCATTGTGATCCTGACGCCAGACGTGCGACGAAAGCAGATAGTTCAATGATGCAATCGGCGCGCGCCAGGGGATTTCCATGCTGGTCGTTTTGAGCCATTTAGCGTGTTGGTTGAACATCGAATCCACAATATGAATGAAGGCCTCGTAGGAAGAGAACAAGCCGTGCCGGCCGGTCAGCAGATATCCTTCCAGCCATCCTTGGCAGGTATGCTCGCTCAGAATTTCCATCACACGGCCGTCCGGCGAGAGGTTTTCGTCTTCCGGGACGGTGTCTGCCAGCCAGGTCCGCTGAGTCACCTCGAACAGGGCGGCGAGTCGATTGGAACTCGTCTCATCGGGACCGAAGACGCGGAAATTCCGTGTCTGCAGATTCTGCTTCATCACGTCACGCAGAAAACCACCCAGGACCCGGGTCGCTTCCGCGTGTGTCGTGCCGGGCCTAGAAACCTCCACTGCATAGTCCCGGAAGTCAGGCATGCGCAGCTCTTTCAGCAGCAAACCGCCATTGGCGCGTGGATTCGCCCCCATGCGCCGTGTTCCTTTGGGTGCGAGATCTGCTAGGTCGGAAACGAATTTGCCGGTTGCATCGAACAGCACCTCCGGTCCATAGCTCTTCATCCAGCTTTCTAGATCTTTGAGATGCTCTGGCGATTCGATTTTAGCGATGGGGACCTGGTGCGCCCGCCAGGTTCCTTCGACCTTCTTACGGTCGATTTCTTTGGGTCCTGTCCAACCTTTCGGTGTGCGCAAGACGATCATCGGCCAGCGAGGCCGCCGCCTGACGCCGTGCTTGCGGGCATCCTCCTGGATCGTTTTGATTTCCGCAACGACCGCGTCCAGGCTCGCAGCCATTGTTTGGTGCATCGCTTCGGGCTCCGAGCCTTCGACGAAATACGGCTGATAGCCGTAACCATGAAATAAGTCATCTAACTCTTCCCGGTCGATGCGCGCCAAAATCGTCGGGTTATCAATTTTGTAACCGTTCAGATGCAGGATTGGGAGCACTGCGCCATCCGTGGCGGGATTAAGAAACTTGTTCGAGTGCCACGCAGTCGCCAACGGGCCGGTTTCGGCTTCACCGTCGCCCACGACACATGCGACTAACAGATCGGGAAGATCAAACGCGGCGCCGTAGGCGTGCGACAAGGCGTAGCCCAGCTCTCCTCCCTCATGTATCGAGCCCGGCGTTTCCGGCGCCACATGACTGGGAATTCCTCCTGGAAAAGAAAATTGTTTAAACAACTTTTGCATGCCGTCCGCATCCTGGGAGATGCTCGAATACACTTCGCTATAGGTTCCTTCTAAATAGACGTTCGCAACGATGCCCGGACCGCCATGTCCAGGGCCGGCAATGTAAATCATGTTGAGATCATTTTTCTTGATCAGACGGTTGAGATGAGCGTAGATAAAATTCAGTCCAGGAGTGGTTCCCCAATGCCCCAGCAGTCTGGGCTTGATGTGCTCAATTTTCAGCGGTTCTCGAAGCAAGGGATTATCGAGCAGATAAATTTGCCCGACAGAAAGGTAATTCGCCGCGCGCCAATACGCATCGAGCGCGCGCAATTCTTCTTTTGATAGGGCTTCCGGCATAGAGACCTCCGAACTAAATAACTTAATTGTAGCTCTGCTATATTGAGTCGCAACCGCGCGCTGCAAATTTAGCGAGCCTTGGACGGCACGAAATGCTAGAAAGCGGAATTGAGCTTAGTACTCTGGTTCATAAGTTCACTAACGTATTTTGAGATTAGGCAGCGGAT
>JBBDNJ010000073.1:0-36204 GCA_040877705.1 Binatia bacterium | reverse complement strand
AAACTGCATGCTGTCGATGTCGCGCTCGTAGCTCTCGCTGCTGGTTTTAAGTGTCGGCATGGCGAGATTGAGGCCCTCGTCACGAGTCTTAGCGATGGTCGCGAGCTTTTCCACGGCGATCGTGATTTTGGCCGGATCCCGGCCGTTGTCGCGCGCCGTTTGCGCCAAGATGTCGCAGCCGACTTTCATTTCCTTGGGCGATAGCCAGCCCGGTATCCAGCCTTCGCCGTATTTGCCGGCGCGCTTGGCGGCGAGCTTCATCCAACCGCCAACCCAAACAGGCGGATGCGGTTTCTGCACCGGTTTGGGATAAACCTCGGCATCTTTGAACTGGATGAAATCGCCCTTGTAAGCAGCGAGGGGCTGCGTCCAGATCGCCTTCATCGCTTCGATATACTCATCGGTACGATCACCGCGCCGGTCATAGGGCACGCCAAACACGCCGAACTCGTCCGACTCGCGTGTGGCTTTAGAACCGAGGCCGACGCCGACCAGCAAGCGGCCGTTGGCGAGGTGATCTAAGGTCGAGTACTGTTTCGCGGCGTAAATCGGATTGCGGCAGGGCATGACCAGACACGCAACGCCTAGAACTATTTTCTTAGTCTCCGCTGCCAAATACGAAAGGATCGTGGTGGCTTCGAAAAAATTAGCCTCCTGTGAATCAGTGATCGCTTCGAAGGCGCCGGAGGAAATGTGATGCCGGTGCATTTCGGTGCTCCAGACCACGTGGTCGTGGACCCAGATCGCATCGAATCCCATTGCTTCGGCCGATTGGGTGGCGTTGACGATATTCTCAATGCTGGAGAGCGGACCGGAATTCGGCACTCTCACGCCAAACGAGATTTTGTTCATGAAGGCTCCTAGTTTGTTTCGGTAATTTCGACCTTTTGATATTTGAGATGGCGGTTGTACCAGTCAACCACATTGGCGGCGACATCATCGAAGTAATCGTTATAGATGCCGTAGTGCGTGGTCTTCTTGTACAAAACCAGCTTTTTGGGTTCGCCGGCTTTTTCGTATAAATCAAACGATTGCTGTTCCGGAGTGACGGCGTCGCCTTCGACGGCGATGAATAGCACGCCGCGCGGGGAAATCTTGTGAACCACATCGATGGGACTGTATTCTAAAATCCCTTCGGCGCAGGCCAGCGGCATGGCATCAGGAATTTTATCGGCAACGTCTTTCTTGATAGTCGTCGTTTGCCGTTCCGGGGTTTGCACCATGATGCCCCCCTCACGCGCGCTGACGATGGCACCCGACCCGGTCAAGGCCCGCTTCTTGCGGTCTTCGTCGATGCTCTTCAAGTAATCCACCCATTCATACTCGCGGCGCATCGAGTGCAGCCAATCTCTCCCACTGCTGACACCGAGATATGAAACGCAGCACTTCACGCGCGCATCGATGGCCGCGACGTAAACGGCATTGCCACCGCCGGTGCCGCCGGAGCCGTACGTGGCGATCCGGTCGGGATCGATTTCCGCGCGCGTCTGCATATACGAGATGGCGCTGCGGATGTCTTCGGCTTGCCATTTCGGCATGACCCAACCACGATCGTTGCCTTCGCTGTCGCCCCAGCCACGGTAGTCAAAGCACAGGCAGGCGTAACCGGCGGCGCACAGCTTCTCAAACATCATGATGTAGTGCTTGGCGTCTTTGAGACCGAGAAAGCCGGGGCCCTGAACGATACCCGCATAGGGCTTGCCCTGATCTGTGTCGGGCAGGTAGAGCATGCCGGCGAGCTTAATGCCTTCACTGTAAAAGTTCACTTTCTCTGTACGCATGTCATACTCCTAAACTTGTTCAAAACGTTCAAATCGTTCACGCAGTTCAAATCGTCCGATCCGGATAACGTTTTCAACGTTTTGAACATTTTGAACGATTTGAACTTAGCAGGGTTAGGCGCGTACCGCCGGCAGAACTTCTTGGCCCAACAGGTCGATCTGCTGGTACCAGTCGGCGTAGCGGAAGCGCAGATCGAAAACGATATGATTGAGGCCGGCTTCTTCGTATCGCTTGGTATCGCGGGCGATATCCGCCGGAGTCCCCGCCATGAGCAGTCCTTCGATGTCCTCGACCTTGGAGAAGGTGCCGGATGCCGGTTTGACCCAGGTTTTCTTGCTCGGGGCGTTGCCTTCGTTGATCAGGCCCTTGACGTTCACCTTGCTGAGCGCGACGTCTCTGTCCTTATCGATGCTGGTGATGGGGATCGCGCCGGTGGTCACCATCGGTCGTCCGGCCAGTTGGCACTGTTCTTCGAGGTACTTGACCATTTTATTAAATGTCGCCGTGGGAATACGTCCGGGCATCCAGCCGTCGCAGTAATCCGCCGCGCGGCGGCAGGAAGCCGGCGTGCCACCGCCGTACCAGATCGGAATCTTTTTGCCCGGCGTCGGTTTGAGCTCAACGTCTTTGAAGTCGTAATAATCGTCTTTGTAGGTAATCTTTTCACCGGCCCAGAAGCGGCGGCAGAGCTCGGCGTTAACTTTCGCTATATTAGCGCGATCTTGTAAAGTCGTCTTCTTATGACCCGCCGCTTCGAATTCATGGGGAAAGGTACCGAGGCCAAGTCCCATGATGATGTTGCTGTCGCACAACGTGCTGAGGCCCGCCATGGACTGCGCCAGATGAATGGGATGGCGGTGCGAGATCATCGTGCCGGTGCCGAGAGTCAGTTTTTTACAGAGCGGCGCGATCGCTGCCAGTATCAGCAGCCCCTCGATGTGGGTATTATCTTCGCCCTCCATGCCGTGCGGTTCAAAAACCAGGTGGTCTCTGACCCAAACCGAGTCAAATCCATATCGCTCGGCCTTTTTCGATCCTTCGATGCATCTTTCGGCCGAGCCATACTCACAGAAGTGGGGTAACAGTAATCCGAATTTAAGCTTTGTCGCCATATCTCTTCTCCTTAAGCTATTCTGTTTGGTTTTGACTCGCGGTTCGAGACTGTTTGTCCTGAAGAAGCGAGCTTGCGTGGCAAAACGAACGACAGATTCGTTTATAGTCAGGACAAATAGCGACTGTCAAGCAGGGTTGGAAGCCAACAAAGGTCGAGATAGATTGGGTATTGATTCTTCGAGTTGACACGCCATCCGCGGCCGCAGTAGGGTCATCGTATCCATTAGAAGGAGGTGACTTTTATGGCACGACCCGTAAAAGAGTTCGAGATTCATCCTTATGTCCAGTTCATGATGGACAAGTACAGCCCCTACCGAAAATGGATCGAGTCGGAAGGGGTGCCGATCATGGGCGGTGCTTTCGTTCAGGACGTGCGCACGGAGAAGCTCGACTATTGGAAGCGCAAGGACTGCAAAGGGGCCATTTGCACTTTTTCCGATCAGATGGTGGCGGACGCGAATATCTGCGAGATCGATCCCGGCAAGAGCACGAAGCCGCAGCGCCAGCTCTACGAAGAAATCATCACCGTCGCCGCCGGGCGAGGCGCCACCAGCGTATGGTATGACGGTACGGCCAAACGGGTTTTCGAATGGGAACGCGGCAGCACGTTCGCGATTCCGCTTAACGCTTGGCATCAGCACCACAACGCCAGCGGAACCGAGCCGTGCCGTTACTTCGCCCTTACGAGCCAGCCGGTTGCCTTCGAGCTCTTCCGCGACCCGGAGTTTATTTACAACACCCATTATATGTTCAAAGACCGCTTCGATGCCGGCGATGCCGAGTTCTTTTCCAAAGAAGGAAAGTATTTCACTGAGTATTACGGCGGCATTCTTCATTCCAATTTCATTCCCGACATACGGAAAATCAACCTCGTGCCTCGTGAGAAGCGCGGCAAAGGCACGCGTAACATGTATATCCACATGTCAGGCAGCGCCATGCTGGCGCATGTCTCGCAGTTCCCGGTGGGCCGGTACAAAAAGGCGCACCGCCATGGTCCCGGCGCCCATGTTTTTCTGCTCGACTCGACCGGCTACACGTTGATGTGGAACGAAGGAGAAAAACCGGTAAGATACGACTGGCACGAAGGAACCTGCATCTCGCCGCCCGCCGGCGCTTGGCACCAGCACTACAACACGGGCAATCAACCTTGCAAATTCGTCGCGCTTCATGCCAACACCGCGGTGCAGAAGGAAGAGAAAGGCATCGAGCAGATCGAGTTCGAAGACGAAGACGATTCGATGAGAAAAATGTACCAGGAAGAGTGCGCAAAAAACGGCGTCAAGATGGACATGTAAGGAACTGCGAAATTTGCTTCCGATCGGGAGAAAACTCCGGCTGTACAATCGCCCCGAGCGCGTGCTCATCAGCTGTGTTACGCCAGTAAAATCGATCCGTGACGGCGACGGATGAGAATGGAAGTTTAGTTAACACAAAACAGGAGGGTTTATGCATGCCGCTAACACTTCATTGAACCGTTTCATCCGGATACTCGGCTTCTGTTCTCTTCTAAGCATTTTGTATTCGTCTATCGCCAGCGCTGCCTCTACTCCCTCGTCTGGCGGCGCGGCGCCGGGAACTGGATCGATGGATGAGCTTTATGAGAAAGCTAAAAAGGAGGGCGGCCGGCTGGTTCTATACATCGCTCTATCACCCAGGTCGGAAGAGGTTGTCGTCCCGGCATTCAAGAAACGGTTCCCCGCGATTCAAGTTAACCATATCGATGCGACATCAGATAAGTTGGTGGCTCGAGCCCTGGCAGAAGCGCGGGGCGGAAGAGTCCTCGGCGACGTATTCGGCGGAACGCCGGGCTACCTGGCGCAGATGAGAGAACAGAAGCTCCTTGCCCCCCTCAGCATTCCGGAGGCCGCGGCTTATCCGGCAAACCTCAAGGGAACCGATTGGGTGGCAACCGACACTCAATATTTTATTGCCGGATGGAACACCAACCTTGTCAAAAAGGGAGAGGAGCCGAGGCAGCTCGAGGACTTTGCCGATGCCAAATGGAAGAACAGATTGATCGCGGAGCCGCGCGATTTCCAGCTGCTCATGGGTCTCGGCAAGCGAAAGTACAAGAGCGATGAGAAGGCGATCGATTTGTTTAAAAGGATCGCGGTAAACCAAGTGGAATTTCACAAAGGCCACTCGCAGCTTGCCGAGCTATTGGTAGCGGGTCAGGCAGCGGTGTGCATTACCTGTTACTCACACCATTTTCCCCCGCGAATAAAAAAAGGCGCACCGCTTCAGGCTCTGCTGTCGGAAGGAGTCGGCGAGGTTGGCGGCAGCGTCACTATTCTCAAGGGCGCTCCAAATCCTGCCGCGGCGTTACTCTGGGCGCGGTGGGCGGTTAGCGAGGAAGGCCAACGGGCCTACGCTCAAGCAGGCGAAACCCCGGCCCATCCCAATGTCCAGCCAACCGAGAAGGTACGGCCCGCGACGCCTTACATGTTGACTGCCGACGAGGTCAAGGAGTTTCCGAAATACGAGAAGCTCTGGAAGGAGATTTTCCAACTTAGATAGCAATATGGGGGAGCACGGAGATTCAAGAAGGTTTGTTGAAGTTAGATTAGAACGGAAGGACCATTCCTACGCCCCTCTTCAGGGCGAAACGATAGACGTGATCGCCATGACGATGTCCTGATTTACCAGGCTGCTGATTGTCACTACCACTTCAAAGTGGTATAAGTTGTCATCCCCCTGGTGATGAAAGGACCGAACAATGAGTCGGAGAATGACACGTACAACCCTAGCTTCGGGAAAGGTGACACTCTCAGTCGCGCCTAAGCGCCGCATGCTGTTACACAAAATCCAGGCTCTAGCGGAAAAAAGAAAAGCGAGCATTTCTGAACAAGTCTGGGACCTTTGTGAACGCGGGTTAGATAAACAAACTGGCGTCAAAGCAAGGGCGAGCACGATTGCTCTGCCGGCCGCGGACTTGGGCCGGGTTCTCATTGCCGATAGAGAGGACCTTTATGGCGACATCCTGGCTGATCGATTCTAACGTTCTCGTCTATGCCTTCTTTCATAAACCTGAGGAGGAAGGCCGGGAGGAGCCAGCAACAAAATTGCGACTCGATTCCCGAAGACTCATGATGCTGGCCGCTGAAGGGAAATTGACCGGCGCTGTTGCACAGCAAAACCTTCTGGAGTTTCTCGCCATCGTCACTAGCCCTAAGCGTGTTACCTCTCCTGTCACTCTGCCAGAGGCGGTTCGGGCGTGTGAGGCGTATCTGTCTTTTTGTTCTCTGGTGACTCCGATACCCGGTACTTATCTAACTTTCGAAGCCATGACCGCCCAGTGGAAAGGCGCCCGTGAACGTATTTTCGATCTCTATCTTGCCGCCACTGCGCTTGACAGCGAGGTCTCGCACATTTGTACCTGGAATACCAAGCATCTGCGGCCGCTTCCCGGTCTCACGGTTGCAACACCAGCGCAAGTAATAAGCTCACTCGCCAGAAGCTAAGGACTCTTTTTGCCGTTCGCCAATAAATCTCCAAACGTTGGGCAAAACGTGGCAGCATTAATACGGCAGGCGCGTTCCGGCTCCGCTCTCCAGCGCGCTCCGGTAGATCCAGTCGGCCAGGGCGACGTCCTGGTTCACCAAACCGATGGCGCGGATGAAGATGCGTTCGCGCTCGGATTGGCGCGCCGGCTTTTTCCCCGATAGCAAGTCCGGCAGCTCGGCGTAGAGATCTTTTTCGCTGAGGAAGTTCTCTTTGAGCATGCGCTGCATGTCGGATTTGTTCTTGCAGTGCTCCCAGCTATCGACTACGAACTTGTCCGCCTTCTTGTATACCTCGCTCTCCATTTCCTGGTGCTTGCCGATCGAGTAGACGGTGATCCCCTCGCCGAGCCAGTTGTCTTTGACAAACGGTGTTGAAGTTGTTGTCGCTGCGACGACGAGGTCGGCGCCTTTTAACGCCTCTTCGGTGGATTCAACCGGGCGAATGTTGAGACCAAATTCTGCGCCGATCTCTCGGGCATAATTCTGCCGCGACTCAGGCGTGCGCGAAGTCACGCGGATTTCTTTGAGCTGAAATGCTTTGGCCATTACCGGCACGGCGGCGCGGGCGGTATCGCCGGCGCCAAGCATCGCCATGGTCGCTGCGCCTTTGCGGGCAAGCACGCGGCACGCCACAGTAGCCGCCGCCGCGGTGCGCACGGCGTGGCACCAGTCTTCATCCATGATCGCCAGGATCTCGCCGCCTTCGCGGTCGCTGAGGATCAGAATTCTTCTTGGTCCTCGCGCCGGACGCGAAGCATCGCGGCTACCGCCGGCGGCTTTGATGGATCGAATGCGGAAACCGGCCACCGGTTGTATTGCCAGAGCGCAGCCCGTCACCCACGACTGCCAGCCTTGTGCCGGTTTGATGGCGAGATCTTCCGGTGTCGACCAGATCACGCGCCCTTCGCTATGATCGCGCAGCGCCTGCTCGGTAATCTCGATTGCGCGGCCGAAATCGAGGACTTTCTTTACGTCCTGGTTCGACAAATAAAGAATGCCCCTGGCATCCATGGCTATTGAACAACGCTCAAGTCGCGGCAGCCCGTGGTCAAAAACTCCGGACCTTTCTCGGTGATCAACACGTCTTCTTCGAGATGCACGGCGCTTTTCTCGGAGCGGACTTTCGGTTCCAACGCGAGGACCATTCCTGGACGATAAAGCTCCGTTTCGACTTCATTGAGTGACGGCGGTTCGGCTCTCGACATGCCGATTCCGTGGCCAATACGTTTCGGGCTGTCGACGGCTTGATAGCCGCGCTTGAGCAATTCACGGTTTGCCACGCGCGAAACTTCGGCGATGGGCGTGCCAGGCTGCATCGACTCGAAGCAGAGCTCGATGACGTCGCACGCGGTCTCATGATCTTTTTTGTGTTCGTCGGTCGGTTTGCCAAAGATCGTCATGCGTGTGACGTCGCCGTAATAGCCTTCGTAGCAGGCGCCGAAGTCGGCGATCATGCGATCGCCTTTGTCATAGCGGCGGTCGTCATATCGAGTTGACGAGTTGAGCATGAGAAATCCGGGATGGCGCGGATGGGCGCCTTCTTCGATCATCGAGATGTAGAGGCGATCGGCGACTTCGCGCCGGGTCATTCCCGGCCGCAACTGCGGCAAGCAGCGATCGTAGGCTTTGACGGAGATATCGCACGCTTTGCGCATAAAATTGATTTCCTGAGGGCTCTTGATCAGGCGCATTTCGGTCAGCGCGGCGGTGCCGTCTTGAATCTGAGCCTTCGGTAAGGCTTCGGTGAGACGTGTAAGATAGTTTACCGGAAAACCGAGACGCTGGTCGTCGCCCAACTCGAATCCCAATCTGGCTTCGCCAAGGCCGATTTCCTTGATGCAGCCGGCAATCATTTCTTCGGGGAACGGTACATCCGTGTAGGCGCGCACTTCACCAACCCACGGAAGCGCCTTGGCTTTCGCCTTGTCGTTGCCATAGACGAGCAGCAGCGGCTTGCCGCTTTTCGGTAGAACGCAGATCTGCGGCCGCTGGATGTGATCCAACTGATAACTGATGAGACCGGTGAAGTACCAGTAGTTGTTTTTCTCCGAGACGACCAAGCCGTCAAGACCATCGCGCTCCATCAGCGCCTGAGCGCGTTGATAGCGGTTCAAATATTCCTGGTCGGCGAACGGGGCTTCGGTTGCCATGCCGGTCTCCTTCGATTGTCTGAGAGGATGTCGTGACTAACTTGCGATAGCTTTTCTGCCTTCGATTCTTTTGATCTTACCCACATAGTCCAATGCTTCGGCAAGCTGGATCACGGTCGCGTACTTGGCGTTCATCTCGAAGAGATTGACCAGGTGTGAAGTGCGCGAGCGGTCGAAGATACACTCTTCGACGGGAAACACCGGGTAGCCATAAGAGTAGCCGTCGAGCACCGTGCCGCGCACACAGCCGCAGGTGCTGGTGCCGGCGATGAGCAGGCAGTCGATGTTCTTGCGCACGAGGTAGGTAATCAGATGCGTGCCGAAGAAGGCGCTGGCGCGCGCCTTGCGCACGATAAATTCGTTGTCTCTCGGTTTGATCATCGCGGGGAATTCAACGGCTAGTTTTTCAAAGTCCGTGGCGTCGACACCGCGCTTGGTGGCATTGCCGAAAGCCGCTTTGAATTCAGGATCGCTGGTTGAATAGATCACCGGCACGTCGGCGGCGCGACAAGCCTGAAGCAATTGTTGAATCTTCGGCAAGGCATCCCACGCTACCTGGCCGCAGCTCGTGGGAAATTCATCGATAGCATCCATGACCGGCATGGGTTTGGTGCCGGTAAAGCCGGTGATGACGTCGATGATCAGCAGCGCCGGGTTGATGCCGAAACTGTCTTTGCCTTTATAGCCGGCTTTCTCGTAAATGTTTCGTTCTTCTTCCGGAATGACCGCTTCCCATTCGCGCATGATAAACCTCCCTCATTTTTAAGCGTCAGGTGTTAGGGGTGGAGGAGTCAGGGGTTCCCCTCACCCCTAACCTTTTACGTCTTACGGCGAATACAACTTATCGCCGCGCTTGGTCATGAACAAGTCCAAGGGCAACTCGGCGCCGATGCCTTTCGCTTTGGCCTTCTCATACATTTTTCGCGCCGTAGCGGCGAACTGGATGCCCATGCCGGTGTTGTTCTTGAAAAACGTAATCTCCTTGTTGTCCTTGCGGCCACGGCATTTGCCGATGAGTAACTCTCCTAGCTCGTGGAGGTCGTCGGCTTTGACCAGGCCGCGCTCTAGACGGTCATGGAACTCGGCCTGCTTGTCGAGAAAAATCTGCGGTTTGTAGCCAACGACGATGAGACCGGATTTTAGCACGGCTTCATCGTCGAGCTCTTTGCGCGGCAAAAACCCGTCGCCGCCGACGATGCTGTTCAGGTGCATGCCTTCTTCGACCCATTTACCCTGGATCACGGGATCGACCGTGTTGGTTGCGGCGGTGACGATGTCGCTGCCGCGAATCGCTTCTTCGGCAGACGCCGCCGGCACGACCTCGATGCCGGTTTCCTCGCTCATTTGTTTGGCGAAACGCTCGCGGTTCTCCTTCGTGGGGCTGTAGACTTTAACTTTGCCGAGCTTGCGGACGACGGCGTGGGCCGTCAGTTGCGTCTTGGCTTGTTCGCCCGAGCCGAGCAGAGCCATGACTTTGGCGTCCTTGCGCGCGAGGTATTTGCTCGCGACCGCGCTGGTGGCGCCGACACGCATGGTCGATATATAGTGATCGTCCATGAGCGCCAGGATCTCGCAAGTGTCCATATCGAAAAGCATGACGAGACCGATATAATCACCGGGATACACCCGCCGCTTGCTGCCGGCGACTTGGAGTTCTTTGGAAAAACTCGAGTCGATGCGCAGCGCCATGGATTTAACACCGGGGACGAGCCCCATGATGTTGTTGAAGTAGTATTGTCCGCCTTCTTCCTTCCACGGAGTCCTTAAGCGCGCGCGTGGCGCGTTCATCGCCTTGCCCTCGCCAAGCTCGCGGAAGGCCGCTTCGATGGCTTCGATCTCCTCCGACATCGGCAGTAAATTTTCCATCTGATCGTTCTTCAGCACCAAAACCATGCGGGTTCTCCTTTTTCAACCTGCCTATATCAGACGCCGGACGGGAGTCAAGGCAAGCTGGCGCAATCACGTATCAATACAGATTTGAAAATGGGGAAAAGAAAAGGGCCGAAGAATATTCTTCAGCCCTTCTTGAGTGGCGCTAAATCTACAGGCAGGCTGTTAACCCTTCTTGTTCTTGAACCAGTCGGCATCGATCTGAGTAAAGTGTTTCCACTTGTCTGGAACCGCTGCCTCCTCAAAGATCGCTTCGACGGGACAGACCGGCTCGCAGGCCCCACAGTCGATGCACTCCTCGGGATCGATATAGAGTTTGTTTTCTTTTTCGAATTCTTCGGTCTCGTTTTTAGTCGGGTGGATGCAATCGACCGGACAAACGTCGACACATGCGGTATCCTTGGTGTCGATACAAGGTTCAGCAATAACGTAGGTCATCTATTCTTCCTCTCCTATAAGAAATACCTTTTAGTCTAGTAGCAAATCGATTTACCCAAGTCAATTAAGAAGCCGGTTAGGCGCCGATGGACTTTGTCGGTAAGAGCGCAGCCAGGCTTGACCCGTAAGACCGCCGGGTGTTAGACAGAGCGATCTTCACACTACGAAGGAGCGCGATCATGGCAAAACTTCGACATCTCGCCATTTTAACGCATCAACCGGAAAAACTCGCGGAATTTTACACCAAGGTTTTTGAGCTCAAGGAAATGTACCGGACCCAAAATGGTTCCGTGCACCTGTCGGACGGCGAAGTGAACCTGGCGATCTTAAACGCCAACGATCCCAAAGAGCCGGGCCATGCCGCGGGCATGTACCATTTCGGTTTCCATGTCGCCGACGCCGTAGCGCAGCGGATCAAGGAGCTTCATCCTGAAGGCGCCCCTAAGCCCAGGCCGAAGGGAACCAGCTATGCAGAGACGCGCGGTTCCGACCCAGACGGTAACCTTTTCGACATCTCCACCTGGGGCTGGGGTGAAAAACTCTTGCCGAAAGAGAAAGGCGGGCCGGGCGCCTGATGCCAATCCTCGTTCAAGGTTCAATGTTCAACGGTTCAAGGTGTAAGATTCAGCACATCATGTAAGACCTTCACGAGGCATGGCGGGCGAGTACAAGGGCTAGGCACCGTTTTGGGGCCGCGCGCGCTTTGGGTTGCCCGCTGCACATTTTAATAAGCATTGCCTCACACGGTATTGCCCTGCCTGAATGATCTCGCGAAGCCAGAATGATTATTGAACTCGCCCGCCGCGGCGGCGCTAAGAAGTATCCCACGGGCGATCTGAAAAAAATCGCCGCCGCAATCCTCACCGCGCTTGAACAAGAGCAGGCGGAATTGAGCATCGTCTTGGTGGACGACGACGAAATGCGCCCGCTTAATTTTAAATATCGCCGGAAGAACAAAACCACGGACGTACTCTCTTTCGCAACGGACAAATCGATGCCTTTGGGCTCGGCTTTACTAGGCGACGTCATCATCTCCGTCGATCAAGCCAGGCGTCAAGCCAAGGAAAGAAACAAATCCCTCAAGAGTGAAATGGTCACGTTGTTGATCCATGGTATCCTACATTTATTAGGCTACCACCACGAACTTTCACCGCGGCAAGCCAAGATCATGGCTAAGCTGGAGCGGAAACTATTTTCCCACCTTTGTGAGCAGGGATTAATAAAGGTATAATTCAAAACTGAATCCAGAAGCCGGAATTCAGCAGTTAACATCGGGGATTTGAAAGCGATAAGAAAGCGGGAGCAATGTTAGAAGAAACCAAAGAGCAGTTGACCCACCTCGAAGAGAGACTCGATCTGCTGCGGAGGCGTCTTTGACGTCGAGGGTAAACGAAAGCGCGTCGAGGAACTGAACCAGATCACCTCCCAGCCGGATTTTTGGAACGACGCGGAAAAAGCCCAAGGTATATTCAAAGAACAGTCAGCTCTCAAGGCGGTCATAGACACCTGTGAGAAACACCGCGCGGGTTTGGAAGAGGCTCGTTTCTTTCTCGAAGTCGCGGGCGAGGAAGACGGCGACGAGGCTTTGAAAGAAGCCGCAGCCAAAGTGGCGGAAGTGGGCCAAGCGATGGCTCAGGCCGAGCTTGCGCAAATTCTCGGCGGTGCCGACGATCGGCGCAATGCCATCGTTACGCTTCATCCCGGCGCCGGCGGCACCGAGGCCCAAGACTGGGCGGAAATTCTGCTGCGTCTGTATCTGCGTTGGGCCGACCGTCGCGGTTATCGCCAGGAAATTCTCGAGTATCAGCCGGGCGAAGAAGCGGGCCTAAAGAGCGTCACCTTCACCATCGAAGGCGACTACGCTTATGGCTACTTGAAAGCCGAAGCAGGCATTCACCGGCTGGTACGGATCTCGCCTTTCGACGCTAATTCGCGGCGTCATACTTCGTTCGCTTCGCTATTTGTCTACCCGGAGGTCGACGACACCATCAAGGTGGAAGTCAATGAGGCGGATTTGCGCGTCGATACCTACCGCTCCAGCGGCGCGGGAGGGCAGCACGTCAATAAAACGGATTCCGCCGTACGTCTTACGCATCTGCCCACCGGCATTGTCGTGGCATGCCAAAACGAGCGTTCGCAACACAAGAACCGGGCGATGGCCATGAAGATTCTGCGCTCGCGGCTTTATGAGCTGGAGATTGAGAAGCAAAAAGAAAAAATGGACACCTTGCACAAGACTAAAAAGGACAATGCCTGGGGCAGCCAGATTCGCTCCTATGTGCTTCACCCATATCGATTGGTCAAAGATCACCGAACCAACCTGGAGGTGGGCAACGCCGACGCCGTGCTCGATGGCGACATCGATCAGTTTATCCAGGCATATTTGTTACAGACCAGCGATAATCAAACCGGTTGAAAGCAATTTTCAGGACGATCTAGTGCTTGCGAGTCCGATAACGACCACCTGTATTTGACTACGGTTTCGGCCTGCGGTTTGCAGCGAGTTCGTAAAGTTCATCGATGTTCAACATGCCAGCCTCCATAGACTTAAGTTGGCTTAACGCTTCCACGCTTCAGCTTAAGTTCGTAACGAAAGAGATCGCTGCGGTAAAAGCCCACGGTGCGCAACACCAATTCTTTTTTGCAAAGATAATTTCTCTCGACAAAGAGCACGGGTGATCCCGCAGGAATCTCCAAATGGGCCGATACCTCGTTGTCGACCAGTTTCGCTCCGACCAGATGCTTAACGTCGGTGATCTTGATGCCCAATCTGGATTCGATGGCGCTGGAGAGCGGCAGTTTGAGCAAGCTTTTCGGCGCAAGCTTATTGGCGACTCGCGACGGAACATAAGAGTAAACATAGGCAAGCGGGCGCCCCTGCGCCATGCGAATACGTGTCATCCGTGTTACTTTCTCCTTCGCGGATAGGTTAAAGTCCCGCTGTAGTTCCGCTCCAGGTTCGATATTCTCCGTGTCCAGCAGTTTGAAGCTCGTCCCTTCCGGATTGAGCGTCACAAGATTTTCCGCTTCGATTTCTAGACTGATGGCTTGATTGACAGGTCCGCTCCAACTGACGAAAGTTCCTCTGGCGCGCTCGCGCCGGACAAACCCTTCTTGAGTCAAAAGCCGGAGGGCTTGGCGGACCGTGATAACACTCACGCCCAGACGCCGCGCCAGACCAAGTTCTCCTGGTAATTGCGATCCCTGGCGCCACGCTCCCGATAGAATGTTGTCGCGAATCTTCGTCATGACTTTGAAGTAAAGAGGCACGGGCGAGCCGGTTCTAATGGCGAAACGCATGTTGACTACTTATATGTTTATTAGTAGTAGAAGGTCAATCGTGCCGCTAAACACTCGAGCCCGGTGACGGAGGAATCAAAGTCTCGTCTATTTGGACAGGGCCGGCGGCCGGCCTAATTTTCCAGATCGCACTACCGGCACAATGGAGGAAACTCAATGCCATGGATTAAGGTAATCCCGGAACACGAGGCCGGAGGCGAGCTGAAAGAGGTCTATCGGAAGATCCGCGAGCAGCGCAAGGGTGAAAAGATTAACCAGGATCGCGACGCAGGTCACAGCGGGCCGCCCGTCACCCCGCCGACGTTGCACAGCCTGAATCCCAAAGCGATGTGGCACACGGCTGAGTTGATGTGGGAGATCATGCGCGGCGAGTCGCGCCTGACCACGGCGCAGCGTGAGATGATCGCTACGGTCACCTCGGCGACGTTGCATTGTCGTTTCTGAACCGTCGCCCACGCGGAGTTTCTGCGTCAGGAAGGCGGCGATGATTTATCGGCGGAGCAAATCAAAGACGATTGGCGGCAGATGGAATTGACGCCGGCCGAGTACGCGATGCTGGAGTATGCCGAGAAACTGACGTTGACGCCGAGTAACATGCGTGAGGAAGACGTGCAGAAACTTCGCGACGCCGGATGGACCGATCGTGACATCCTCGATATCGTCCATGTCTGCGCCTATTTTAACTTCCGTGTGCGCGTCGTCGATGGCCTCGGACTCGAGCTGGCGCAATGGCAGCTCAAACGCGCTCGCGCGGGTTCGGAGCGGGCGAGTAAGTTGGCGCAGGAGCGCGGTGTTGCGATGCCGCATGATCTCTGGCGTGTACGGTAGGAGGTGAACCGATGAGCTTTATCCGAGTCATCATGGAATCGGAGGCAACCGGCGAAGTGAAAGCTGTTTACGAGAAGACGCTTGCGGGTCTTCGGCCATCGGTACGGCAGAGGAGAGGGAACAAGCTTCCTCCCATCGTGAGAATCTTCGGCCTCTGTCCACCGCTGCTTGAAGCTCGCGTCGGTTTTGACAAGGGTATTTATCGACCCGGTACCTCTGGCCTGGGGCGGCGCAAGGAAGAACTCATCGCGACCCAGGTCGCCGCGCTTAGCGGCTGCCGGTTTTGAGGCATCGGTCACGGGGAGTTTCTCCGTGTCGATGGAAAGATGGCGGTCGAGGAGGTCGCCAAGGTGATTTCCAATTGGCGCGAGGCCGATTTGAACGATCAAGAGAAAGCGATGCTGGCGTTCACAGAAAAGTTTACGTTGACGCCGAGCCACATTACTGACGCCGATATCGAAGCGCTGCGCCAGGCGGGCTTTAGCGACGAACAAGTTCTTTCTATCGGTTTGGGCGCCGGCTATAGAAATTGGGTTGACCGAATCGCCGACCTGCTCGGTGTCGAGGAGGAGAAGTTCGATTTTCCCGAGGAGATTCTAAAGGCCTTTGGCGTTACGCGCGAACAACTCGAAACTTCTCTCTACGAGGAGGGGACATGAGCCGCCTGCGCATGGCGCCGGGCAAAAGCTTTGATGAGCTGCTAAGCGCGGCTCCCGGCGCGCTCGAAGCGGACACTGCCATGCGCCGCCTGCTCGTCGAACAATTGACGCCGCGGCTGTACAGTTTGATCGGCCTCGTGGTTGCCGGTTGTTTGCGTTGCGAGGGTTTGGTCGAAGCTTTGCGCGGGCCACTGGATCAACCTTTCGGCGCCCAGGCCGCGAGCGGTTGGCGCGTACTCGCGCTCACGGCGGCGGAGAAGGCGGTGCTGGCCTATGCGGAGAAGGGCACCACCGACGAGGCCTCGGTGCGCCGGCGGGACGTCGAAGCGCTGCGTGAGGCGGGGTTTAACGACAAGGACGTTCTATTGATCGCCACCGCGATCGCCTATCACAACTACGCGATTCGCATGGCGGCGGCTTTTGACGTGGCGCCGCGCTGAGCGGCAACGATTCGGCTTAGGATGGCGGAACCGGCGCGCGGCATTCGCGAATCAGAAATCATTTTTGAAAGAATAGCGAGGATTATTCTATGCGCGGCATAACACCAAGACGTGAGCAAGGCATGGCCGACCCGGTATTGGCCGAGATGGTTCATGCCACGGGGGCAACCGAGTCCCGCCACTACGCGGCGGTGAAGCCGACCATTCAAGCTTATCGCGCCAGTTGGGTGAAACTGGCGCCGTATCGTGATGGTGCTGTGAATTCGCAGCGGGTGACGGTCAGCGATCCGGCGGCGATGACCGCGCAGATCAAAGCGAAGGCGGCGAAGCTGGGCGCTGACATGGTCGGGGTCTGCCGTTTGGAACCGCATATGATCGATCTTGGCTCGGAGGTGCCTCATGAGTTCGTGATCGCGTGCTGCGTAGCGGAAGATTATGAAAAGGTTACTCAGGGGCCCGACGCTGTCGAGGAAGAAGCGATGCGCACGTACGCAAAGTGCACCGAGATCGCCACGGCGCTAGCTGCCTACGTACGCGAGATGGGATATCCCGCGATCGCTCACCACAACGGCGCCAGCGAAGTGCAGGCGATTCCGATTTTCTACCAGGTCGGTTTCGGCGAATTGGGCCGCCACGGCAGCTTGATCAATGAAAAGTATGGCGCCAGCTTTCGCCCGGGTTTCGTGACTACGGACTTGCCGCTAGTGGAAGATCAGCCGCGCGAGTTTGGCGTTCAAGACTTCTGCATGAACTGCAATGTCTGCCAGCGTAACTGCCCGGGCGATGCGATTCCGCAGGATCACGTGATGACCCATGGCATCAAACGTTGGCTGATCGACCTGGAGAAATGTTATCCCTACTCGCGCTTGCGCGACGAGTACTGCCATCTCTGCGTCGATGTCTGTCCGTACATCGTGAAGTCGCATCCTGAAACCTATAAAGCGTTCATGAAAGAGCGCAAGCAAGTCGGCTACAAAACGCCGAAGACCTATTAAACTCTTATGGAAAAACTCTACGTCAATGAGATCCGCCCCGATGGTGCAGTGAGCACCGTCGGGCTGTTCTACTCGCGAGCGGAAGCGGAGAAGATCGTCGCCCTGCTGCGCGACATTCCTGAGCGGTTCGCCTGCCGCTACGAAATCGTTCAAGCCGTGCGCCATTTGTTGGCTGAGAAAAGCACGCCGCGGACCCAGACCGCGGCAGAGGAGTGACCATGCCCTATATCAAAACAATTCCGCCGGCTGACGCGACCGGCAAACTCAAAGAGATTTATCAATCCGGCGCCGGCCCTTCGGCGGCGCGCGGAAAAGTTTCGATGATCCGGCAAGTACAAAGCCTGAATCCCGAGGTTCTTGCCGCTTGGCGCGAGATCGATGTTGGCATCATGCGCGGCGAATCGCGCATCAGCCGGCGCCAGCGGGAAATGATTGCGACGGTCGTTTCCGCGACCAACAGTTGCAGTTATTGAATGACCGCCCACGGAGAGGCTCTCCGTAGCGAAACCCAGGACGATCCTTTTGTTGAGAGCATTAAGCGGGACTACACAAAAGTCGATTTGCCGCCGGCTGAGCGGGCGATGCTCGACTACGCGGTCAAGCTTACAGTCGCGCCTTCGACGGTAAAAGAGGAAGATATCGTGAAACTTCGCTCGCATGGCTTCGACGATCGGGATATTTTGGATATCGTCTACGTGATCTGCCTTTACAATTTCAACGATCGGATGGCCGACGCCATGGGCATCAAAGGACATGATTTTCTTCATGGGTAAGGCGCCATTCTTCCGGTTTCGCTTATTTCAAGAATAGAAACGTTTTTCTCGGAAAAAGAGGATTCGCGGAGGAGGCAACCATGAGCAAGAAGGAAGGTAGAATCGACCGGGCGATGTTTCGGCAAGTTCATAAAGAACAGCAGGAACAGGCCAAGAAAGGCCCGGAGGGATATACGCTTGTTGCGCGCGCCGTGGTCCGGCTTATTGATGGTCAATTGAAAGAGGCCAGAGTCGGCGAGTACACGATCCAATGCGACGAGGCCAAGTCGCGCAAAGGCGGCGGCAAGGCGCCGTCGCCGCTTCAGTACTTTGTCGCCGCGACGGGCTTTTGAATGTTCAGTCAACTGACGCGGTACGCGTCACAGCTGGATATCAAGATCGAAGACGCGGAAATGGACATTCGCATGACTTATGACACGCGAGGCAAGCTGCTGTTGGCCGATGTGTCTCCGGCTTGCCGGGATCTAACCTATATTTTCAAGATCAAGAGTCCGGCGCCATCGGCAAAGGTCCAAGAATTGCTCGCGATGATCGAGAAAGGTTGCCATACGATAAACTCTCTAAAAACGCCGGTCCCCATCTCCGGACGATTGGTTCATAACGGTGAGGAAATCGTGCTTGCGGCTTAAGCCGTGGAATGAGTTGCCGGATCTTCCCGAGCGGCCTGGAAGTCTCATTCGGCGGGTCTTATTATCGGCAGCAGGCTACATTGCAAGAACGCTTGGCTAGCTATGGCTCGGTAGAAGTCCACAGCGGGTTCAACTCGGCTTCGCTTTGGATCTCGCCAGAGCCAGAAGTTCATCCATGGGCATCTGCGAAGCCAGGATGCATATCACATCGCCCTCGCGATGGAGGACTGCATTGATTCCCGCCCCGGAAAAGGCATAGAAATTCATCTTCATATCAGGATCAAAAAACCTGGCTGCATTTGGCGGGGCATCTGATTCTGATCCCAGAAACGTGTAGCACAATAGAGAACCTCCTTCACCCTGGTAGATAGCGACGAGGATCTTGCGACCATGAATTTCCCGGACCACGCCCGCCACAGGCCGTAGATTCATTGCCGTAAGATCATATCCCATGGGGTGGAAGCGCCCGTCGACCGCTCGAGTCAGCTCCCCGGCGATTTCATCGCTGTTTTGCGTCCTGTCCACAGACAGTTCGCCCCGCGCCAATAGATCGTAAGTTTCCAAGGCCGCCAAAGCCACCGGCTGAGAGATTCGATTCGACAAATAGTACGTTGGCAGAATGAACAGCAAAAGAACGGTCACGGCCAGGGCGGTTCGGTAAATAGGAGAGTCGGGCCACAAGTAGCCTAACCATTGTCGCGCGGATCGGTTTTTCTCAGGAAAAGTCCGCCGGTCCGAAAGAATTCTACTGCGCAAAGGGCCGGGCGCATGCATGCGCTCGCCGGCTTGGTGGATTTTTTGCTTGAGCGCCAGCTCCTCTTCAAACGCCAGCCGGCAGCCGGAGCATTCCTTAAGGTGTGCTTCGAGTGAGGATCGCTCTGCCTGATCGAGCTCCTGATCGACCAGCGCGGTAATGAGTTTCTGTGCTTCGTCGCAGTTCATTTTCGCTTGAATTTTTCTTGTTCGCCGCCAACGTAGACCGTGAGGTATTTCTGCATTAGTTTTCTCCCACGAGAGAGCCGCGAGCGCACAGTGCCTATGGGGCATGATAGTATCGCCGCAGCTTCCTCGTACGAAAAATCGCCCACATCGACCAAAACGATGGGCGCGCGGAACTCTTCGGGAATTCTTCTCAGAACATCAGTGATTTGATCGTCGAGCTCCCTGAGCAGAACCCGGCGTTCCGGCCCGGGATTCTCCGCCGGCAGGCGTTCCCAATAGTCGGATTGTGGCTGCGATAGTTCTGCTGAGACCCATCGTTTTCTTTGGCGGTGGTGATCAAAGAAAAAATTGCGCAGGATCTTCGTCAGCCACGCTTTCATATTGGTTGCGGGATCGAACTGTTCGTTAGCAGCGAGGGCACGAACAAAAGTCTCTTGGACCAGATCCTCGGCGTCGGATGGATCTTTAGCCAGATAGAATGCCACCCGATACAAATGATCGAGGTGAACCATGGCCTCACTCGCAACAGCGTCGCGTTTGGCGCCTCCTGCTTTTCGCTCTCCGGACACGCGCGCATTCTAATAGATGAATCAATGTCTAAGCAACATAACGTTTTACCGGGTTCCCGAGTTCCCAATGATGTGGAGCAAGCCGCCGAAGACGATTACCGCGCTGTTCGGCCTGGAACTTTCCTTGTCAGCGTCGTTATATATTCGTAACATGCGCCGGTTGAAGAACTATCCTCGGTGCCGAAAAAAGATTGTGGCATGCCCTCCGTTTCGCAGCTATGCCAAAAAAATCCGGTGACCCGTATTCTTTTGGGAACTTTTTGACCGCAAACCGGTTCAACAACAGTGACGAAGGGTTGCAGATGAGGATCACGGTCAGCGAGAAACAATACCGAGCGGAGTTTACAAAAAAGGAGAATAGTGATGAAAACCAAATCGTACACGTGGGTTGCCGCATTTCTACTCGGGAGCGCGCTTTTCCTTCCCCCGACACCATTTTTGCCGCTGAGAAGGACATGATGAAGGATGAGAAGGACATGATGAAGGACGAGAAGGACGCGATGATGAAAGATAAAATGAAGGCCGAAAAGAAGGGTCAAGCCGGAAAACCCGATGAGAAGATGAAGATGGACGAGAAAAAGCAATAGCCTCAGTTTTTGCAAACAGTGCGAAGAGGAATTCGGCGCGCTTGCCTTTTCGGAACTGAGTCCAAGCACCGTCTTGCGTCCTACCGGGCAAGATGATTTGCTTTGAATCAACCGATGCTGTACGGAACTGAGGAGGCGCTATGGAAGCGAAGAATTGCGCAATCGCCGGGACGAGCGACAGCCGCGAATTCAACGACGTTGAAGCCGCGGTGCTGCAGCGTTACGGCAACGCGGCGCAGGAAGTCGAAGCTTGCCTGTGCCTGCCGGTCAGTTACGACGAAGCTCTATTGAACGTCATCCCTGACGAAATCGTCGAAAAAGACTATGGCTGCGGCGATCCGTCGCGGCACATCCGTGCGGGCGAGACAGTGCTCGATTTGGGTTCCGGCAGCGGCAAAGCCTGCTATATCATCGCCCAGATCGTCGGCGCTCAAGGCAAAGTCATCGGTGTCGACTTCAATCCGCCGATGTTGGAGCTCGCTCGCAAGTATCAAAAATCCATCGGCGACCAGCTCGGCTATCATAACGTCGAGTTCCGCCGCGGCAAGATCCAAGATTTAACGACCAATCTCGAATTGGTCGACCGCTACCTGCAGGATCATCCCGTGCGCTCTGTGTCCGATCTGGCGAAGTTGGAAGCGTATGAGAAGGAGATTCGCCGCGAGCAGCCGCTGATCGCCGACGAGTCCATCGACGTGATCGTTTCCAATTGCGTCCTCAACCTGGTGCGACCGCAGGACAAAAAAGTCCTGTTCGCCGAGATGTACCGCGTGCTTAAACGCAGCGGCAGAATTGTTATATCCGACATCGTCAGCGATGAGCCGGTGCCGGAACACTTGGCTCAAGATCCGGATCTCTGGAGTGCCTGCGTTTCCGGCGCCTTTCAAGAAGAAGATTTTCTCCGCGCCTTCGAAGAAGCCAAGTTTTACGGCATCCAGATCGAAGAGTTGCGCTCGGAAGCCTACCAGACTGTTGAGGGAATCGAGTTCCGTGCCATCACCGTGACCGCATACAAGGGCAAAGAAGGGCCCTGCATAGAGCGTAATCAAGCGGTGGTCTATCGCGGGCCGTGGAAGCAAGTGGTCGATGACGATGGTCATACTCTGCCGCGCGGTGTGCGGATCGCGGTTTGCGATAAAACTTTTAAGCTTTATTCCCAGTCACCCTATCAGGGCCAATTCATTCTGGTTCCGCCGCGCCAAGAAGTGCCGCTCGATCAAGCCGGCGTTTTCGATTGCGCGCGCGATCATAAGCGCGATCCGCGCGAAACCAAGGGAGTGGAGTTCAAGGTTACCAGCGCCGCTGGAGGCGCCTGCGGTCTAGGCTCCGCCTGTTGCCCCTGATTTACTTAACGGCATGCCTGATTTGCGCCGGCACCCTCACCTCAATCCCATTCGCGCGCCATCGGGTCGAGCTGGTTTGTTCGCTGCCCTGTTACTCCGAAGAAAACGTCGATAAGCAACGCGGCAAGGGAACCTTCGATCTGAGCATTCGGGGATTGCAGGATTTAAATCAATGGGGCTACGGTCAATCGGATTCCGGACTGGTTCTGAATCTCGTTTATAATCCCGTGGGCCCGCATTTACCGCCGCCGCAGGAAAAGCTCGAGCAAGAGTACAAGAGAATTCTTACAGAACAGTTCGGCATCGTCTTCAACCAGCTCTATTGTCTGAGCAACATGCCGATCACCCGCTATGCGACGCATTTGAAACTGCGTGGCGAGTACGACCGCTACATGGAATTGTTGGAAAGTAGTTTCAATGCCGCGACTTTGGATGGGGTGATGTGCCGAAATCTCATCAGCGTCGGCTGGGAGGGTTTCATTTACGACTGCGACTTCAATCAAATGCTTGACCTGGCTGTTCGCGATGACCAGGGCAAAGCGTTCCATATCTCCTCGTTAGATGCCGCGCAACTGCTCAGCCGGCCGATCACCGTGGCCAATCACTGCTACGCATGCACTGCCGGCGCCGGCAGCAGCTGCGGCGGCGCCTTAACTTGAGTTGACGGGAGAAAATTGTCTTACTGGCCTGCCATCATCGTCGGCGCAACGTTACTGGTTGCTTACGCCAACGGACGATAACTTCAAAGGCGTCGCTCTCTTCGGCTGGCGGCGGGATTCTTTTTTCTGTTGCGAGAGATTTGATCGTCGTGCCGCGGAATAGAAGGAATCGGCCGACATCCTAACAGCGCGAGCGTGGTTCTTACCGCAACGACGGACACTACAGGAATTGTATGAAAGCAACTAGGACCATTGTCATCGTTTTTCTGCTGGTTGCCATCGGCGCAGGTGTTTTCTTTCTGCCGGTGCGCCAGGGGTTCATGCAAATCGAGGGTTTCGTGCAATCGCTCGGCGCCGTGGGTCCGATAGTCGTCGTCATTGCTTATATTCTATCGACGGTCTTGTTCATTCCGGGAAGCGCCATCACGGTGGGCGCCGGGACTCTCTTTGGCCTAAGGACCGGCTTTATGGTTGTTTTGCTCGGCGCTAATTTGGGCGCGCTCTGTTCTTTCTTGTTGGCGCGAACCTTCCTGCGTGAAAAAGTCGCTCGCTGGGCGGACAACAATCCGAAGTTCCGATCGCTGGACCGGGCCATCGGCAGTCAAGGATTCAAGATGGTATTACTGACGCGGCTGAGTCCGGTCTTTCCATTTGTTTTGCTTAATTATTTTTTGGGCCTGACGGCGGTACGCGCCGGTGCTTATGTTCTGGCTAATTTGATCGGCATGCTGCCGGCGACGTTTCTTTTCGTCTACATCGGCGCGGCGGCGCGCGACGCGCTGGCCGGACCGGTGGATGCTTCGGCCGGATTGTATCAGCAAGTTTTGAAATACATCGGACTGCTGGCGACCGTTGCCGTAGTGGTTGTCGTCACTCGCATCGCGCGCAAGGCGTTGCGCGAAGCCGAGCAATTCGAGGGAGGCAGTACGGTTACCGGCAAGCCGCGTCTCGACCCGCATCACCAGCCGGCATCGTTCGAAACAATGATGATCGTTGATGACGAGCATGACCAGCGACTCATAGAGAACTGTCACCCGCCCCATTGGACCAACCCTACGCCGGCGCGAAAGTACAACCTGGTCGTCATCGGCGGCGGTACCGCTGGATTGGTCAGTGCCGCGGGGGCGGCCGGACTGGGCGCCAAGGTGGCGCTCGTTGAACGAAACCTCTTGGGGGGCGATTGCCTCAACGTCGGTTGCGTGCCGTCAAAAGGGGTGATTCGCGCAGCGCGGGCCGCCTACGACGCGCGCAATGGATCGGCATTCGGCCTTGAGCTTGCGTGTGCGCCGGCCGTTGCGTTTGCTACAGCCATGGAACGGATGCGTAAGCTGCGCGCCGGTATCAGCGGCCACGACTCGGTGGAGCGTTTCAGCAAGCTCGGCGTCGATGTTTTCATCGGCAACGGTCGCTTTGCCGGTGCCAGCGCGATCGAGGTGGATGGCCAGCGCCTCGAGTTCGACCGCGCGGTTATCGCCACCGGCGCGAGGGCCAGCGAATTGGCGATTCCGGGTTTGCGGGACGCCGGCTATTTCACCAACGAGACGATCTTTACATTGACCGAATTGCCGCCGCGGTTGACCGTTATCGGCGCGGGGCCAGTCGGCTGCGAGCTGGCGCAAAGTTTCCAGCGCTTCGGCAGCCAAGTTACTTTGCTAACTGACGGCGCGGAGATATTGCCCAAAGAAGACCGCGACGCCGCAGCCATCGTGCGCCGGCAAATCCAACGGGACGGCGTGCGTATCGTCACTGGAGGCAAAATTCAACGCGTTGCAAGAAGCCACCAGGAAAAGACCCTCACGGTTACGATCGGAGAGTCGACGATGGAAATGCCTTGCGATGCGATTCTAGTGTCTATCGGGCGCACGCCGAATCTGGAAGGCCTCGGGCTGGATGCCGCCGGGGTTGACTACACGGCCAGGGGCGTGGAAGTCGATTCCCGGCTGCGCACTTCGAACCCGCGGGTATTTGCCGCCGGCGATATCTGCTCGCGCTTCAAGTTCACTCACGCCGCCGATGCCATGGCGCGCATCGTCATCGCCAATGCTTTGTTCTTGGCGCGGCGCAAGGTGACCGATTTAGTCATTCCCTGGTGTACCTATACGGATCCGGAAATCGCTCACGTCGGATATTACGAGAAAGATGCCAAAGCGGCGGGATTCGACGTCGTGACGATCACGGAATCCATGGGCCATGTCGACCGGGCGATTCTTGACGGCGAAGACGAGGGTTTCGCCCGCGTCCACTACGACAAGAAAACCGGTAAGATCCTGGGCGGCACCATCGTGGCGCGCCACGCGGGTGAAATGATCGGCGAATTGACTCTCGCCATGGTGGCAAAACAAAAGGTGGGGGTTTTGTCCTCGACCATTCATTGCTATCCGACTCAGGTTGAGGTGCTGCGCAAGATCGGCGATGCCTATATGCGGACGAAGTTGACGCCCAGGGTAAAAAAGGTATTTGAGAAGTGGTTGGCGTGGAGAAGATAATGCCGCGAAAAAAATCGATTCGGAAGGGTTCCGGTGAGCTGTATAAAAATACAACGTGGAAGCCAGACCCTAGATTCGCCCGACAGGCCGGATGAACGTCACGGAACGCGTCTCGGTCATTATACCGGTGCTCAATGAGGAAAAGACCATCGGGGTCACTTTAGCGGCGCTGCCGGCGCTGGCACCGCACGAGGTCATCGTCGTCGATGGCGGCAGCGCCGACCGAACCCGAGAGATCAGCGCGCAAAGCGGCGCAACGGTTCTCTGTGCGCCCGGTGGCCGCGCCCGCCAGATGAACCGCGGCGCTCAAGAAGCCACCGGCGATGTCCTGTTGTTTCTTCATGGCGACACGCGTTTACCACCGACAGCCCTCGATGAAATCGTCGCGGCTCTAAAAGACCCGCGTTACTTGGGCGGCCGTTTCGACATCGAGCTGGAGGGCGAGCACTGGATGCTTAAGATCGTCGGCGCCCTGATCAATCACCGCTCGCGCATCACCAAGGTCGGCACCGGCGACCAGGCGATCTTCGTCCGCCGCGAAGTGTTCACTCGGATGGGCGGCTTTCCCGATATTCCGTTGATGGAGGACATCGCGTTTTGCCGCGAATTGAAACGTTTGGGCGGTGTCGCCTGTCTGCGCAGCCGGGTCATCACTTCGGCGCGCCGCTGGGAAGTCGAGGGCGTATGGCGGACGATTGTAAAAATGTGGACGCTGAAATTCCTTTATCTTGCCGGCGTTTCGCCGGTCACGCTGAAGCGATTTTATGGCGATGCGCGCTAACAGTTTGCTGAAAAACTCTGAATGCAGGCTGTTCATCCTAATATAAGATCTCAGAGACCGACGATTTGAACACGTTGAACGTTTTGAACGGCTTGAACCATTTCAAAGTGAGCCATGAAAGCATATGAGTCTTTTTCAGCAGCCTGCTAACGCACTGATTGTCATGACCAAGGCTCCGGAGCCGGGTCAGAGCAAAACCAGACTGGTTCCGCCGCTGTCATTCACGGAGGCAGCCGATCTCGCTCGAGCGTTACTGCTCGATCAATTAGATAATCTCGCGCAGTTCAGCGGCGCACGATTGTTCATTGCCTTCACGCCTGAAACGGCGGGCCGGATTTTTCGAACGGTTCGCGACTCAGGGTTTCGCTTCTTTTCTCCAGCAAGGTCATTCGTTGGGTGAGCGCATGAGCCATGCCTTCCAGCATCTCTTCGATGGCGGTTTCGGCAATATTATCTTGATCGGTAGCGATCTGCCGATTATTTCTCCGGCGTTGTTTGACCAGGCCTATGCTTGGCTCGCTCATGCCGAAGCAGATGTTGTTCTTGGACCCAGTGCCGACGGCGGTTATTACCTAATCGGCATGAATCGCTTGATCCCTGACATTTTCCAAGACATGAGTTGGAGCCGCGACGATGTTCTTGCCCGCACCATGGCAAAACTTGCCGCCCTTGGCGTGAAATACCAGCTTCTCCCCTTGCGCTATGATATCGATACACCGGAGGATCTGCGGCGCCTGCAGTCGCATTGTGATCCGCGTGACGTTTCGATGAAAAACACTTCGACTCTATTGCACGAACTTAGGCGGAGAGGCAAAGTGTAAGTATAGCTTGCAACAGTCTTGACGCTTCTGCAGTTTTGCCCAAATTGATAATACCGGTTTCCGTCGATTCGGGTTGTATCCGTCGCGGCGGGGAGGAGTTGTTTTAGTATGGAAGACAAAATCGACGCGCTGTGCGTCAACACCATCCGCATGCTTTCGGTGGATGCCGTTGAAAGGGCAAAATCAGGCCATCCCGGCGCTCCCATGGGCCTCGCCGCGGTAGCGTATGTGTTGTGGACGCGCTTTCTTAAGCACAACCCGCAGAATCCTTCCTGGCCAGATCGTGACCGCTTTGTTCTCTCCGCCGGACACGGCTCCATGCTGCTTTACAGCATGCTTCATCTTACCGGCTACAAAGACATTTCGCTTGAACAAATCAAACAGTTCCGCCAATGGGGGAGCCGCACGCCCGGCCATCCTGAACGCGAGCTTGCGGCCGGAGTGGAAGTTACCACCGGACCGCTGGGCCAGGGTTTCGGCAACGGCGTTGGCATGGCCATCGCGGAGGCTTATCTCGCTGCTCGGTACAACCGGCCGGGATTCGAGATGATCGACCATTTCACGTACGCCATCGTCAGCGACGGCGACTTGATGGAAGGTGTTGCCGCGGAAGCGGCCAGCATGGCGGGACACTTGAAACTCGGCAAATTGATCTATCTGTACGACAACAACCGCATTTCGCTTGCCGCATCCACCGACCTGACATTTACCGAAGATGTGGCCAAAAGATTCGCAGCCTATGGCTGGCACACCCAAACCGTAGAGGACGGCAACGATTTGAACGCGGTTGAGCAGGCGCTAAGCGCTGCCCGCAGCGACACCACCCGCCCGTCACTCATTTTGCTGCGGACGCACATCGGCTACGGATCGCCGGGAAAGCAAGGCACGTTCGAAGCGCATGGCTCGCCCTTGGGTCCGGAGGAAACGAAGCTGACGAAGCAAAAACTGGGTTGGCCGCTCGATCAGCCTTTTCACCTTCCGCAAGAGGCGCTGGACCGTTTTCACGACACCGTGAACCGAGGTCAAAAGGCCGAAGCCGAATGGAACGAGAGATTCGCCGCCTATGCGAAGAAATTACCCGACTTGGCCAACGAGTTGGAGCAAGCCATGCGCGGCGAGCTGCCGAAAGACTGGGACGAGGTGATTCCTGAATTCCCCGCCGACCCGAAAGGCATGGCCACCCGTGCGGCATCGGGAAAGGTCCTCAATGCCATAGCGCCAAAGTTGCCGGGTTTGATCGGCGGCTCCGCCGATTTAAATCCGTCGACTTTTACGGCGCTCAACAATTTGGGCGATTTCCAAAATCCGCAAGGCGACTTTCGCAACAGCCAGGGTTTGGCTGGCGGAGGATGCAATTATGCCGGACGCAACATACATTTCGGCGTGCGCGAGCACGGCATGGGCGCGGCGATAAACGGTCTGGCGGCGCACGGCGGCATCATCCCGTTCGGCTCGACTTTTCTAATCTTCTCCGATTACCTGCGTCCCTCGATCAGGCTTGCGGCGCTGATGGAGCTGGGAGTTATTTACGTTTTCACTCACGACAGCATCGGCCTGGGTGAAGACGGCCCGACGCACCAACCCATTGAGCAGTTGGCTGCTTTGCGGGCAATTCCAAGACTGGTGGTGATTCGTCCCGGCGACGCCAACGAGACGGCCGTAGCTTGGCGCGTGGCCATCGAGACCCGGGACCGCCCGGTGGCGCTCGTGTTGTCGCGGCAAAACGTGCCGACTTTGGATCGGACCGGGTTCACGGTGGCCGATGGACTTCGACGCGGTGCGTACGTGTTGGCCGATCCGCCTGAAGGCAAGCCGGAGATGATCTTGATCGGCACCGGATCGGAACTGTCCCTGGTCGTGGCCGCAAGGCAAAGGATGATGGAGCGAAACATCAAGGCGCGCGTGGTTTCGATGCCGAGTTGGGAACTGTTCGATGCGCAGCCGCGCGAGTATCGCGAGTTCGTACTGCCACCGGCGATTCGGCCGCGGCTTGCCGTCGAGGCGGCTCTGCCCCAGGGTTGGCATCGGTATGTCGGCGATGGCGGCGATATGATCGCAGTCGAACGTTTCGGCGCTTCGGCTCCTGGAAACGTGGTTATGGAGAAGTTCGGCTTCACTGCCGACCACGTGGTGGAGCGCGCGCTGGAGTTAGTAAGGAGGTAAAGATGCGGGTAGCTATCGGCGCCGACCACGCCGGGTTTGAGTTAAAGCAGCTCATCGGCGAGCACCTGCGTCGCTCAGGCCACGCCGTCATCGATGTCGGCACGAACAGTAAGGATGCCGTCGATTATCCGGATTATGCCGACGCGCTTAGCCAGATCGTCCTCGAAGGCAAAGCCGAACGGGGCGTGCTCATATGCGGCAGCGGCGTCGGCGCTTCGGTCGCCGCCAATAGGATCCCCGGTATCCGCGCCGGGCTGTGTCACGATACCTATTCGGCGCATCAAGGCGTCGAGCACGACGATATGAATGTTCTGGTGCTCGGCGCGCGCGTGATCGGCAGCGAGCTGGCGGGCGAGTTGGTCGATCATTTTCTGGCGGCGCAATTCAATCACGAAGAACGCCATCGCCGCCGGCTCGGCAAGATCAAAGCGCTGGAGCAGCGCTATCGAAAATCGTAAGGGAGAAACTCAATGAACCCTCTAAGAGAGCTTTTGAATCAAGGCCAATCGGTATGGCTTGATTCTATCAGCCGGCAGTTGATTCGCGGCGGCGAACTGAAGCGGCTGATGGATGAGGACGGACTGCGGGGCGTTACCAGCAACCCGACCATTTTCGAAAAGGCGATCGGCGGCAGCACGGACTATGACGACACGCTGCGGGAGATGCTGGCAAACGATTCGAAAACAGCGGTCGGACAATTGTATGAACGGGTGGCCATCGAGGATATACAGACGGCGGCGGACGTCCTGCGCCCGGTGTATGAAGAAACCGGCGGCGCGGACGGGTACGTCAGTCTCGAAGTGTCGCCGCATCTGGCGCGCGACACCCAAGGCACGATTGCCGAGGCCAAGCGCCTCAGCGGCGCGGTCGATCGACCGAACGTGATGATCAAAGTTCCCGCCACGCCTGAAGGCATTCCGGCCATCGAAGAGCTCATTGCCGGCGGCGTCAATGTCAACATCACGCTGATGTTTTCGATGAGTCACTATGAAGCGGTGGCCAATGCTTACAGAAAAGGCTTGGAGCGTTGTCCGGAGCCGGCGAAAGTCGCTTCGGTGGCGTCGTTCTTCGTCAGTCGCGTTGACACCCTGGTGGACAAGGCCTTGCAGGATATCGGCACGGAGGAGGCGAAGTCGCTGCTCGGCAAAATCGCCATCGCCAATTCCAAAATCGTCTATCAACGTTTCCGCGAGATTTTTCATGGCGAGGGCTTTGTCGCTCTGCGCCAGCGCGGCGCTCGGGTCCAGCGGCCGCTTTGGGCCAGTACCGGCACTAAGAATCCGGCGTATTCGGACATCCTTTATGTGGAGAATCTCATCGGTTCTGAAACGGTCAATACACTGCCGGTGGAGACGCTCAACGCGTTTAGAGATCACGGGCGGCTGCCGGGAGAAACCGTACGCGAAGGTTTGGACGAAGCGGCGGCTGCACTGGCGCGCCTTCAGACAGTGGGTATCGATCTCAACGCCATAGCCGAAAAACTCCAACAAGACGGCGTTGCCGCGTTCGCCAAGTCGTTCGACTCGCTGATGGCCACGCTGGAAAAAAAGCGTGATTCCATGATTGGCGTTGAACTGAACCGCCAGGACCTGCATCTGGGCAAACTCCAGAGCCGCATTAACCGTCGACTGAAAGATTGGCAGGCACAACAATTCGGCAGCAGGTTGTGGAAAAAGGACCCGACACTTTGGTTTACAGAACCTGTTCCTGATCTCACGGATCGTTTAGGGTGGCTCGAACTGCCGCAGACGATGCAAAAGCACGTCGATGCTCTACGCGACTTTGCCGGCAAGGCCAAGGCCGACGGCATGCGCCATGTCGTCGTTTTGGGAATGGGCGGATCGAGTCTCGCGCCCGAAGTCTTTCAGCAGACCTTCGGTAACGAGCCGGGTTATCCTGTATTGCTGGTCCTGGACAGCACGCATCCGGCTACGCTTAAGGCCGTCGAAGCGAAAATCGATTTAGCGCGCACGATTTTCTTAGTCTCGAGTAAATCCGGCACCACAACCGAGACAAATTCTTTTTTCTACTATTTCTGGGACAAGTTAAAGGAGCTAAAGCCGGAACCCGGTGAGCACTTCGTAGCGATCACCGACCCTGGAACGACGCTCGAGAGATTGGTCGGCGAGCGCAGATTTCGCGCCGTCTTTACCGCCCCCGAAGACGTCGGCGGACGCTACTCGGCTCTTACTGTTTTCGGCCTGGTGCCGGCGGCGCTGATCGGCGCCGACGTGGCGGAAGTTTTAAACCGCGCGCGGCGCATGAGCGACGCATGCGGCGGCGGGGTTGCGGCGCCCGACAATCCCGGCCTGGTTCTCGGCGCTGCATTGGCAGAGCTGACTTTAGCCAAACGAGATAAAGTGACGTTTCTTTGTTCGCCCTCGCTGAGCGCTTTTCCGGCATGGGCTGAGCAACTGATCGCGGAGAGCACCGGCAAAGATCGCAAAGGCATTGTGCCGGTTGCCACTGAAAAACTTGGGCCGCCGGAAAAGTACCGCGCTGATCGTGCATTCGTTTACCTGAGAGCGGAGGGTGACGACAATCATCAACTCGATCGGCAAGCGGCGGCTTTGGAAGGCAACGGCCACCCGGTGGTTCGAATCGAAGTCAATGAAAAGATTGATCTGGGCCAGGAGTTTTTCCGCTGGGAAGTTGCGGTGGCCGCCGCTGGCGCGGCGCTTGGTATTCATCCGTTTAATCAACCCGATGTGCAGCTGGCAAAGGATTTGGCCAAAAAGGCCATGAGCGAGATTGCCAGTGGAAAAAAAAGAGCAGCAAAGCTGAAGGACGAAGTTTTCGCCGCCGATGACGCAGCATTGCAGCAAGCGGTTTCTTCCTGGACGAGCAAGGCCAAGACACGCGATTACGTGTCGGTCCAGGCTTATCTCGAGCCGACACCGGAACACGATAGGAAGTTGCAGAGTATCTGTGAAGCCTTGCGCGACCGCCTGGGCGCGGCCATCACGCTTGGATACGGCCCGCGTTTCCTTCATTCCACGGGTCAGCTCCATAAGGGCGGTCCAAATACGGTGCTCGTGCTCCAGATTATCGATCAACCGACCCAGGACGTGTCGGTCCCGGAGACCGACTATACATTCGGCGCATTGATCCAAGCCCAAGCATTGGGTGACTTCACCGCGCTCAAACAGAGACGACGCCGTGCTCTTCGCGTTAACCTCGGCAAGGACAGCGAAAGCGGCTTGGAGCGTTTAGCCAAAGCAGTGCGTTCGTAGCAGTGCTGAAAAATCTGATGCAGGCTGCTAGTTCGACTTCCTTGAAGGAGAGTGGCGATGGATTTAGGCATGATCGGACTTGGACGGATGGGCGCCAACATGACCGAGCGGCTGCTGCAAGGCGGTCACCGGGTCATCACTTACGACCAAAGCCCTGAGGCGATTCAGCGGGTCGTTGATATAGGCGCCACGGGAGCGCACTCACTGGCTGACTTCGTTAGACAGCTCAAACCGCCGCGCATCATCTGGCTGATGGTGCCGTCGGGCGATCCGGTCGATACCACCATCGAGCAGCTGCTGCCTGTTCTTTCGGCGGACGACATCATCATCGACGGGGGAAATTCCAATTACAAAGATTCCATTCGCCGCGCCGAAAAACTCAAGCCACAAAGCATCCGCTTCGTCGATGTCGGCACCAGCGGCGGTATCTGGGGACTGCAAGTCGGCTACTGCATGATGATCGGCGGTGACAAAGAGATCGTCGACACGCTCGATCCGATATTTAAAACCTTGGCGCCGAAAAACGGTTATGCCCATCTGGGAGCCAGCGGCGCGGGACATTACGCCAAGATGATCCACAACGGCATCGAGTACGGTATGCTGCAAGCTTACGGCGAAGGCTTTGAGATGCTCAAAGCTTCGCGCTTCGATTTCGATCTCGCCAAGATCGCCCATCTATGGAATCAAGGGAGCGTCGTGCGTTCCTGGTTGTTGGAGCTGGCCGAAAGCGCTTTCGAAAAAGATCCGCAGCTATCCTCCATCAGCGGTTATGTGGAGGATTCCGGAGAAGGACGTTGGACAGTGCTCGAAGCCGTCGAAAGGGAGCTTCCGGCTTACGTGCTTACGCTTTCTCTTTTCGCCCGCTATGCTTCGCGTCAGGAGGATTCGTTTTCCGCTAAAGTCATTGCCGCATTGCGCAACGAGTTTGGCGGCCACGCGGTCAAAGTAACAAAGGAATAGTTAGTCATGGATGGTGATCCTCACTCCTATGCGATCAGTGGCCTGGGCCAAGGCAAGCGGCCACACGCCGCCGTTCTGGTTATCTTCGGTGCTTCCGGAGATCTCACCAAGCGAAAATTGATTCCGGCTCTGTATAATCTTGCTTTGGAACAACGCTTACCGGAGCGGTTCGCGGTCGTCGGTTACGCGCGCAGCGACATGAGTCATGAAGCCTTTCGTGAAAAGATGCGCGCGGCGGTGAGTGAATTCTCCAGGAACGGTCTCAAAGATGAATCGGTCTGGGAACAGTTCGCTGCCAATCTCTATTACCTATCCGGCGACTATGAAGAACCCAGAGGGTATCAGAATCTGAAGGAGTTCGTCGACCACTTCGATCGCGGTAGCCGTGTTTTGCCGGTTCGCGTTCTCTACCTGGCGATCCCGCCGGATCTCTATGCCCCTGTCATTCAGACGATTTCGGCGGTAGGCCTGGCAACTAAGGAAGCGGATGGAGAACCGCGCGTTCGCGTGGTCTTCGAAAAGCCCTTCGGCACCGATCTCGAAACAGCTCGCGAGCTCAATCGCCGGGCGCACGAAGTGCTCGATGAAAAGCAGGTTTACCGCATCGACCATTACCTCGGCAAAGAAACCGTGCAAAACATCATGGTCTTTCGTTTTGCGAATTCGGTCTTCGAGCCGATCTGGAACCGGCGCTACGTCGATCATGTTCAGATCACAGCGGCGGAAACCGTTGGAGTCGAGAACCGCGGCGGCTACTACGACCAGGCCGGCGTGGTGCGCGACATGGTGCAAAACCATTTGCTACAACTGCTTTGCCTGACGGCCATGGAGCCGCCGGTAGGCTTTTCGGCGGACGCGGTGCGGGATGAGAAAATGAAATTGCTACGCGGGGTCCGGCCGCTGCCTTCGGAGGAAGTGTTTCGAAACGCCGTTCGCGGCCAATACGGCTGCGGCAGGATCGACGGCAAAGAAGTTTCGGGTTATCGGCAAGAGCCGGGTGTTGTTAAAGATTCCCCAACCGAGACCTTTGCGGCGATAAAATTTCTGATAGACAATTGGCGCTGGCAGGGCGTGCCGTTTTATTTACGCTCGGGTAAGCGCTTGGCCAAGCGGGTGACTGAAATCGCCATTCAGTTTAAACCGCCGCCATTGCTCATGTTTCGAGCGTGCGCCGTCGACGAGGTCAATCCCAACGTATTGGTCATGCGCATTCAGCCGGACGAGGGGATCTCGTTGACCTTTGAGGTGAAACCGCCTGGACCGGAGATTTGCGTCAGCCCTCTCGGTTTGGACTTCAAGTACGAACAGGCTTTTGGCAGCAGTCCCCCAGAGGCTTATGAAACTCTGCTGGAGGATTGCATCGAAGGGGATTCGACGCTGTTTACGCGCCATGATTGGGTCGAGCTTGCTTGGTACCTCGTGGATCCGATCATTAAAAGCTGGAGTAGAACGAAACCGACTCATGTTCCCAACTATGAAGCGCGAAGTTGGGGACCCAAGGAAGCGGATGAATTCATCCAGCGTGACGGACGACGCTGGCGCAGGCCGTGAGATATTATTATGACGGACAACAGTCTAATCCTGGGCGGAGATATCGGCGGAACCAAAACTCATCTGGCGCTTTTTTCTGTGCACGGCGACCAGCTTAAGCCTGAGCTTCAAAAGACGTTTTCCAGCCAAGAATATTCCGGCCTTGAAGCGATCCTGCGGGAGTTTCTCGCGGCGGCCGACATTAAAATTGGCCAGGCTTGTTTCGGTATTGCCGGCCCCCTCGTCGACGGTAAAATCAAACCGCCTAATTTGAACTGGACCGTGGATCCGGTCTCACTGGCGGAGACGCTGAAGTTGCCCTCGGTTTCTTTGCTCAACGATCTCCAAGCCGCCGCTTACGGCATCTTCACTCTGGAGCCGCATGAATTTTTCGCTCTGAATGAAGGGATGGTCCGGCGGCCAGGGAGCAAAGCTCTCATCGCCGCGGGTACGGGTTTGGGAGAAACGATACTTTTCGACGATGGCAAGAATTATCATCCATTGGCTTCAGAGGGCGGGCATGCCGACTTCGCGCCAAGAGACGAGCTTGAGATTGAATTGCTGCGTTATTTGATTGCCAAGTTTGGCCGCGTGAGCTACGAGCGGGTCGTTTCCGGTCCGGGCCTGTTTAACATTTATAATTTCCTAAGAGACTGTGGCGTGATCGACGAGCCGAGTCGTTTCAAGGACAAGATTGCCGGGGCGGAAGATCCCAGCGCTCTGATATCGAAAGCCGCGATGGCCGGAGAGCCCGAAATCTGCGTCAAAGCCCTGGATATGCTGGTTTCGGTCTATGGCGCGGAGGCCGGCAACCTGGCGCTCAAGGGCAAGGCCATCGGCGGCGTCTATATCGGCGGCGGCATCGCGCCTAAAATTCTCAACAAGCTCAAGGACGGGACGCTTATGCGGGCTTTTGTCGCCAAAGGTCGATACGAGGAGCTCGTTTCCTCTATTCCCGTCTACGTCATTCTAAACGACAGAGCCGCGCTCCGCGGCGCGGCTTATTATGCTTCTCTGCATGCCAATGGCTGAGGCTCTGCATGGCCGAGCGCGAGACCCTAGTTTGTCAGGATGTCGCTGAGCTCAGCCGGAAAAGTGCTGAGCAGTTCATCGAACTTGCCCGATGGTCGGTGGAAGCCTCCGGACGATTTGCCGTGGCGCTTTCCGGCGGCTCGACGCCGAAACATCTTTACGCCCTGCTCGCTTCACCGGGTTATAGGGAACGAGGCCCATGGAAAAAAATCCATTTGTTTTGGGGCGGTGAGCGCTGCGTCCCGCCGAACCATGCCGAGAGCAATTTCCGCATGGTCCAGGAGTCGCTGCTATCCAAGATCGATATGCCCGCGGATCAAATTCATCGCATGCAAGGAGAACGGGAACCATCCGTCGCGGCCGCGGAGTATGAAAAACAGTTAAAATATTTCTTCGGCTTGGAGAACGGCGCGCTCCCACGCTTTGATCTGATCCTGCTCGGCATCGGCGAAGACGGGCATACGGCATCGCTCTTTCCGGGTAGCAGTGCGCTCGATGAAGCGGAGCGTCTCGTCGCCGCTCCCTACGTCGACAAACTGAAAGCGGGTGTGCGACAAATTTGTGGGTGAAAAGAACTAACCGAGTGCACGAGCCTCCC
>JBBDNJ010000072.1:0-6972 GCA_040877705.1 Binatia bacterium | reverse complement strand
GAAGCTGGGTGAACTGGATGCCCGGCCCGAAGATTTAGCTCTCTGTGGCGGCGCATGCGGCGGCGATCTGCTATTCGCCGAAGCTTGCGTGGCGCGGGGACTGAAACTGGAGGTGCGTTTAGCCTTCGACGAGCCGACGTTTTTGCAGAAATCGGTTTCGTTCGCTCCGGGCAACTGGAGCGAACGATATTTTAAGGTCAAGGCGAACCCAACCACCAGAACGCTGGTGATGCCGGAAGAGCTTGGCCCGCTGTCCAAAGGCTCGAACGCTTTCGCGCGGGCAAATCTTTGGCAGCTTTATACGGCGCTTGCCTGGGGGCCTGAAAAGGTGCGCTTCATCTGTCTGTGGAATCGCAAGGGCGCAGACGGTCCGGGGGGAACCCAGCACATGTACGAGACCGTGAAGAAATACTCAGGACGGGTTTACGTGGTCGACACAACCACTCTTTGGTAGCGAGGAGTACCGGCAATGAGCTTGGCAGACAAAATCAAAATCAATGGACCGAAAAAGATTTTAGCCCTGGACGGCGGGGGGATTCGCGGCATGCTGACGGTGGAGATTCTGGCGAAGATCGAAGCGTTGTTGCGCGCTAAGTCGGGGCGCGGAAAAGACTTCGTGCTCGCCGATTATTTCGACTTTTTCGCTGGTACCAGTACCGGCGCGATCATTGCCGCATGTCTTGCCTGGGGTATGACCGTCGATCGCATTCGCGATTTTTATCTGCAAAACGGCAAAGAGATGTTCGACAAGGCATCCTTGTTAAACCGTTACTATCGGCACAAGTTTGAAGATGAGAAGCTGTCCGCGCGGCTGCGCCAGGAATTTGGCGCCGAAACGACTCTGGGAAGCGAAAAACTAGGCGCGCTTCTGATGATGGTTTTGCGCAATGCTTCGACGGATTCGCCGTGGCCGATATCCAACAATCCGGCGGCGAAATACAACGATTGTGCGCGGCCTGACTGCAACCTGAATCTGCCTCTGTGGCAATTGGTTCGCGCCAGCACGGCGGCGCCGACTTATTTCCCGCCCGAAATGGTCAAGGTCGGGGAGAAGGAATTCATATTCGTCGATGGCGGTATCACCATGTACAATAATCCCGCGTTCCAGGCTTTTCTCATGGCGACCGTCGAGCCGTTTAATCTCAATTGGCCGGCGGGCGAGAACACCTTGCTCTTAGTCTCAGTGGGGACGGGGACGAGCCCGGATGCCAACGCCGACTTGCAACCGGAGGAAATGAATGTGCTTTACAATGCCAGCTCTATTCCGTCCGCTTTGATGATCGCCGCGCTAAACGAGCAGGATTTTCTCTGCAGAGTTTTCGGTAAATGTCTGTCCGGCGATCCCCTCGACAGGGAAGTCGGCGACCTGATCGGCAAGAGGGGCCCTATTCAACCCAGACTGTTTACTTATGTTCGCTACAATGCCGAACTGACGCGAATGGGTTTGGACTCTCTTGACCTGAACGACATCGAGCCGAAGAATGTCCAACAGCTCGACTCCATCGAATACATCGCGGATCTGCAACGAGTCGGCAAGGCCATTGCGGACAAAAAATTTTCCATAGACCATTTTGCCGGCTTCTGTTAGCCGTCGAAAAGCGTCACTATGTTCGTGGCGGTGTCTGCAAAATATCGGCGCGACGATGAGCTCGGCGACGCGGGTCGATTAACTTGACAACCGAGAGCGCCGGATCTAGCTGATATCGTGCGCGTTCAAACAGGAACCAAATAAATTTTACCATGATCTTTCTGGACGAAAGTGTTTCCGGTCATAGAACAAAGGACAAAATTGCGGTGCAAATTGCTTAATTCGGAAGGTATGCTTCGTCCTGCATAGGCGTCGCCGATGCTCTGCTTGTCGGCCGGTCCCTCTTTCAAAGTCATGACCAGGCGCATACTATGCACACCGGAACAAACGTTACAGCAAGCGTAAACTTCGTATCTAGCCATCATTGTTGGGAAGCGGCTCGGTGGGTTTGCTCGTTCGGCCCGTGTCTGGCTTTCATATTAGTAAGTATATACCCATCGCATTACATGCCAAGTAGGGGCCAGGTCCAAGGTTCACGGTTGTTGTGAAATAGGTAATTTCCATAAATGGATCAAGAAATAATCGCCCGCCTGAAGCAGCGCATTACCAGGGAAGGGTTAGACGCCATCATTGCCATCTCTCCCGAAAATGTAACCTATGTTTCCGGCTTCGTCGTGCCTTCGCAGGCGCTGATGCGCTGGCGCCATGCGATCTGTATCCTCACTGCCGACGGACGGATATCGATGGTCGCCATCGATATGGAATCCACCACGGTGAAAGCGCACGCGGGTATCGACGATCTGCGTAGAGATGCCTCCAACCGTTTGCAAACGAAGAAAGAAACCAAGAAGCAAGTTGCCAAGGAAAGGGGGAGAGAAGGAGTCGTTTTCAAAGTGAGGACATGAATGTGAACCACAGCAGTTCTACCGTTGTTGCATTTGACCAGACATGCTAGACAGAAATTGTAATGGTCTGAAACGCTCAACTGTATTGCAGGTTATTATTCAAGGGAGGAAGTATGTTAAAAGCGCAAGATCTGCGAGGTGTATTAGCGATTATGCCAACACCGGCAAAGGAGGGCGCTGATCGATTAGACGCAGCAAACACAGTGGATTTAGACGAGACTGCCCGTCTTGCTGAGAGTCTCGTTCGCGACGGCGCGACCGGTATTATTGCGCTAGGAACCATGGGAGAGTGCGCGACCGTTTCCCACAGTGATTATGAGGCATACGTGGATTGTTTTCTTAAGACCGTTCGCGGGCGTATTACTACATTTGTCGGCACAACTGCATTAGGGGGTCATGAAATCGCGCGGCGTGTTCGGTTTGTAAAGGAGCGCGGTGCCACTGCGGCGCTTCTAGGAATCCCAATGTGGCAACCGGCTACCCTTGACATGGCGGTACAATTCTATGCTTCTATTTCAGAGACCTTTCCGGATTTTCCGATTATGGTTTACGCCAACGCACGCGCTTTTCGATTTGCATTTGACCTTGAGTTCTGGAGCCGCATCGTTGCTAACGCACCCACGGTAATGTCCGCAAAGTTTTCCAGTAAGGCAATCATCCGAGAGGCAGTGGGCGCGACCAAGGAACGCATAAACTTTGTTCCTCCCGTCGGCCTCGCTTACGAGTTCGCTCAATTGGCTCCAGAAACGGCGAGCACATGTTGGATTTCGTCAGTCGGACCGCAACCAGCCCTTGCGCTCATGAAAGCGCTCGCGGCGCGGGATATGCGACAAGCTAAGACCGTGGCCGATGATATTGCATGGGCCGCCAAACCGAATCACGCGATTACCGGTTCACAGGATATTATGGCTTCTTACAACATCCAGCTCGAGAAGATCTCGATGGGCGCCTCTGGCTATTGTAAGCCAGGACCAATTCGGCCTCCCTACAATGTAATGCCTGAAGATCTTGCCCAGGCCGCACGTGAAACGGGCCAGCGGTTCGCAAAGCTCCGCGAGAAATATTCGATGCTGCCTGGATAACATGAGCATTTGTCTCACCTTTCACCATCATGTGGGAATGGGATAGTGAAGTTCCATGCCTATAGATAGGAGGCAAAACCAATTAATGAGGTGAGCCGCTTTTCGATTCCAGCTAATCAATCTGTTCAATCTTGACCCTACTCAACGCCTGGTAATAGCGAGTGGCTACGATTCCTGAACAACAACGCGACAGCTGATGTCGACGTATTGATCGGGAAATTTCGTCAACGATATTCTTGTAGGTGACAGGGTGCGATTCACCATTCACTTGACAACAAGTTGTCACTTTAGTATGAGTTGTCGACAAATCTGTATACAATCTCGGGAACGATGAGAAAGAGCCGGACAAAAGCAATCGATCAACAGGAGACCCTCGTAGATCGGGCAGTCATTTACATCCAGAAGGAGATAGCGCAAGATCGCCTGCGAGCCAATCAAAAAATCAGTGAGAATCAGATTGCTAAGCAGCTCAGGATCAGTCGTACTCCAATTCGGGAGGCGCTCCGGGTCTTGGAGCGAGATGGGCTTGTCAAGCTTTCCCCAAGAAGAGGCGCTCAGGTGGTAGAGGTGACTCCGGAAGATGCTTGTGAGATCTTTTTGCTTCGTTCCAACCTCATTGGCTTTGCTGTTCGCCTCGCTACTCCTTGCATCACCGGAAAAGATATTTGCAAATATAAAAAATGGATTAAAGAACTACAGCGAGCTGCCAAACAGTCCGATTCGCAAACTTTTTTGGAAATTACTTCTGCCATAGAGAGATTCTTTACGAATCAGTGCGGCTCTGTAAGATTGAAGCGTTTTATCGAGACTCTCGGTAATCCATGCCTTAAATATAGGGCTTTCCTAACCTCAGTACCCGGCTATACGGAGGAAGTCGTTAATTGTCATCTGCGCATCTCTGAGGCTATTGAAAAAAAGGACGCAAGCCGGGCCGAGAGCTTGAGGCGAGCGATCAGCGAGAAGGGCAGAAGATTAATTTATCAGTATTTTCTAAGCCATTTTAACAAGGATCGCGAACACAAGATGATCGCATAATCTAGGAGTGGGAGTGAGCAATGTTGAACAAGAACATCGAACAATTCGATGAAGAGCTTAAAGAAAAGAATTTCCAAGGCCTTTGGAACGAAGCTTTATGGAATTCTGATGCCAAACTAATGACCAAGGATCCCAAAACGACGGTTCTTCCCTGCATTTGGAAGTGGGAAGATATCGACCGTTATCTCCACCAGGCTGGAGAACTCGTCGGTTTGGGAGGGAAGGTCGAGAGACGAACTCTCAGATTGCTTAACCCTGGCCTCAAAGATCTCCAAGGGCAAAAGCATGCGACCACTCACACGATTCATATGTCGGTTCAGCTTTTAAAGCAGGGGGAAATTGCGAGTAGCCACCGGCACAACTTCGGCGCGTTTCGGTTCATCGTCAAGGGCCGGGGAGCATACACGGTGGTGGAAGGCGAGAAATTCGTGATGGAGCCGGGCGATTTGATTCTCAACCCGCCCATGACCTGGCACGGCCACGCCAACGAAGCCGAACCGATGATCTGGCTCGATGGACTGGATTACCCGCTGATTCTTTCACTTCAGATTCTGACCTGGGAGCCGTTTCCTGGTGACTTTCAACCCATCAAGGAGTCCTCTCAGTTAACGGGGCACCGTGTAGGAATGGCGCGGCCCGTATGGGAGAAGGCCTCGGGTCCGCTGGCGTATAAGTGGGAGGAGACCTATCAGACGCTCAATCATCTCAGAGGGAGCGAGGGGAGTCCTTTTGACGGGATAGCGTTGGAGTACGTGAATCCTGTCAATGGGGGTCACACGTTTCCGACGATGTCTTGTTGGGTGCAGATGTTGCGGCCGGGTGAGGTCACGCAGACGCACCGGCACAACAGCAGCACGGTCTATCATGCGTTCAGGGGTAAAGGGGTGACGGTGATAGATGGGAAGCGGTTTGAGTGGGAGCAGGGAGACTGTTTCGTGGTGCCGCTGTGGAGTTGGCATAGTCATCAGAACCGATCCAAGGATAAGGATAAGGAGACGATACTGTTTTCGATGAACGACCAGCCGATGTTGGAGGCGTTGAAGTTGTATCGGGAAGAGCCGGGGGAAGGCGCCTAGAGGGGAAGAGATAGAGGGAAAGGAGCGAGTGGATTGACAGAGATCAGGAGTATTGTGGTGCCGATCAAGACCCGTTCCAAGAGGATGGGGAGTTGGATGAGCCAGTGGGTGTGAGATTGCGGAGTTTCTGATAGGGGCAAGGGTTCATGACTTGTTTTGCTGGGTTCTTTTGGTCAAGACTTGGTGATGTGTGTGACCAGAGGAAGAGATTTGCTGAGGTGGTGGTCCGTCGCACCTTCTTGCGCCCTGAACGAGTAGAAAACGGAACGATCATTTTCTCTGATTGACTCAGGGTTTCAAGTTAAATACAGGAAGGAAAGTTCATGAAAACGTGGTGTAAAGTAACACAGTGGAGGTTTTTTGCTGTCATATTTTTATTTTCCCTAGGGTTCGCGTCTTCCGCCTATCTTCAATCTGCTTTCTCGCAAACTAAACCAGCTTGGCAGGTGAGATGGGAACAAGTTCTGACCCAAGCCAAGAACGAAGGGAGAGTAGTAGTCTTTGGACCTCCTGGCGCGGTGATCCGTAAAGCCTTGATCGAAGGTTTTACGAAGGCATTCCCTGGAATCGAAATCGAATACGTCGGCGGGCGAAGTACCGAAGGAGCAGTTAAGCTTCAAGCGGAACGTGATGGCGGGGTATACAGTGCCGATGTTTTCCTTGGGGCACCCACGACTGCACTCTTTCAACTCAAGCCCATGGGTGCACTAGAGCCCATAGAGCCAAGCCTTATATTGCCAGAAGTAAAGGATGTAAAACACTGGCGAGAAAACGTCCTCGAATTCTCTGACAAGGAAGGTCGGTTTGTACTTGTCTTTGTGACCGAGAATTCGCCGGTGGCTATTTACAATCCTAAACAAGTGCGGCGGGATGAGATAGATGAGTTATATAAACTTTTGAACCCGAAGTTAAAGGGCAAGATAGTTATCAATGACCCGAGAACATCTGGTGCAGGTGTCCCATACTTCCGCTTTATCTGGGTAACTTTGGGGCCTGAAAAAGCATCGGAATATTATCGGCGCATAAGAGAGCAGGCCGGGGCGGTCGATCGCGACCAGCGCCGCCAGATTGAGTGGATTGCAAGAGGTAAGTACGCGCTCCTTCTCTCTCCTAGCGGCGGGCTTCTTGGACAACTTCGACAGCAGGGTCTCAGGTTCGACGTTTTGGAGGAGTACAAAGATATTGGTACCACCTTAAGCTCCAGCTTTGGAAATCTAATGCTCATTAACAAGGCGCCTCACCCGAATGCGGCAGCAGTGTTTATCAATTGGCTTTTGACAAGGGATGGCCAGATCGTCTGGAGCTAGGCTATGAACAAACTTACCCGACGGGTATACGTCCCCACA
>JBBDNJ010000071.1:0-6992 GCA_040877705.1 Binatia bacterium | reverse complement strand
GGCGGTACACCCTTCGCCACCGATCTCGGGCGCATGCCTCACTTAATGGTCGCCGGCGCCACGGGAACCGGTAAATCGGTATCGATCAATGCCATGATCCTGAGCATTCTCTTCAAGGCGACTCCGCAGGACGTCCAGTTCATCATGATCGACCCCAAGATGCTGGAGCTGACTGTATACGAGGATATCCCTCACCTTCTGGTGCCGGTGGTCACGGATCCCAAAAAAGCCGCTGCCGCGCTTTTTTGGGCTATGGATGAAATGGATCGCCGCTATCGCTTAATGAGAGACAAAGGCGCGCGTAATATCGACAACTACAATCGGACGCTGGAAAAGGAAATAGCGATCAATAAGACGATCATCGAACTGACGGAACCGCAGCCTGACGAAGAACCGAACGGACCGGGAGGAAGCCTCGCCAAAGAAGCCCCGCTGGTGCACGAGCGCCTGCCTCGAATCGTGATTATCATCGATGAATTGGCCGATCTGATGATGACCGTAGGCCGCGATATTGAAGAATATATAACCAGACTCGCGCAAAAGGCCCGAGCGGCGGGCATTCACTTGATCCTGGCGACGCAGCGGCCCTCCGTCGACGTCATTACTGGCCTCATCAAAGCGAATTTCCCGGCGCGAATTTCATTTCAAGTGACCTCCCGGATCGATTCCCGTACTATTCTTGACTCGATGGGTGGTGAAAAGCTCTTAGGCAACGGCGACCTGCTCTTTCTACCGCCCGGCACCGCGCGGCTGACGCGCGTGCATGGAGCGTTGGTGTCGGACCAAGAAGTACGCAAGGTGATGAAGTTTATTAAACAACAGGGGAAACCGCGTTACCGTCCCGAAGTCTTTGAAATCAAGAAAGACATTGAGAGCACCGCGGCCGACGAAGAGTACGATGAGATGTACGACCAGGCGGTGGCGATCGTTACCGATACCCAACAAGCTTCGATCTCTATGATTCAGCGAAGATTGCGGGTAGGATACAATCGAGCGGCGCGCATGATCGAACAGATGGAACGAGACGGAGTGGTGGGGCCGGCCGATGGCGCGAAGCCACGAGAAGTCTATGCGAGGAAAATTGAAGCTTAGAGAAATCCGGCGGCTTTTATCCGGGGTCCTGCTGGTTGCCGCGTACTTCACCGCAACTCACTGGAGCGTCGCCGCCGAAGCGAAAAGCGCCGCGCAGATTCTCGATGCACTGCAGAAGAACTACGATGCAACCGCAGACTTTGTTGCGGATTTTCACCAAGAAACCGAAGTCAAAACTCTCAATCGCAACCTCAAGGCTTGGGGAAAAGTGTACTTCAAGCGACCGGGAAAGATGCTTTGGCGCTACCAGGAGCCGAAGGGTCAGTTAGTGCTTACGGATGGAACTCATCTCCATTTTCTACAACCGGAACAGAATCAAGTCATAAAAAGCCCTTTGAAAAATGCCTTCCGTTCCGATATCCCACTGTCCTTTCTGCTCGGACTCGGCAACTTAAAGAAGGATTTCAACGCCGTGCTCAAGGCAACTGAGAATAATCAATTTATCCTTGGCTTGGAACCCAAGGGGGAAGCCGGAGCCTTTAGCGAAATCCTTTTGGGAGTGAGCCGTAGTACCGCCGACATCCTCTGGGTCAGTATTCGAGACGCCGCCAACAATCTGACAACCTTGCGTTTTTCCAACATGCGCAAGGACGTCGGACTTCAGGATTCTGTATTTCAGATCAAGCTTCCGGACGGCGTCGACGTGGTGGAGCTTGGCCAGTGACCCAGGCTAAACAGAAATTTAATCTGATCAGCCTGGGCTGTGCGCGAAACCTTGTCGATTCCGAAGTCATGGCCGGGCTCTTGCGGCAATCCAACTATGAAGTCGTTCAGGAAGCCTCCGAAGCCGATATCGTGCTGATCAATACTTGTGGATTTATCGATGCTGCCAAAGCCGAATCGATCGACACTATCATGGAGGTCTCCCGACTCAAGCAGGAAGGAAGGCTACGAAAACTGGTCGTCGCCGGCTGTCTCTCGCAACGTTATCCGCAAGAGTTAGCAACGGAATTACCAGAGGTAGACCTGTTCATCGGCACGGGGGAGGTTCCCCGTATCGTCGATATCCTGCGCGAACATGAAATGAATCAAAGCCGGAGACAGTACATTGGTGTTCCCGAGTATCTTTACGATCATGTGACTCCCCGTATACGCACTACGCCGTCGTACACCGCGTTTTTGAAGGTTTCAGAGGGATGCGACCACAAATGTGCCTTTTGTATTATTCCGAAACTGCGCGGCCCCCATCGTAGCCGCTCCATCGATTCCATCGTTAAGGAAACGGCTCTGCTGGCTCAAGACGGCGTCAAGGAACTCAATCTCATCGCTCAAGATCTCACCGCCTACGGCAGAGATCGCAAAGACGGCACGAATCTCTATGGTCTGCTCAAGGAGCTGGTTCAGGTGCCCGATATCGTTTGGATTCGCCTCCTCTATGCCTATCCCAACTTCCTCGAAGCGCCTTTGTTAGAGCTGATGAACGAGAGTAAAACAATCTGTAAGTACATCGATATTCCTTTTCAGCATGTCAGCGCACGGATTCTAAGAAACATGCGCCGCGGAAACAGCGGCAGCGCCGTCCGCGCAGCGGTGGAAAAGTTGCGCGCATCGATTCCTGGGTTAACTTTGCGAACATCGCTCATTGTCGGCTTTCCGGGCGAGACTGAAGAGGATTTTGAGGCGTTACTTGATTTTGTCGAGGAGACTAAGTTTGAACGGCTCGGCGTCTTTAAGTATTCAATCGAAGAAGGCACCGCAGCGGCGAGCCTAGATAAGCACATTTCCGAGGACGAAAAAGAACGCCGCTGGCAGGAAGTGATGGATTTACAAGCAGATATTTCCCGTGCAAAGAACGAGGCCTTGATTGGGTCTAATCAGCACGTTATGATCGATGGGGTCGACGCTTCAGGTCAGTCGATAGGGCGCACGCAGGCCCATGCGCCGGAGGTTGACGGCGGCGTCTATTTGCACAAGGCGGCAACAAATGCCACGATGATTTCGCTGTGGCCGGGCGAACTTGTCGACGTGAAAATAACCGGGGCTTTCGAATACGATTTGATTGGTGAAATACAGCATGTCCAAATCTGAAACTCCTAAAGACGCTAAGGCTAAAAGAGACTTTCTTAAAAGCGCTGCGGACAGGTTATTGGACACTAAGAAGCAGCTTCATAGAGAGATGCAGGGACGCGTAAAGGGAGAGACCGAAGGTGTCAAGGACGAAGGTCGAGACACTTATGATTTAGCCAGCGACGAACGAGATCGGGAAATTAACTTTATTCTCAACGATCGTGAACGCGAAAAATTGCACGCCATAGACGAAGCTCTCGACCGCATTAAAGATAAAACCTACGGCATCTGTGATAGTTGCGAAGGCGAGATCCATCTAGGCCGCTTGAAAGTTTTGCCGTTCACGCGCCTTTGTGTGAAGTGTCAGGAAGAGAACGAAAAAGAAAGTAAGCGTCAGAAAACCCTTGAGGAGGAGCGAGGCTACCGCAGGCTGGTCCTTACAGATTTCGAGGAAGAAGGCTCCTAAGTTCAGTTAAATCTCCAATCCGGTAAGGAATCGCGCGGAACGAAAAAGAGGGCATGGTACCCACCATGCCCTCTTTTAAATTTGACTCATCAAAGCTCGGAACACTTCGAACTTGCCGAGACTGCCTCTATCTCAAACGAATTTCGCTCATCGTCTTCTCACTTTTACCCCGCGACTCTTTTACTTACCCTTTTTGGCTTTGGCAAGGTATTCTATGGCCGTAAGATAGTTCTTATCACCTTTTTTGGTGTACTGAACCGAGGCCTTTGTACCAAGCCCGATGTCCGACATCTTGGCTGGGCCCGGCTTGAGCGCGGTGACTTTGGTTTTATCGTTATAGTCAACAGTGACCAGCTTACCGTCTTTGGTCACAACGATCATGTAATTTTTTTCCGTGTCCAATAGACCAATGTTGCCGGCGACCTTCTCCGCTTTCGCCTTTTTTTCTTGAGCAACGACCGGCGACGTCAAAGAAACCGCCAATAACACAGCGAGACCACCGATAACTTTCGATTGCGCTATCATTAGACTTCCCTCCTGGTTTAACGACGATAAAGCGTCAGAATTGTATCAATGGCGTCACTTTTTTGCCTTGTATTCGACGCCGCTAGCAATGTTTTTGTTGTTTTGCTTCGTGTACGTTACAGTTGCCGAATTTCCCAGGCCTACATCGGCCATCTTTGCCGGTGTCGGCGTAAGCTGAGTCACCTTGGTCTTCTGATCGAAATCCAGAGTGACGAGCTTGCCTTGCTTGGTCACGAGGATCATATAGTTTTTTTCCGTATCGATGAGCCCGATGTCGCCGCTCGCCTTCTCGGCTTTGGCTTTGGCTGGAGCCGCTTTCGCTTCGGCTTTAGCTGCAGGCGCAGCTGCCGCTGGCTTAGATACCTTCTCATCTTGGGTTGAACATGACGAGATCGCAAACAGCATGGCGATTGCCGCGGCACTTGTAATCGAAAAAATATTCTTCATTGTAGCCTCCTCTGTAGTAAGACTTAAGTCATATAGTTACTAGATCATCAGTCCTATACTTTAAGCAATAACATGTTGTCAAGCGAGAAGACCAATAATCTTGTATACAACTTTCAGGTGGCTCACACCTTCCCCAAAGCAACCACGCCCATAGTCGTTCTCGGCATATTTCATCGTTGGGTACCGTGACGGAAATGCTTCATAACAGATGCTTGCCATCAAGGGTCACATGCAAATAAGTCGTCCCTGCGTTGACTTGCCGGCCGCTTCTGTTTTGAGATGGGGTTCAACGTTGAAAGTAAAGTCGCTTACCCTTTTCTCCTTACTGAGCTAACCAACCGAACAGGCAAGCATCAGCGTCTCAAGTGATGAGCTGTCTCGATGAACAGTTCCGCAAGAATTTGGGTATATACATCCCGGCTTTGCTGAGTACGGAGCAGGCTGTGCAGAGGCAACTCAAAATGTAAGCTTTTCCTGGCGACGCTAAGAATGCCATGCGCTTTGGCCGGCCAAGCGCCGATTTCCACGTCGTCGATCGGCTCAATCAAAAGCTCCACGGTGTCAATATCAGGATTTCCCTTCAAGAGTCGCTCCCTAATTCGCTGATACGAAGTCTTGATGCCTCTTGCCTGCGTTGACGAAACACCTACGGTCGCAACCTGAATCGTGCGATTATTGCCGTATTGGTGGACGTCGAAGTAGAGGCTCAAATCATTGTCTACCGCACTCAAAACCAAGCTCTTAAACGTTTGGTAGATCTCCTTGGACCGTTCCGTAGTATGCTCAAATTCAGGTGCAAGATAGGTCTTTTCCGAGGGACGGTTTACGTTAATACGCCAGCCGCCGGCTTGCGTCGGTGAAAAGCCTTTTGCAATCACCGCCGGAAATCCCGTCCTGTGACTTACCTGCCTTACAATTTCCGCCGTGTACTCATCATAACTGCCATGAGGCGCGCCGACCACAACATCACCGGCGCCGTTGCTCGAAGGGATCGAGTCGAACCGTCCGAGGTCCATCAGCGTCACCGCGATTCGCGGAACGCCCCCGGTGTCGCGCCGCACCAAGCGCACAATCTCTGTAACCCAGGCTGTAAGAATATCGCCGTAAATGCGAGCATTTGCCCCGGCAAGGAACTTTCCAGGCATACGCAGGCTCAACCCCCTGTTCACCACCATCAGCACGCCATGATGCCTAATTGCCGATGATTTCCAAGTCATCTTTTCGAACGGGCTCATGGCGAGGGACAGCCGCTGGGAGGCTCGTGCGCCGAGTAACCGATCCCGTATTTGAAGATAAGATTGTTGAATGATCTTCAACTCTTCGAACGTGAAGCCGCTCGAGACGACCTGTAAACGCTCGATTGCGTCGTCGGCTGGCCGGCTACGAAACTCGATGTACAAATCACTCTCGCCGTCGGAAATGTCCAGCAAGATTTTTTTGAACTCGCGGAAAACGCTGCCGCGCATGGCGGGATTTCTTGCAATCGGTGGATAGGGACTCGTCCTCACGAGAGGCTGCGCCACGGCTATCCGTTTGGACTTGAAGCCGTACGCTGCAATATACCCGGCTCCCGTCCGATCGCTGATTGCGCGCGCCAGCGTTGCCGAACCCAACGCTAACCCAGCATGCGGCGCGCCCATCACGACACCTTTCATCGCAAGCTCTGGGGCACGAAATTCAAACCGACCTAAATCGCTTATCTCCTGGCCCTGGATTGCCTGGCGTACGCTACCGCATGCGCATAAAAGTGTCGTCATTGCGAGCGCAAACGCCAGCTTGGGAAGGATCATTTTTTTCACCGTAAATCACTTTCGTCGCCGCATACCCGCGATGCCTTACAGCTTTTGCACTGAACTTGCAAAGGCAGTCTCGGGCATCATCCACGTTGATCAAACATTCTTGTCGTACGAGCTTTTTCGCGCTGCCCTTTACCCTTGCGCGGTTATTCATTGCGTTGAGATTTCACCACGGGTTCGTTAGACTTCGCTCATGCTCGCTAAACGAATCATTCCCTGCCTCGACGTGAACGCAGGGCGAGTCGTCAAAGGCGTGAAGTTTATAGAGCTGCGCGACGCCGGCGATCCGGTCGAAATTGCGCGCATCTACGACAAAGAAGGCGCCGATGAACTTTGTTTTCTGGATATCACGGCATCGCACCAAAATCGTGGAATCATTCTCGACGTTGTTGCGCGCACCGCGGACGAGGTCTTTATGCCTCTCACGGTCGGTGGCGGCATCAATACGCTGGAAAACATTCGCAGCCTGCTGCGGGCCGGCGCCGATAAGGTTTCCATCAACACCGGAGCCGTCAATCGGCCGGAATTCGTCCGCGAGGCGGCTGAAGTATTCGGCAGCCAATGCATCGTCGTGGCCATCGATGCGAAGCGAGTTTACGATCGTTGGGAGGTGTTCACTCATGGGGGGAGGAATTCGACCGGAATTGACGCCGGTGAGT
>JBBDNJ010000070.1:0-36470 GCA_040877705.1 Binatia bacterium | reverse complement strand
AAAGTGTCGCCGCGGCCAAAGAGTTGGACGTGCCGATCCATATTCATGCCGGCGGTAACACACGTGAGTTCCTTCGCATTCTCAACACTTACCGTAAACCTATAGTCGAATATCTGGCCGATACCGGTATTCTTGGACCGCGCACCACTCTCGGTCATATGGCCATCACGGGCGGCCATTCGCGCATCGATTATCCGCGTGGCGAGGAGTTGAAGCTCATCGCCGACTCGGGCGCAAGCGTCGGCCACTGCCCGCACAAATGCGCCAAGATGGCCTTTGCCATGGAGTCCTTCGATCAGTATCTCGCAGCAGGCGTAAACATCGGTTTAGGAACCGATACCTATCCTCTCGATATTATTGCAGAAATGCGCTACACATCACTGATTTCGCGGCTCTTGGATAAAAACGCTTCAGGCGCGCGTCCGGCCGATGTTTTCAACGCTGCGACCATCGGCGGCGCCGACGCTCTCGGGCGGAAGGATCTCGGACGTCTCGCGGCGGGGGCTAAAGCCGACGTGGTAATCGTCAATCTGCGCACGACCCGCTATGGTCCGGCGCGCGATCCGATCAACGCGTTGGTCGAATACGGCAGCGGCGCTGACGTCGAAACCGTCATCGTCGACGGCGAAATCGTCATCGAAAATGGTCGATCGACACGCATCGACGAAGATGAACTGTTCGCGCAAGCCGATGCCGGTGCAAAACGCGCCTGGGATAATTGGTCGGCGCGCGATTGGAACGGCAGAAGCACGGAAGACATCATCCCGCCGGCTTTTCCGACGAGACAGAGTTGAGCACGATCGAGAATTCTTCACCAACGCAACAAAAATTACTGGAGTCCTGCAGAAGGAATCAGCGCTTCTTAGCTACCCTTTTACGCCTGAAGCTTAGCTTGTTAGTTTTGGCCTTGACATGACATTTATTATTTTGTATACAATATTTAAAATGTGAGAAGTCAGGAGGTTTTTACATTGGCATTTGGAGAAAAACGTGGGCCTCATGAGGTCATACCTATTCGGCGAATACGGCTTGTGGACGAGGCCACTCGTATAGTGCGCGATGCAATTCTTAAGGAAAAACTCACCCCAGGAACAAGGTTGCGACAAGCCGAGTTGGCCAATCAATTGGGGATCAGCCGAACTCCTCTTCGGGAAGCATTAATGAAACTTGAACAGGAAGGGTTGATTGCCAGGCTTCCGCAAGGGGGACTGACGGTCATAGCGCTGAAGTTCGAAGAAGCTATTGAGCTTTATGAGATCCGGGAAATGCTGGATGGATTAGCAGCTGCGTTAACAGCCCGAAGGGGGGACGAAAAAACCTTAGGAGTTGTAGAGGGCCATCTTAAGAAAATGGAAAAGTGCGTGCAAAAGCAGAACGCTCATGAGTGGTTTGTGCATCACGTCGGCTTCCATGAAGCCATCATGGAAGCATGTGGAAACAGCCGCTTACTTAATTTTATTACTAATGTTCGCCTTTCAATCCAGCGGTTTCATCCAATATTGCTTACGACCCCCGACCGGTTGAACAAAGCTTTCCAGGAGCATGTGGCAATCTTTAAGGCTATTAAAGCAGGCGACGCGAAAGCGGCAGAACGGCTGGCGCGTCTTCACATAGTCAATGCTAGAGAGATCGTTATTGGACTGTCAACCGAGCCGGAATCAAGCATGGAGACTGGACAACGTCTATAACAGAACGGGAAAGTCATGGCGCTTTTTAGAGATGAAAAGATCGAGCCTCCTTCCGGCAAAGCCGGCAAGTGGGATGTCATTCTTAATGAGGACATGTGTAAGGCGTGTAGCTTTTGCATCAGCATATGCCCGGTGGATGTTTTTGCCTGGAGAAATAAGCCCAATAAAATCGGCTGGAGTCCAGTCTGGGTCTCTCATGAGGAGAAATGCGTCGGATGTATGCTCTGCTATCAGATTTGCCCGGATTTCTGCATAGACGTTGTCCCGAAGAAAGAAGAGGAAAATCAGAATAGCAGAACACACCAAGTTTCAGATAGGAGGCAGTAATGGCGGGGAACGGCGTTCCAGAGGGAAAGCTAGTAGCACCGTGGGCCGAATGGTCGCGCAAACTCTCAACCGGTCGACGCCTGCTTGAAACAGGCACCTACGCTTTAACCGAGGGGGCCATCGCAGCAGGCTGCCGTTTTTTCGGGGGCTATCCGATTACTCCCGCGACTGAGATAGCTGAATACATGTCTAAGCGCCTCCCCATGGTGGGCGGGTTTTATGTCCAGGCTGAGGACGAGTTGGCAGGCATGCACATGTGTGCAGGCGCGAGCCTTGGAGGGCTGAAGGCCATGACGGCTACTTCGGGGCCAGGGTACACTCTGATGCATGATGCCTACGGATGGGCCATTACCAACGAGATTCCCATGGTTGTCGTCGATGCTATGCGGGTGGGACCGATTAGCGGGATTACCGGAGCTCCAGGCCAGGGAGAGTTTTATGTCTCCCGTTACTGTACGCACGGGGGTAATTTTGAAACCATCGTCCTTTCTCCGAATAGCGTCCAGGAGATTCTTTGGCTCACGCTTGACGCTTTCAATTTGTCGGAGAGATTTCGGACCGTGGTGACTATACTCACTGATCAGGTCATTTCGGACATGCAAGAGGATGTCTTTATCCCTGACAACTATGAAGAGCTTGCTGAAATCGTCGTGCCGCGCCGCCATAATCTCAATTTGCCTTTTTATCCTGGAGGTAGTGATCAGATCGATTTTCCCCCCAATCTGATAGGGCACGGAACCGGGGTTTGCGTTTCAGCGTATACGCATACGGAGGAAGGGTACGACATCGAGGAGATGGAAGCCCAGTGGGACCAGACGCAGCGGTTGGTGAACAAGATCCGTCACCATAAGGATCAAATCATCCGCTATGAAGCCCTAGGTCTGGAGGACGCCGAAGTCATCGCAGTCGCCTACGGGGCTCCTTCTCGGACGGTAAAAACGGGGGTTTTGCGCGCTCGACAAGATGGCATCAAGGCTGGCTTTCTTCGTCTCATTTCATTGTGGCCGTTCCCCAGCGAGCTGTTCAGCCGAGATGCTCGCTACCTGGTTTGTGAATTAAATTATGATGGCCAGCTTGTCCGCGAGGTGCAAAGGTCGGCTCCGGATCGGAGCAAGGTGCATTTCATGGGCAAGAGTGCGGAGCTTCACACGGTTTCCGAGGTCCGAGCTGCGCTCGCGGGCATATCGAGGGAACAGAAAATTCCCGAATTGCCATATATTTGGACGGAGGTTGGGTAATGAACAAACTTGTTGAGAAGTACTTGCGGCCAAGCCAGGTCCCTACTAAAGCTTGCCATGGGTGTGGAATCGGGATGATTGAGAACTGGCTCCTTCAGGCAATAGATGAGTCGGGATTAGATAAGGATGACGTTATCTTTGGAACCGGAATTGGATGTGTCGGACGCCAAACTTTCGCTACCTGGGGGGGCGATAACTTTGGGGCAACACATGGTCGAGCGCTTGCTGTGGCAACAGGTTTAAAACTTGCTCAGCCCGATAAGAAGTTCATGATCGTTGTGGGGGATGGAGATGCCGCTGCCATAGGTACTTCCCACTTGGTCCATGCGGCCCGGCGAAATCTCGGAGTGACGGTTATCTGTGAAGATAACATGGGGTATGAGTCAACTGGAGGCCAGTTTTCACCTACCACTCCCGCGGACTACGTCACCAATTCGAGTCCTTATGGAATGGTCGAGCCGAGTTTTGACCCCTGCGATATTGTAAAAGCAGCCGGAGGCACCTTCGTTGCTGAAACTACGGCAGTTCAGTGGAATCAGACTATAAAAATCGTCAGGAAGGCGTTGCAAAACGACGGGTTTTCATTTGTTCATGTCCGTTTTCCCTGTAACGAGAACTTCGGTGCTCAAGCGCTTGGAACGCGCGACACAATGAAAAATCTCGAATGGATTTGGGAGCACACTAAAGGCAGAAAACCGAATGGGGAAGAGTCAGACTTCAAGTGGGAGACGGGCATCAAGCATGACGCGAGCAACAGCCGCCCCGAGTTTTCGCGCTTGATGCGGGAGGTTATAGAACGGGCAAGGAGAAAAGACAGCGGTCAAGCCGAGGCGAGGCAATGAGTAGCCCCGGACTATTCTCCAGCAAAGAGCGAACTGAAATCCTCATTAGCGGCTTCGGCGGTCAGGGGGTCGTGCGCATGGGGCAGATCATCGGTCTATGCGCAATTCATCAAGGCTGTAAGGTCACAATGCTGAAGAGCCACGGCACCGAGACCCGCGGAGGGTATGTTCGCACACAGATCGTCATTTCGTCGATCTACGTGGATAGTCCAGTCGTAGAGAACGCTGATGTGTTTGTTGCCTTCTCAGAGCCGGCATACAAGAAATTTTATCACCTTGCCGTCGGCAAAATACTCTATGACCCGGAGATGGTTAAAGCGTTACGACAAGACGCTCCCGAGCGTCACATTGCAACTCCCGCGACGATCCTTTCCAAAGAGCATTTCAATAATCCTTTGTTTGCAAACATGATCATGCTAGGAGCCCTCACTCGAGTTGCAGACCTAGACATTGAAGCCATGACGAAAGCCATGCTGGAAGTTATCCCTAGATTTCATGAACAGAACCGCAAAGCTCTAACGCGTGGTTATAATTTGGAAAGTGCCTGTGGCACTGTAACAGTCCGACCCATTTCCACTAACGGAGAACCGAAAGCTATGTGATTTATGTCGAAGATGCCGGAAACTCATTCTCTGCAAATTCAAACGGACGCTTTCCTGCCATGGCATGGCTCATGGCCACTACACATACCTACCTCGTTGAACTATCCCGATGTCCCTATCTGGTGGATATTAGAGAAAAATCTCGAGAGCTTTGCCGATAGACCGGCAATCCGATTTATGGACCATGAGTCATTAGTCGAGAAGCAGGTTTTAACTTATAAGTCTCTGGCATCGATGGTTAGTTCTGTCGCGGCCGGGCTGCAACGGCTCGGGATCCAAAAGGGCGATCGAATTGCGTTCTACCTACCCAATAGTCCTGAGCTCGTGATTAGCTACTTTGCAATTTGGAGAGCGGGCGCGGTCGCGGTTCCCTGCAATCCGATGTTCAGGCAACGAGAGCTTACAAACCAACTTAAAGATGCAGAGGTGCGATATTTGATCGCGTCTGCGCCAGGGAGTGATAACGCTTCTGCCGTTGCCAAGCAGCTAGGAATCGGATTGGTCGTTGCGTCAGATAAGGGCGAGTTAACTTTTAACGAGTTGCTCTCCGATGATCCACGAAACTTGCGTGAGGTGCACATAGATCCGGCCGACGATTTAGCGCTGATTCTCTACACCGGCGGCACAACCGGAGTTCCTAAGGGCGCAATGCTGACGCACAGAAATATTGTCGCAAATACGATGCAATTCGCTGAGTGGTATGCCTTCGAGCCGGGAGGCGAGACTTGCATTTCAGTCTTGCCGTTGTTTCACAGCGGCGGAATGTCCGGAGCCATGAACGTTCCCCTTTATGGAGGCGCCACCATCCTTTTGATGTCAAGGTTTAGTCCGATTTCGGTGGCGAAGACTATCGAAGCCTACCGCGCCACTCGCTTTTTTGGCGTTCCGACCATGTTTATTTCACTTCTTAATGATGAAACGTCCCGCCGTTGCGATTACTCGAGCCTAAAGGCATGCAGGACTAATGCGTCTCCGCTGCCTGCGAGCGTGAAGGCCGCGTTCGACGAACTCGTAGGGCGGGAGGTTTTGATTGAGGGATACGGTCTTACAGAAACGAGTCCTTTAACGCACGCGAATCCAATTAACAAAGCGAAGGCCGGTTCCATAGGGATTCCGTTGGCCGACACGGATGCAAAAATTGTGGATCTAAAAACGGGTATAGACCTCTCTCCAAAAGAGATAGGAGAAATCATGATCCGTGGTCCCCAGGTGATGAAGGGATATTGGAATCGTCGGGAAGCTACGGCAGCGGCGATACAAAAGGGATGGCTGCACACGGGGGATGTCGCTTACATGGACGAGGAAGGATATTTCTTCATCGTGGATCGCCTGAAGGACATCATCAACACGGCCGGATATAAGGTCTGGCCGAGAGAAGTCGAAGAGGTTCTCTATAGCCACTCGGCAGTGAAGCTCGCAGCTGTGGTAGGGGTCGCGGACAGCTACCGTGGAGAGATCGTCAAAGCCTTCGTTGTTCTCCGAGAGAGCATGAACGGTCATCCAACTGAGCATGACATCGTAAGTTTCTGCAAGGAGAAATTAGCTGCCTACAAAGTGCCGCGACTCGTTGAGTTTAGGAAAGAATTGCCGGTTAGTGGCGCGGGAAAGATCTTAAGGCGTGAGCTTAGAGCAGAGGATTAGGTTGCCACATTTTAGCGATTGGTCCGCGTTTGCGCCAGAAAGACGCAAAAGTCTATTGCGGAAACTTTAGTCTATTGGAAAACCTGACGTACTTAGTGCCGTAGTTTCGATAGTCACATTTTTTCATCTGTAACTAAAGGAGGAGCGAGATGCGAAAAGCCAAAATTGTCCGAGCGCGCCAATTTTTATTTTTACTCTCATCACTAGTTCTCTGCTCCGGGATTGGTTTTGGAGCGAGCCTTGATCTTGTACAGAAGGCAAAACAAGAGGGTGGGGAAGTTATCACTTACGACACTACAAGAATCGCGATTACAAGACCTCTCTTCGACGCATTTGAAGCGAAGTATCCGTTTCTTAAAGTCAAACAATATAAGGCTGACACGAACAAAATGATGCAGCGAGTGCTTGCTGAGTATCGGGCGGGCAAGCATTTAGTGGATGTGCTTAGTTTTGGAAATTTCCATATGGAAGTCCTTATCGATAAAGGGATCGTCGGTCAATACGAATCGCCGGAACGGCGCAATTACGCGCCGCTATTCAAAGACAAACGTGGTGGCTATTGGACAGCTGTTCATTACATTCCTATGACGATCGACTACAACACGAACCTGGTATCGGAAAAAGTTAGACCACAGGAGTGGCAGGATCTGGTTGACCCGAAATGGAAAGGTCAGATCGCGATGGAAGAGGATAACGTGGAGTGGTACGCGGGCATGCTGAAAGGCATGGGGACCGAAACAGCGGAAAAGTTTATGAAGGCGCTTGCGAAGCAAAACATTCGCCTGACGCGAGGACCGTCGGATGGTATTGCGTTGTTGGCTGCGGGGGAATTTTCAATCTTGATCAGCCGCGGTCAGCATGCTGAAGCCTTAAAAGCGAAGGGGGCGCCCGTGGACTGGGTGAAGAATCCGAATCCCCTGGTATCGCAATTCAAGATGGTATCTATCCCCCAGAGACCTCCCCATCCGAACTCAGCAAAGCTGTTTATCGATTTCATGCTCTCGGATACGGCGGCGGAGATCTTCGCCAAGTTTCTGGTCAATCCCGCGCGAGAAGGTGTCCGCAACATCAGTTCGGGATTCAAAGAAATAGATATTAAAAAATTAGTGCCACCGCCCACTGAAGAACTGAAGCAACATTACAGCAGGTATCTTAAGGAGTTTCGTGACCTCTTCGGAGCTCTCTGAGGCAATTATTTGCAGGACGGTTCCGGCTCGAAGAAAAGGTTCGACAGTCAAGAAAGGCCGGTAGCCGAGGGTGCCATTTGAGTACCGTCAATCAAAGCATCCCTCTTATCTCCAGGATTAAATCCTGGGAAATCACGCGCGAGTATATCAGCGGCCAATCGCTGATTCTTGTTGGATGCACGTTGTTGCTGATTTACTTGACGGCCATTCCACTCGGAACACTCCTTTATGGAAGTATTCTGACATTGCCGATAGGTGAGCCAGAGAACTCTTTCACCGTTCAAAACTATATCGACGCGTACATAGATAAAGAACTCTTACCGCTTCTCGGGAATTCCCTTAGTTTCGCGATCGGGAGCACTCTTCTTGCGTTTCTGATCGGCACCTATCTGGCGTGGATCAACGAGCGGACAAACACACCTCTCAAAAAGGTGTTTATGGTTGTCGCTCTCATTCCCTTCATTATCCCGGGTGTGCTTAACACCATTGCCTGGATTCTTCTGCTCAGTCCCAAGATAGGTCTCATCAATCTCGGGTTAAAGGAAATTTTTAATTTGCAGTCGTCTCCCCTGAATATCTACTCGATGTGGGGAATGATTTGGGTGGAGGCGCTTCACTCTTATCCTCTTGTTTTTGTTCTCATGTCGGCGGCCTTTCGCAACATGGACACGACGCTCGAAGAAGCCGCCTTGACGTCGGGATCGAGCACCTTGGCCACCCTCAGGCGTATTACGTTGCCTCTCATGTATCCGGCCGCCTTGGGCGTATTGCTCATCAAATTTGTTCGTGGGATGGAGGGCTTTGAGGTTCCCGCTTTTATTGGACTCCCGGCGAATATACACGTCTTCACTAGCAAGATATACCTTGCCACCCGTCAGTTTCCGCCGGCCCATGGGACCGCTGGTGCGTACGCAGTTATTCTGTTGGCGATTAGCATACTCGGCGTCTTTCTCTATCAGAAATTCACTCGAGGAGAGCAGCGCTATGCAACGGTGACAGGCAAAGGCTATCGGCCGCGTGTCATCGATCTCGGCCACTGGAAGTATGTGACTTTCGCTAGCGCCTTCGTGATTTTTCTTCTCGCGGTTGCACTGCCCATGCTGATTCTTCTATGGGCGTCCTTTATCCCCTATTACGGGATTCCTTCTGCCAAGCTCGTGGCTAGCTTAACTCTTGATAATTACAAATATGTGCTCAATTACCCTACAGCAGTAGACGCTTTTCGCAACAGCTTCTATCTTTCGGTCGGGTCAGCGACGTTCGTAATGCTGCTGACGTCGTTAATTGCATGGATTACCGTAAAATCAAAGATTCCCGGTCGAGCGATTCTTGACACTGTAGCATTTATTCCTATTGCCGTACCGGGAATTGTTCTGGGCCTGAGCCTCTTGTGGTTTTACCTTATCGTCCCCATCCCTATATACGGCACCATCTGGATCTTGCTCTTGGCGTACGTGACGAAATATATGCCGATTGGCATTCGCGCGTCCTCGGCTTCTATGATCCAGATCCACAAAGAGCTGGAGGAAGCTTCTTTTGCAAGCGGTGGCAGCTGGCTGCAGACGTTCGGGAGAGTCATTTTGCCGTTACTGATGCCAGGATTCATAGCGGGCTGGATTTATATCAGTGTCATATCGTTGAGAGAGCTTTCGACATCCATACTTCTTTACAGCCACGATACCATTGTAGTGTCCATTTTGGCCTTCGATCTTTGGGACACTGGACAGTACAACTACGTCGCCGCCTTGGGAATCATCATGGTCATCGTGATGATCGCTATGGTGTATTTTGCTCGCATTGTTGGAGGAAGAATCGGAATCGCAGAGTAGCTGGAAAAATTTGACTAGTTGAGTTGGATGTTGTTGTAAGTTGCATTTTACGAAGGCGCAAAAATTATCAACCAAAAAAGGAGGCGTTATGAAAGTAACCAAAGTCGATATTGCCGTGATCGATCTTCCTCTCAATGAACCCTGGGTCATGTCGAAAGGTCAGGTGGATAGTGTTGTGGCTCTCATCATCCAGGTTAGAACTGACGAAGGCCTAGTCGGGATAGGCGGTGCCCGAACAGGAGGAAGAAACTTTACACACGAAAACATTGAGGCGATGAAAATAACTGCCGAGAAATATTTCGGGCCAGCGCTTGTGGGAGCAGATCCCCTCGACATCAACGATTGGACAGAGCGGCTCAATAGGGCATGGGGGCGGGGGTACACGCTCACTAAAGCTGGTTTCGAGATCGCCCTTTACGATTTGATCGGAAAAGAACTGCGTCGACCGTTGGCGGAAGTGTTGGGAGGCATCTGGCACAAGGAAGTTGGTCTTATTGGTGGGGTGGGTGCAGGCGAGCCTGCAGCGATGGCCGAGAAGGCGATGTCCCTGGTTAAAAAAGGCTATAAGACCCTCAAATTAAAAATTGGGAGAGGCGCGGATATTTTGAAAGATGAGGAAAGGGTCAAAACGGTTCGCCAGGCGGTTGGGAACGACGTAGGCCTAAGACTTGACTGCAATTCGGTATACAATGTTCGCGAAATAATGCGACTCCTCCCCACAATTGAGAAGTACAATCCCTTGCTTATAGAAGATCCAATTGAGAGCTGGGACGTAAACGACTGGGCATTCCTAAGCAGTAAGTCCAATGTTCCGATCTGCGCGGACCATCCGATTTTCACTCCGGAGGACGCTTTTCGGATGCTGGCCTGCAGGGGGGCGCAGATTATCAAGGTCAAAATGTCAAAGGTCGGAGGATTGAACAACGCGAGAAAGATAATCCATGTAGCTGAAGCCGCGGGCGTCGATGTGATCATCGGCCGAGGTGCAACTGATAACCTGACAATGATGGCGGAAATCCATCTGATTGCGGCGACTAAAAACGCGCTCACCGTTGGCGAGATGACCGGTTCCGTCCGACTCAAAGATCATGAAGTCAAGAACCCCGTTGAGGCAGTGAACGGAAAAGTCACGATATCACCGCTACCTGGACTAGGTTTAGAATTAGATGAGGAAAAGATCCGTAAGTATAAGGTGCTCTAATCATCCCAATATTTACAGGGGTGCAACGTGGAAAGATTTGACAGAGTTGACGGCTCGCTTTTAAAGGAAAGTCACGATAGGCGGTGTTTTAGCACAACTCGGCAGGTAGTTTTCAGTAAACAATTGATTTTCGATATTAGACAAACAAATTAGATCGCCAAAAAATTCAGGAAACTTTGTTTGGCCCGGGAAGGTTCTTGCTAGATCGGGTTGGGTAATTGTGTTGGTCCCGAGGTCTATTGACGACTCATCTTCGTGACAGAAAAAACTATTTAACCTTAAAGGAGGCTATCATGAAAATAAACAAGGTGGACGTCACAGTTATCGATCTACCACTAAACGAACCTTGGGTCATGTCGAAAACTCAAGTAGATAGTGTTGTGGCTCTCATCATCCAGGTTAGAACTGACGAAGGCCTGGTTGGGATAGGCGGTGCCCGAACAGGAGGAGGGGATTTTACACACGAGAACATTGAGGCGATGAAAATAACTGCCGAGAAATATTTCGGCCCATCGCTTGTAGGGGCAGATCCCCTCGATATCAATGATTGGACAGACCGTCTTCAAAGAGCATGGGGCCGTGGCTACACTCTAACAAAGTCCGGATTTGAAATCGCTCTTTATGATTTGATCGGAAAAAAGCTGAACCGCCCTATGGCCGACGTATTAGGAGGAATCTGGCACAAAGAGGTCGGGCTGATTGGTGGAGTTGGCGCCGGGGAACCTGCGTCAATGGCAGAAAAGGCCATGTCGCTCGTTAGTCGGGGCTACAAGACTCTAAAACTAAAGATTGGAAGGGGAGCGGATATCTTGAAGGATGAGGAAAGAGTCAAGACCGTTCGCCAAGCGGTAGGAAATGACGTGGGCTTAAGACTCGATTGCAATTCAGTTTACAATGTTCGTGAGATGATGCGCCTGCTACCGAAGCTTGAGAAGTATGATCCTCTGCTTGTTGAAGATCCAATTGAGAGCTGGGATGTGAATGATTGGGCCTTCCTGAGCAGTAAATCAAATATTCCGATCTGCGCAGATCATCCTATCTTTAGCCCTGAGGATGCCTTCAGGATCCTAGCGTGCAGGGGGGCACAGATCATCAAAGTCAAAATGTCTAAAGTGGGCGGATTGAACAATGCGAAAAAGATAATTGATATTGCGGAGGCCGCAGGAGTCCAAGTAATAATAGGGCGCGGCGCTACTGACAACATGACTATGATGGCGGAGATTCATCTTATTGCCGCCTCAAAGAATGCATTGACGGTTGGCGAAATGACGGGATCTGTCCGACTGACAGCGCACGAAGTCAAAAATCCTGTACAAGCGCCAAATGGAAAAGTAACAATCTCACCACTGCCCGGATTAGGGTTAGAACTCGATGATGAAAACATCCGCAAGTATAAGGTGCTCTAACACCAAGCCTGTTGTGAGAAAGTAGGTTCCGTAAGTGCGCCCGTCAAGAATTTGATTGCGCCTAATAGCCGAACATTTTAGCAACGCCAATGTTTAATGGGCAGATAGCAAAGGGATTTCTTTTTAGTAAGAAAAATGCCGCTATGTGTTTAAGGAGGAACACATGTTCAAAGCATTCCAATTAGTGATCTTGTTTGTTTCGTGCCTCGCTTTTTTGTCGGGTCCTTTGGCTGCAGCTGGTGATGAGTTTTATTCAGGCAAGACGCTTCGTTTCGTCGTAGGTTTCTCCCCGGGAGGTGGATATGATGTCTACACACGGACGATCGCGCGGCATATTGCTAAACATTTGCCGGGAAACCCCACTACGGTGGTTGAGAACATGCCGGGCGCGGGCAGTCTTATCGCGACCAACTACCTTTACCATAGGGCAAAACCTGACGGTCTTACCATAGGAAATTTTATTGGTCCTCTCGTTCTACAACAGGTATTGGGTAATAAAGCAGCAACCTTCGATGGTAGAAAATTTGGCTGGATTGGGGTGCCAGCTTCAGACCACGCAGTGTGCATTTTCAATAATGCCAGTCGCATAACAAACATGAAACAATGGCTTTCGACAGACAAACCACCAAAAATAGGAGGTATTGCCCCCGGCTCTAACACCTCTGACGTGCCCAGGATTCTCAATGAAGCTCTGGCTGTACCGACGCAGCTTGTAGAGGGTCACAAGGGTACCGCCGAAATCGCTCTTGCGATGGAAGGAAAAGAGATAGATGGCAGCTGTTGGAGCTGGTTAGGAATAAAAGCAACGATGCGGAATCAGCTTGAGTCAGGCAATGTCAGCGTTGTTGTGCAAGTTGCTCTCGCTTCTCACCAGGAATTACAGAATATACCTTTGGCTATTGAGTTTGCCAAAACCGAGTTAGCTAAGGAGCTAATTCGGGTCGGATCGTTGATGTACAGTGCCGCCTTGCGTCCCTACGCAGCTCCTCCCGGGACGCCATCCGACCGGCTGATGGTTTTGAGGAAAGCTTTTCTCGACACAATGAAAGACCCCGATTTCTTGGCCGATGCCAAAAAGGCCCAACTCGAAATTGATCCCATTGATGGAGCCGAAACGGCAAAAATCTTCTCGGACTTGTACAAGATGAATCCTGCGATCCTGGCAAGGCTTAGAGACTTACTTTTACCGAAAGGCGCCAAATAGTGAAACCATAGGGTCGCCGCCGCGAGCTATAAAGCTTGCTCTAAAGAGAGGACGCTAAATGGAATTCAGCACTCAATGGAACACGCACCTGATCGGCTATAGTATTTCAGAGTTTGTTTCTGTGGCTCGCTGTGCTCATGACCTAGGTTTTCAAACTATTTGGCTCAACGATAATGTGCGTTACCGAAATATTTTCACGGTCTTGACGGCGATTGCGGCTCAGGTACCGATCAAAGTAGGTACCGCCACCATCGTTCCGTATTTTCATAACCCGATTACATTAGCATGCACGATCGCCTCGCTTTCAGATGTTTCCCAAGGTCGTGAAGTTAGAGTTGGCATTGCTATTGGAGATCTCGGACAAACACCTCCATATGTCGAATTCACCAACAGGCTCGCTATGCTACAAGAGTCAACTTTATTTCTAAAAAAGGCTCTGTCCGGTGAAACAACGCTTTTTCGTGAGTTTCCAACCTTGGTGCGCTACTTCCGTTTGAATCCGGAGGGAAAGTTAAAGCTGGCATTTGCCCCAGCCGGTTCGTTGCCCTTTTATGGTGGAACGCTGGGACCTAAGTCTCTTGCCGTAGCAGGCGAACATATGGATGGCATTGTTTTTCCCGGACAGTTTCTCGCTTTTTTCAAGACCGGTCGGTTGAATTCTATGATTCAAACGGCAAAGGATGGGGCTGTACGTTCCGGTTCGAAAAAGACTCTGCGCTTTTCTGCTCTTCTGAACGTAAGTGTTTCCAAAGACCGAAAGAAAGCTCGTCAGTTTGCACTGCCTCAAGTCGCACACTCAGTGATTAGCTTAAAAGTGGCCCAGTTCACACAGCAAGATTTCGAAAAAGTCGGTATAGACCCCGAACGCGTCGATCGTCTCCAGGACGCCTTTACCCAGGGAGGAGGGATTACAATAGAAGAAGCCTCTCGACTGGTAGATGACCGTATGATCGATGCGTACTACCTCGCGGGAACTCCAGAGGAAGTCGTAGCACCATTGATCAGTCTCGTTCGCGAACTCGGCCAGATGGGAATCGAAGAAATTGCGTTTTCCAAATTAGGATACGATTACAGGGAAGCCCTTGAACTCATCGCGAGAGAGGTTATCCCGTATCTTCGATGAATAGATAGAATGAATAAATGGATCTTTTTCAGGGCAAGTTTGCAGCAGTAGGGCCATGACAACGCGGAATTTGGCTTATTTGTGTATTCGAGAGTGGGGCCGACTGCGAATTTCGCATAACACTGTGGATCGAATGGCAACGTGTAGTACGAAGCTACTCCAGAGCAGGATGGTAAAAAAGCTCACCCCAATAGAGTTCCCCTAATTTTAGAGGCAGATAAAAGTCGTCGTGTGACATCGATAATGAAGGAGGAATAAACCCATGCAAATCGTAGATTTAGACTCTCACTCGGACCCGAGGACAGAAGATTATGTCATCGAGCCTGAATATGATCATCTCAAGCCGCGTATGTACTTCGATGCTAAAGGTAACAGACGTGAGGTATTTGCCGGGAAAGTAATCAGAAATATTCCCAGCGATCTTTTGGAGCGAGCTAATAACAGAGTGCATCAAGAATGGAGAAGGGCCCGGTACGACGGTGCTATGCGATACGAGCATGTCAAAGAGGCCGGGATAGACTTTCAGTTCGTCTCTGCGGGAATTGTATCCATGTTCAATTATATGGATGCCAAAGCTGGTGCAGCTTATTGCCGGTCGGCCAACAACTGGCTCTACAAGAATTTCGTCAAACCATATCCTGAGACCTTCAGCCCATTGCCTCAGCTGCCGTTGCAGGATATCCCCGAGGCGCTGAAGGAGATCGAAAGATGTGTAAAAGAATTTGGCGCACGGACCTTTCTGTCGCCGTCAAACTGGAACAAGATCGATATGGCAGATCCTTATTGGTGGAGTTTCTGGGATAAGGTGAGAGAACTGGGAATAACATCCATTATCATCCACCGGGGGGGAATGATAAGTCCGTTTATTGGGCAGGAGCGGGTTAAAGTACTTGGAGGAGAAGCAACCATGGGCCCGCGCGTAATAAACGGACCCTTTGAGTATACCGCTAATATTATTAACCTTATCTTTGGCGGCATGATGGATGCTTTTCCAGAGTTTAAGTTTACATTCTTGGAAGTTGGTGCGGAATATTACGTGCCGATCAAGCATAGAATTCAGGATGCGGTAGAAGACATAGGGTACCTCCGAGAGAAGATCACCCAACCTCTAGAGAAGTACTTTGAGCGAATTTATTTTGTCCTTGATGATACGTTGTTGGAGAATAGCGGGAGGCGATTGCAATATGTTGTTGAAGAACTCGGCGCCGATCAGTTGGTCTTCGGATCGGACTATCCGCATACGGATAGCCATAGCCTTGTCCATGCGATAACCAAAATCGAAGGTCTCGGTGGCGTTTCAAAGGAGGTCAAGGAGAAAATCCTAGGCGGTAATGCATTAAGATTCCTTGGGACAGATAGTCTCCAGTAAAACTGACAGCTTAGTGTTATCAAGCCGCGGAATAGTTTTTGTAAAGGCTCGTTGGTGTCGGAAGGAAGGCTGGGCGAGTAAATTCCGTGAAGTTTGCCAAGCGGCTTGGGCTAAGACAGCGAAGGGTGGATTGCTTGTAAGCTGAGCAAGAAACTGGCGATCGTTAAAAGTAGATTACCGGCAATAGGGCATTTTATGAAAATTGTAAAGGTTGAGTCTTTTCCGATTAGTGTCTCTCTGAAAGAGGCATTCGTCATGTCCAAATCTACCACCACCTCAGTCTTGTCGTTAATCATTAAAATTACTACCGAGAGCGGACTGTAGGGAGTTGGAGAGGCCAGGGTCGGATACAACACTGGGTTCACACACGAGAACATAGAGGCAATGAAAATCATCGTGGACAAGTATTATGCTCCCGCTTTAATGGGAGGCAACGCATTGTCGATAAACGGCCTAATGGACAAGGTAAATGCTGCGTGGGAGGCAGGCTACACTATTACAAAGTCCGGGATCGAGATGGCCCTCTACGATATTGCCGGGAAGCATCACCGGGTGCCTGTAGCCGAGCTTTTGGGTGGCATCTATCATAAGGAGATTGGCTTAGTCGGGTCAGTAAGTTGCGGCGAACCAGAAAAAATGGCCGCCCAAGCAAACCTTTGGGCAGAAATCGGCCATAAAGTGCTCAAAGTCAAGATTGGCAAGGGTGCGGATATCGATCTGGATGTAAAGCGCGTCAAAGCGGTTAGGGAAGCAGTAGGGAGCAAGATCGAGTTGAGGCTCGATTGTAATTCCATTTATCGTCTGGACACCGCATTCAGATTGATTAAGCAACTCCAAAAATTTGACCCGGCGTTCCTCGAAGATCCAATAGACAGATGGAATATCGATGGTATGGCTTGTTTAACAAAAGTATCCGATATTCCGATCTGCGTCGATAATATCATTTTTACCCCGCAAGATGCTTTTAACGTTTTGTCCAAAGGTGCGGGACACGTGATCAAAGTAAAGCTTCAGCGTGTCGGTGGCTTTAAGAACGCGCTAGCGATCATTGCCATAGCTGAAGCAGCGGGAGTTCCGGTAGTAGTGGGAAGAGGTTCGACCCTAAGTATATCAGCCGCAGCGGAGCATCAACTAATTGTTGCATCGAGAAACGTGATTCCTTGGGGAGAGAACACCGGGCCGCAAAAGCAAGAGGAAGATATCGTCAAAGTACAGCCACGGATTCAGGACGGCTATGTAACATACCCGGCCGAGTTCGGGTTGGGCGTTGAACTCGATACCGAAAAAATCAACCGGTATTTGTTAGATTAAGCCAAACTTTTTTGAAGCTGATCAGCAGCGAACGGAGGTAGGTAATGACACGGAATCGAGCCTTAAGGATCTTGGTCTACTGCCTATCGATCCTCGTGTTCATTGAAGACGTGAAAGCTGAGGCGCAGGCAAGAAAGGTGAGAGTTGGAATACCGAGTCCAACCATACCCATGCTCGCCTTTTACGCGGCAAAGGATAAGGGCTTTTACCGACAGGAAGATCTAGACGTAGAACTTATATTAATGAGAGCGCCTATCGCTAATCAAGCTCTGATCGCTGGAAGCATAGAATTTAGCACCATTCAGCTGGCTGGCCTCATCGCCGCGCTGCGGGGCGTTCCCCTTAAAGTTATATTCGGTGCCTTTAACCGTCCCTTATTCTGGCTTTACGCGAAGCCGAATATCAAGAGTGTTAAGGAACTTAAAGGAAAAAAGGTGGCTACCTGCGGCCCCGGTTGTGCTCCTGATGTTCTTGTACGCGATTTCTTGGAAAGTCAAGGGCTCGTAGGAGATCGAGATGTCCCTATTTTAAATGTAGGTAGTTCTCCCACCCGTCTCGCTGCTCTAGAGAGCGGCGCGGTCGATGCTTCTATGTTTACTCTGCCTGACAACTTTAAAGCGGAAGAGTTGGGGTTTCGCCAGATTGTCAATTTTGTTGAGCAAGATTTGGTACAGCTCTATGGCAGCATTGTTGTACGTGACGCTCTCCTTAATTCAGATCCCGAATTAATCGAAAAGTTTGTCCGGGCTACCCTTAAAGGTTTGCTCTATGCTCGGAGTAATAGAACGGGCACTATTCCTGTCATAGTTAATAATTTGAAAATCCAAAAGGAACTTGCAGCCAGGAGCTATGATCTTGCTCGGCCTGCTATGATCGATGGAGTGCTCCGTGAAGAGCATCAAAGAAGATTTCTTGAGTTTGTTATCAAGTCTCAAGGACGAAAAGAAAGTCTTCCGGAAGGATCTTTGGGAAAGTTTTTCAACTTTTCTCTAACACGGAAGATTCATGATGAACTAGCCGCAAAGGGATGGAAACCCGACTGATGAGATAGGAGAGCCATGATAGCATCCTTTGGACTAACTTTAGCCAACCGTGGAGTCATTATCGGTGCGATCAAAACCGGTGACCTTATTGACATGGCGCAGCGGGCCGAGAATTCCGGCGTTTTTGATACCGTGTGGGTTGGCGATAGCTTGCTGGCGAAGCCGCGCCTTGAGTCAGTAACGCTCCTCTCTGCGCTCGCTGCCGTAACCTCAAAAGTAAGGCTCGCGGTTGGCTGCATGGCAACTTTTGTGCACCGCCACCCGGTTCTTTTTAGTCAACAATGGTCGAGCCTGGATGTAATCTCCAACGGCCGGGCATGGCTTGCTGTTTGCGCCGGTGGTCCGGACGAGCAAAGCCCGGATCAAGCACTTGAGCATGCGGTGATGGGTATTAAGGCGAAGGAGCGCGTCCGCCGTATGGAGGAAGGCATCGTTATATTGCGCAAGCTTTTCAGTCAAGAACACGTTTCGCATCAAGGGGAATTCTATCAGTGTGAAAAGGTGACGCTACAACCTCGGCCGGTGCAACAGCCGGTTCCGATCTGGATCGCCAGCAATCCGACAGGATTGACGTGGAAGGATGGTGCTAGCGCTCCCGAATCAGTTGTTCAGCGGAGCCTCCGCCGCGTGGCCCGCTATGCGGATGGATGGATGACCAACAAGGTTAGTCCAGACCAGTTCCGCGATCAGTGGACCCGGATTCTCGCCATGGCGAAAGAAGAAGGACGCGATCCGTCAACTCTCGGAAGCGCCCTCTACCATAACATTAATATTAACGAAGACCGGGAAGCGGCGCTCAAAGAGAGCAAGGCGTTTCTGGACCAGTATTATGGGTCTAATTTCAGCGCTGCGTTCGTCGAAGGATTTACCACCGCGGGGAGTCCAAAGCGCTGCGTCGAGGAACTCAAGGCGTATTTTGATGCGGGCTTGAAACATATTACGCTGCGAATGGCGTCTTGGGATCAGCAAGGACAGCTTAAAAGATTCCTCAACGAGGTAGCGCCCGCATTTAAAGCATAGTAGGTCGATTAAAAACGGGTGAGCGAGTTGAAATAGTTCATTAAGGATATTGAGCATCCGGTTGAGGGATACAGGGGACACATACATGCGAGCGGTAGGGGATTATGACCGCCACGTGTTGCTCATTGAAGGCTCAAGGTTGAACAGTACTTCCAGCACGCCTGGGCCCTTACGGATAAACGAACTGGCCCTTCCTCCTTCGGGGCTTCAGTGCCCTGACTGAGCAGGAAGCAGTCATCGGTAAAGAACTCTGGTCGAACGGGCATAAAAAGAATTGGAGGATCGTGGAGCAGCATCGTAGGTCTGGCGCACGGACAGGGAATTAACAACCGCTTACTTCCGCTAAAAGAATTATTACATGCCGTATTCAGCATGTAAAGGGAACACATTGTAGGCTTAAGAAACCACCAAACAAGTTAATTTGATCAAAACAACACCCAAAATGTAGATATTGAAATGGCTTACGAGTTTGCTACTAAACTATCACTAACAGATTTGATTGGACTACTGCAAAGAGATGTCTCTGTCATGACCCGTACTAGAATGATCGAAGTACTCCAGAGATTGATCGTTACAGAAGAGGAGATAGCTGAGCATGCGTCGTTTAGTGAGCATCGTTATTCAAGAAACATCGTCGTGAGAGATAAACAATTTGAGATTTTAATGATTTGTTGGAAAAGTGGTCAAAGATCATTGATCCATGATCATGGAGATTCTTTGGGCGGCGTAAAAGTCCTTCGAGGTATACTAACCGAAAGTCTATTTACGCCTGCGCTTAACGGAATGATTAAGCCCGTCACATCTACAGACTACCAATCCGGTGATGTTCAGATTGAAGAGAAGTCGACTATTCACCAGGTCTCGAATCTTCAGCCCGGCGGGCGCGATGCGATCTCGTTACACGCATACCTACCGCCATTTGGTCGTATGAATATTTACAGACTTTACGACATAGACGCCCGTTCCGTATCAGCTGAGCTGCACAATTATGGGACTGGGATCTAGTGTGCCGAATATCGCGGGGTCATGATTATGACGTTAGGCTTGGATGCCCGTGGTAAATCCCAAAACTGCTGAACGGTACACCGCAATGATCACCGGTGAAAACGCTATTTTATGGCTTCTTGCCTTCAGTGTCGCTGCCGGTTTTTGGTTTCTCTACGCCATCGTTATGGTCGAGCGTCGCCGTCGGCGGGGACGCCGCAGGAGCGTGCCTAACATAGAGCTATCGGCTTCCAAACGAATTGAAAAAGCCGAAACCGCACCCATATATGCTGGCTGCGGGTTCGATAACCCAGAGCAATTCTGGGAAAATTGCCTCATTCGCATTGAGCAGCTGAAGAAAGAGATTGCCGGAGTACAAACGATCCGACCGCGCTTGAGGCAACGGCAGCCGAAGGAGCGCTTCAAGGTGCAGCGAATCACGGGAAAGGAGAAGGTCAAAATCAGCCGAAACGCTCACAGGCTATCGAACCTTGTCGGTGGGCTAGAGGGCTGGAGAGTCGAAGCGGTGCGCCGGTGTCTCGTTTGGTATATCGCGGCTTGGAAGAGAACCCAGCAGCTACGAGTGAAGGGTTTCAGGTCGAAACATCCGGGAGCAAAACTGGGGCGGCCTCAATTATTAGTGGTTGGCAAACCTAAAAAAGAAAAAAATAAAGCGCACGCGAGAATCGGGAACCGGTGAAGACATGCCGCGCGCGGACACGATGATCGGCAAGCGCTATTAATACACGTGCCAATATTGGAGCAATCCGACAATCATGGCGGAACAGTGTCCGCTATGCGGAACTGTCTAAATCGATCTACGTACACGAGGGTGCTAGGGCAATAGAGGCTGTCGTGTCCAGAGATGTCTCTTCGCATTATCGGGGACAACTCCCCGCTCCTGGCACCAAATATTCACACCACCCGGGGTAGAGCGTTGACGCTTCTCGTGATCGTTTGCTATCAAAGTCGAGACCTCATAATCCTTCCACGACAAGTTGAAGAGAAAGGTTTCAAATGCGCTACGGATTTGTCATCGATCAGAACCGTTGCATTGGCTGTCACGCCTGCACGGTGGCCTGCAAAGAGGAACACAATATTGCAGTCGGAGTTAATCGGACTTGGGTAAAGTACGTCGAGAAGGGCGTTTACCCCGAGACCCGGCGTCACTTTGCCGTGCTTCGCTGCAATCACTGTGACGATGCGCCGTGCATCGAGATCTGTCCTACGATTTCTCTCTTTCGCAGGTCCGACGGTATCGTCGATTTCGACAACGAGCGTTGCATCGGCTGCAAATCCTGCATGCAAGCATGTCCCTACGACGCCCTTTATATCGATCCCGATCGCAATACCGCGGCGAAGTGTAACTTCGATGCTTCGCGCGTCGAAATGGGCTATAAGCCCGCCTGCGAAGTGGTCTGCCCGACGCAAGCGATCCTCTCCGGCGACCTCGACGATCCTCGAAGCGAGGTCAGCCGGCGCGTGGCGATGGACAAGGTCAGTGTGCGAAAGCCGGAGAAGGGAACAAAGCCCAAGCTCTTTTACGTCGGCGTTGAAGGCGACTTGCTCAACCCGACCATGATGGAGCCCCAGTCGAGCCATTTTTGGGCGGAGAAACAAGCCGGTGAGGATCTTTATGCATTAGCAAATGGCAAAAGGGACAGGCCGATCCCAGGTGGCGCCCGCGAAGTTTACGACGTTCCACACATAATCCCCTGGGGAGAAAAGATCGCCACTTACCTTTGGACGAAATCCATCGCCGCGGGCGTGCTGTTGCTTGCCGCCCTGTTCCTGAATATGGGTTTTGAGGAGGACGAGTGGGTGTTGAATTTTTTTAGCCCGATCGTGTCGCTGTTGTTTTTGACGGCGACCCTGCTGCTTTTGGTTTTCGATCTGAAGAAACCGTCGCGCTTCTTGTTTCTACTGACCAAGCCTAATCTGAATTCATGGTTGGTTTTAGGCGGCTATGTTCTCACAGCCTATGGGATCCTGGCCGGGATCTGGCTCGGGCAAAGAATCCTGACCGGAACTGTCTCGCAAGCGGTTATATGGCTCGCGGCCTTGTTTGCCATTGCCTCGGCGGGCTATTCGGCATTTCTTTTCGCCCAGGCCAGGGGCCGGGACTTCTGGCAGAGTCCGTTGCTGTTTTGGCACCTGCTTATTCAAGCGATCACGGCCGGGGCGGCGACGCTTACGCTGATGGGTGTTTTATTGGGAGGCACGCTGATAATGGTTTCCTGGTTAGGCAACCTCCTTATCGTGTCTCTCCTGACCGGCATGGCGATGATCTTCGCCGAGCTGTTTATGAAGCACGGCTCCGAAGACTCGGTGCGGGCAAGCGACTTGTTAATCAAAGGTGCGCTGAGCAAGTCGTTTTGGATCTTTGTCATTGGGCTCGGTACCCTCGTGCCCATGGTGCTCGTTCTATGGCCCGCTGGTTCCTTGTTTCCTAAAATCGTTGCCGCAGCTTTGGCATTGCTCGGATTGTGGATGTACGAGAATCTGTGGATCAAAGCCGGTCAGGCAACACCGTTGAGCTAAAAAGGATCGTAAAATGAGCGACAATCGAACACCGCTTCATCCGGTTGCGGCAAAACTCGAGGGCGCAAACGGCGGTCTGGCCAGTTTCCCTGCTGTCGAGCGATGGGACGATTGGGTAGAATACGACACTGCGCAATGGCCGAGGAAAGTAGAAAAGCACTGCCGGATCGTTCCGACCATTTGTTTTAACTGCGAGGCCGCTTGCGGGCTCGTCGCAATCGTTGAAAAAGACACCCATCGCATTCGCAGGTTCGAGGGCAACCCCGAACACCCTGGCAGTCGCGGGCGGAACTGCGCCAAGGGGCCCGCGACGCTCAATCAGGTTACCGATCCTGAACGCATCAAGTATCCGCTCAAGCGCGTGGGCAAGAGAGGCGAAGGCAAATGGGAACGAGTCTCCTGGGACGAAGTTCTCGACGATATCGCCGGCCGTGTGCGCGCCGCCTTGCAAGAGGATCGGCGCAACGAAATCATGTATCACGTCGGCAGGCCCGGCCACGAGTTGCTCTATCACCAACGGATTTTTCATGCCTGGGGTATCGACGGTCACAATAGCCACACTAACGTTTGCTCGGCTGGGGCGCGCGCCGGTTACGCCTTTTGGTCGGGGATCGATCGGCCTTCCCCGGATCACGCTAATGCCCGGTTCATGTTGCTGCTCAGCTCTCATCTCGAAACCGGCCATTATTTTAATCCGCACGCCCAACGCATCATCGAAGGCAAAGAGCGCGGCGCGAAGATTTGTGTCATCGACACGCGGCTCTCCAATACCGCTTCTAAGGCGGACTACTGGCTTTCATCGTGGCCGGGCAGCGAAGCGGCGATTCTTCTTGCCATGTGCAACATACTGCTGCAGGAAAACCTGTTCGACCGTGATTTTGTCCGGAAATGGGTGAATTGGGAAGAATATTTGCGCGAGGAACACTCCGACAAGCCGCAAACTTTTCTATCGTTCATCTCGATTTTGAAAGAAACCTACGCGCAGTACACGCCAGAGTTCGCCGCCAAGGAAGCCGGCGTCGATCCTCGAGATTTAATCGAAGTTGCTCATGAAGTCGCTCAGGCGGGCTCCGCTTTCTCCGCGCATGTATGGCGCAACGCCGCCGCAGGAAACCTTGGCGGTTGGCAGGTCGCGCGGGCTTTACAGTTCCTGGTTGTGCTCGTTGGGGCGGTGGGGACGGTGGGAGGTACGGCGCCAAATGCGACCAACAAATACATTCCGGCGCCGCCATTGATGCCGCCGCCGGCTAAGGTTTGGAACGAGCTGTTATTGCCAAAGGAATATCCTTTGGCTTTTTTTGAAATGAGCTTTCTGCTGCCACATTTCCTAAAGGAAGGGCGGGGAAAGCTCGCAATGTATTTCACACGGGTTTACAACCCGGTGTGGACCAACCCCGACGGCATGAGCTGGATCGAAATGTTGAACGATGAGAGCAAGGTCGAACGCCACGCATGCCTGACACCGACCTGGAGTGAGACTGCGTGGTTTGCCGATTACGTTCTGCCGATGGGACACGCATCCGAACGGCACGATCTCATGAGTCAAGAGACCCAGGCGGCGCGCTGGATCGGATTTCGGCAACCGGTGTTACGGGTTGCATTGGAAAAGCAAGGCAAGATTTTTAATTTTACGTATGAAGCCCACGCCGAAGCCGGCATCGGCGAAGTCTGGGAAGAAGACGAATTTTGGATCGAACTGTCTTGGCGCGTCGACCCCGATGGATCGCTGGGAATTCGCAAATACTTTGAATCGCCGTATGAGCCAGGCAAGAAGATGACCGTGGATGATTACTATCGATGGATATTTGAGAACAGCGTCCCCGGTCTTCCCGCGGCTGCGGCGGAACGGGGTTTGACCCCGCTACAGTACATGCGTAAATTCGGCGCCTTCTTGATTGAAGACAACGTCTATAATGTCCACGAAACCGGGCTCAAGTGGCAGGACATAGAGGAAGCCACCGTCGATCCCGCGACTAAAATTATCGCTAAGAACGGCGTCGCCCTGGGGGTTGAGGTGGACGGCAAAGCCTGTGCGGGCTTTCCGACTCCATCGCGCAAGTTGGAGTTTTTTTCCAAGACATTGAAGGATTGGAACTGGCCCGAGCACGCTATTCCCGGCTACATCAAGAGTCACGTTCATCCCGACAACATCGATCTCAACGCCGGCGAGATGCTGCTTTTGCCGACGTTCCGCTTGCCCACTTTGATACATACGCGTTCCGGCAACGCCAAATGGTTGTACGAGATTTCCCATCGCAATCCGCTTTGGCTTAATACGACAGACGCGCGGAATTTCGACGTAAAGACCGGCGATCTTTTAAAAATACATACCGAGATCGGTTACTTCATCGACAAGGTTTGGGTGACGGAAGGAATCAAGCCCCGAGTCATCGCCTGTTCGCATCATCTCGGCCGCTGGCGATTGCAGGAGAATTCCGGCGGCGAGCGCTGGTCCACAGCGTTGGTCGATTTGAAGCAGTTAGAAGCCGGCAAATGGCTGATGCGCCACGTTCACGGCATTAAACCCTTCAAGAGCGACGATCCGGACTCCGAAAGAATCTTTTGGCAAGACGGCGGCGTGCATCAGAATTTAACGTTTCCGGTACAGCCCGATTTTATCAGCGGACAGCACTGTTGGCATCAGAAAGTGCGCGTGACAAAACCGGGTCCCGACGATAAGTATGGCGACGTTTTCGTCGATACTCATAAGTCCCACGAGGTGTACAAAAAGTGGTTGCTTAAGACCCGGCCGGCCCCCGGACCGGGTAACCTGCGCCGCCCGCTATGGCTGCCACGTTCGTATAAGCCGGCGGCGGAGGCGTACTATTTGAAGGATGAAAGATAACAGAGAAAGGATAAACTACTCCTGGACCTATAGTGAGAACGTCACGATCACGGGAAGGAATTCACAGTGGGTTTCGGCCGAAGGTCTTGTTTGAGTCGGATCTGTCTACCCATCGCTCATGGGAGCCTCAATCCTTGAAATTGATACCTATCTTCCTAAGCCTTTGCTTCCATAAGATCCGTCTTTCAATTGACTGCCAAACCGCTATCTCACGCCTGGCGAGTTCCGTTCTCTTTTCTTTGAGCTCGGATTCCAATCTCTGAATCTTTCCTTCGCGAGTCTCGAGAAGATCCTCTTTCTCCCTTAACAAACTCTGCAGTGAATGAACTCTCTTTGAGCTTTCCTCCAGCTCGATGCTGGAACCGTTTCCTTTGGCAATCTGATCCTTGCCCATACCCTGCGCACGATCCGAGACTAACTCCATCTTCTTCAGTTGGGCTTTGAAACTCTCGACTTCGGAGCTGAGCGCTTCTATCTCTGTGTCGCGATTCTTCAGAATCGTTTCTTGTTCGCCTACCTGATTCTCCAGAGCCGCGACGGTCTTATTTAAGCTCTTTTCCAGATCTCTGACGGTAGAGTCCTTTACCGCCAGAATTTCCGTCGTTTTCCTCAGCTCTTCCCGCAACTGAGCTTCGATCGCCTCTTTAGTTAATCCCATTGCGCCCAGCCGGGAGTTGACGGCGCCCAGCTCCGCATCGCGATCTTTGAGAAATGCGTCCTTCTCGCTCAGTTGATTTTCCAGAGCATGGACCCTCGCGCTCAGATTAGTTTCCAGCGACTTGATGGCGCTTTCCTTCGCCCCCAGCAGCTCCGTTTTCTTCTTAAGCTCTTGTTGCAGCGCATTCTCGGCCCGCTCTTTAGCCGATGCCACATCGCTCAGCCGCCCCGTCAAACCGTCCACTTCGGACCTGAGCGCCTCCAGCTCCGCACCCCGCCCCTGCAACAGCTCCTGTTTCTCGTTTAGTTGAATTTCCACGGCATGGAGTTTCCCGGTTAACCTTTTCTCCAGCTCTTTAATAACAGCATCCTTTGCCTGCGACGCTTGCTGCGCTTGCCTCAACTCCTGCGCCAGCAAACTCTTCTTGCGGTCGCCGGCCGACTGCCTCTCTGCAAGAGTGTTTACCTCGGACCGCAGTGTGTCCAGTTCCGTATCACGGTCCGTCAAAAGCTGCCGTTGCTCGGTTAGCTGCGTTTCTAAAGCATGGACACTGTCACGCGAGCGTTGCTGCAAATCTTTGAACGCAGCATCCCTTGTCTGCAGAACCTCCATTTTCTTCTTAAGCTCTTGTTGTAGCGCACTTTCGGCTCGCCCCTGAGTCGATGCCACCTCTGTCAGTCGCTTTGTCAAACTCTCGACTTCGGACCTGAGCGCTTCTATCTCTGTATCGCGGTTCTTCAGAATCGTTTCTTGTTTGCCTACGTGATTCTCCAGAGCCGCGACGGTCTTATTTAAGCTCTTTTCCAGATCTCTGACGGTAGAGTCCTTTACCGCCAGAATTTCCGTCGTTTTCCTCAGCTCTTCCCGCAACTGAGCTTCGATCGCCTCTTTAGTTAATCCCATTGCGCCCAGCCGGGAGTTGACGGCGCCCAGCTCCGCATCGCGATCTTTGAGAAATGCGTCCTTCTCGCTCAGTTGATTTTCCAGAGCATGGACCCTCGCGCTCAGATTAGTTTCCAGCGACTTGATGGCGCTTTCCTTCGCCCCCAGCAGCTCCGTTTTCTTCTTAAGCTCTTGTTGCAGCGCATTCTCGGCCCGCTCTTTAGCCGATGCCACATCGCTCAGCCGCCCCGTCAAACCGTCCACTTCGGACCTGAGCGCCTCCAGCTCCGCACCCCGCCCCTGCAACAGCTCCTGTTTCTCGTTTAGTTGAATTTCCACGGCATGGAGTTTCCCGGTTAACCTTTTCTCCAGCTCTTTAATGGCAGCATCCTTTGCCTGCGACGCCTGCTGCGCTTGCCTCAACTCCTGCGCCAACAAACTTTCGGCTTGATTGTTAGTCCGCTTCGCACTGAGGTGCGCCTTAAGCGCCTTGAGCTCTGTATCACGTTCCTTTAGCAGGGTCTCTTTAACGCTGAGTTGAGTCTCCAAAGCATAGGCTTTTCCCGTCAAGTTCTTCTCTAACTGTTTGGCGGCGGATTCCTTTGCCTGCAAAAGGTCGATTGTTTTCCTAAGCTCGTTCCGGAGCAAGCTCTCGCTCTGCCGCGAGGCGTGAGACGACGCCATATCGCCCGGTCGCTCACTAAGGGAGGTCACTTGAGATCGGAGCGCTTTTGACTCTTGCTCGGTGCTCTTCAGCAGCTTCTCGTTTTCCCTTAATTGACGTTCAAGGGCATAGGTTCTGCTGATGCTGGCTTCCAACTCTTTGACCGCGGTGTCTTTTGCCTGTCGGGCGTGCTTTTCCTTCCAAACCGTATCCTGCAGCAAAGTCTCCAACTCTGCCTTGGCAACCTCCATCCCGACCAATCGCTCTCTAAAAGCGCGCAGCTCCGCGCCACTCGCCGACTTCAATACCAGTCCGACCATAAAGATCGCAAGCAACGAAATTCCCCCGTACCACAGGCTCTTTGAGTCCGCGGAACTGAGCATCTCATGGGTCACTAATCTCCAAGGACTGCTGGAAAGGAGCGAACGAAAACGGCTCAAGGAATTGTCATTATCATCGGAAAAGAGAATGAATGCTCCCAACGTTAGGGTTACGATGAGCATTAAGATGAGAATTTTGTCGCGTGCCCGCATAGGGTAAAAGCTCTCTGAACTGCGTTCTAATAATATCCCTTCTAAAAGACTGGCATTGTACCTCGAAATCGAGTGATTGCCAAAAAATATTTGCCATCCATCTCCCGTTTTGAGACAACCTGCCATTCCCGAGACATTGGCGGGATCGCGTTCCACCGGCTGGGTGATCAGAAGCCGTTTTAGAAGGATTAAACGATTTTCAGCCGTGCTTCGCGAACAGATAGGATCGCAATCGCAGATAAAATCTTGTGCTCACTTGCGCCAGTGTGAAACTAAAGCGCGTGTTCATACTTTCCCTGGCGAACCATTTGGAACCCGGCTTAATATTTCGTTTTACTTGCGATGCGTTCTCGGCCGGTCGGTTGCGCTAGCAACGTCCGGCTTCAATCCATTGACACTGCAATAGCTTGAGATCTGATCGAGGAAACGTTGTCCAAGATCGGCGAGCTTACGTTCGCCGACGCCGCGTATGTTGAGAAGTGAGTCGGATGAGCCGGGTCTCACTCGCGCCATGTCGCGGAGCGTGGCGTCGCTGAACAATACATAGGCCGGCACGCCACGTTCGGTGGCGAGTTGGCGCCGTAAACTTCGCAGGCTGTCGAATAATCCGGAATCGACGTTCTCCCAAGACTTTTCGTCAAAGCGGGTTTTCTTGACTTTAGTTTTTGCCTGCAAGAGCCGCACGCTGCGCTTGCCGCGGAGGACTTCCCTTGATGCGTCATTCAAACGCAGAACCGGACGTTCGTCGTCGGTGCGCACAAGCAGTCCGTCATCAACGAGCTGGTAGAGCATGTTGATGAGAGACTTGCGGTCGGTGCCTTTCATCAAGCCGTGAGTGCTCAGCTGCTCATGGCCCCAGCGCCGAACTCGTTCGGTGTTGGCGCCCAGCAGGACATCGACGATGTGCTCGACGCCGAAGTTCTCACCGGCGCGCGCTATGCAGGATAGGATCTTTTGCGCAGTTACGGTCGCGTCGGCGAGACCTTCGACTTCATTTAGACAGACGTCGCAGGCCTCGCAGTTCAGCTTTGGGTATTCCTGCCCAAAGTATTCCGACAGCTTACGATGGCGGCAATGAACGCTGGTGCACAAGCGGCGGGTATGTTCGAGTAGACCCCGTGACGCGGCGATGATCTCAGGGGCGGAAGCCGTTTCAGCGGCACTTCTTTCGATCAGCGATTGCCAGCGCAGGATATCGGCGGCGGAGTAAAGCAGCACGCACTCCGCTTCTAATCCGTCACGGCCAGCGCGGCCGGTCTCCTGTTGATAGTGCTCGATGGATTTGGGCATGGCGGCATGAATAACGCAGCGCACGTCACTACGGTCGATGCCCATGCCAAAAGCAACCGTGGCGGCCACTACGTCGAGCGCCTCTGCGGCAAAGGCCTCTTGTGTGCGGCGACGTTGATCCGCTTCCATACCGGCGTGATAGTAGCCGGCGCGCAGCCGGTTCGCCTGTAAGAACGCCGCCATCGATTCGGTGTCTTTACGGCTGATGCAGTAGACGATCGCCGCCTCGCCAGGGTGGCGTTTGAGGACTTCCAGCGCTTGCGCTCGCGCGTCGACACGGGGAACGACGCGGTAGACTAGATTAGGACGGTCGAACGTTCCGACGAGCGCGACGGGAGTTCGCAGCCCCAGCTGCGCGATGATGTCGGTGCGTACGCGCTCCGTGGCCGTTGCCGTGTATGCGTGCACGCTGGCCCGCGGGAAATGTGTCTTTATTTCGGCAAGCTGGCGGTATTCCGGGCGAAAGTCGTGCCCCCAGTGACTGATGCAGTGCGCCTCGTCGATCGCGAAAGCGCGCACATTGAGGCGGTCAATGAGCTGTAAAAAGCGCGGTGTTAACAACCGCTCCGGCGCGACGAAGACGAGCCTGCAGCGGCCGGTGACAATCTCCTCTTCGGTCTCATGGACCGCGTCGAGGGACATACCGCTGTAAAGCGCCCCCGCTGGATAACCGCACTGACGCAGTCCGTCGACCTGATCCTTCATTAAAGAGATAAGCGGCGAGACGACGATGTCGGTCCGCTGCGCCAGTTCGGCGGGGACCTGGTAGCAAAGCGACTTTCCACCGCCCGTCGGCATGACTACGAGCGAGTCGCGCCCTTCCAGACTCGCCCGGATCGCTTGTTCTTGCAGCGGGCGTAGTTCGGAGTATCCCCAGTACCGGCGCACTGTGGCAAGAATGTCGGCCGTGGCACAGTCTCTCGCTGAATTCATTTCCCTAAACTGGATTACAGGTTAATTAAAACTCTTTGGCGGGCTGTTCAAAAGATCCAGATATAAGGCGCGTTTATCAAAAGGCTGAAGGATAAATAAACACCGACATCGTTCATAGTCTCGACTATAATTTCATCTTTCCGCTTTCATTCTTCGTCCTCCTGAGCGTGGGGCTTTTCCGCAGCCTGCTAGTCTAGCTAGATCCCTTCTCCCATTCCTCTCTGCGTCCCCTGAATCGGCGTGCGGTTCCATTCGAGAGCGCCCTCGATTTTTCGGGGCAGGGGAGGTTTTCGGGAAGTCATGAAGTGAACGAACTCTGTTTTGTCAGGTATAAGCATGCGGGCATTGTTTTGTTTTTCGTCGCCCAGAGTTGAGACCGCTTCGCGGTAGTCGTGGCCCGGATACACGCGAATCTCGTCGCCAAGGGCGTGCAGCTTTCGCAAACTGTCATATTGTTGTTCAGCGCTGCCGCCGGGTAGATCGGTCCTGCCGCAACCGCCGATGAGAAGAGTATCGCCGGTAAAGATGCGATCGCGGAACAACAGGCACATGGCGTCCTGAGTGTGCCCGGGTGAGTATACGACTTTGAGAAACTGGGCGCCGAATTTGATGAGTTCTCCGTCTTCGACGCCGATGTCGACGTAGGGCGTTTCGCTGGTGCGGTACATAATGACCTGAATGGCATGTTTTTCGCGCAGGATCTTGCACGCAGAATTATGATCGGCGTGCGTGTGAGTGTCGATAGCGTAGAGCAATTCCGAGGAAAAAAACTTCGCCAGCTCGACGTACTCATCCGCTTTGTCGAGCTCCGGATCGATGACTACGCATTTCTTGTTCTCGAGACAGCCAAGGATGTACGACAGACATCCGCCTGAACGGATCTGCTCGAAAATAATATTTTCAGCAACCATGGATAGACCTTTAACGGGCGGGGACGGGAATGACCGTCTCTTTTTCCATGTTGTAACGGCTGCGATCGATCTTGTCCAAATCGTAGCTCAGGAAACGAAACACTACCGCGGGCCCTTGGACCGCGTGGGTCGAATGAATGTCGCCGCGCACATAAGGTTGTGCCACCCCGGGCGTTAGCCGATGCGACTCATCATTGACGAGCGTCGCCTTGCCCTGCTGTGTGCCATCGTCGGTCCGTTGGTATTTGGTAATTTCAGTGATGCCGGTGAAGGCACCGTAAACCACCCAGCATGGGCCGTGATCGTGCGGCGCGTTGCTATGTCCTTGCTTGTGCACGTGGCCCATTTGAATGAAGCCGTGCTCGGCGTCTCGATAGAGCTCGCGCGATGGCTTTCCGTCGCGAATGATGTCCGCCATCCAGGGATCGTCGGGGCTTGTGGAGGCGAACAACTTTTCCATCACAGCGGCGATCTTGAATGGTAACTGGGGATCTTTGCCGTCTCCCCAAACGGCGCGGACTTCGGCGATGTATCTGTCAAACGAGCTATCGGCCTTTTGTTCTTGTGCAGCCATGGAATGCCCTCCTTGAGTTCTTCTCCTACTTATCATTTTCCTCGAGGACTCGTCCAGCAGGCAGCGTCTTGCTCTCAGTCGTGTTCGTGCGACGCGCTCGTGCTCGGGGTTATTTCACCCGGTCACATTCACGGACGCGATCGCGATGAATGCCTACCGGATTGACAGCACGAGGTTGCCTCTGTTAGCAGTGAAAAAAGCCCAAGGGATACAAAAACTCATGCCCATAGAACCACAAGAGCTACGCCGAGTCATGGGCCATTTTGCCACCGGTGTGACGGTGATCACGACCCAAGACATGGACGGCAATCCCAACGGCCTTACGGCCAATGCCTTTATGTCGCTTTCGTTGAATCCGCCATTGGTTGTGATCAGCGTTGATAAAGGTGCGCAATGTTACGCCTGTTTCAACTTACAAAATGGCTTCACGGTTAATTTTCTTAGCGAAACTCAAGAAGATGTTTCGCGTCGTTTTGCGACTAAAGGAATCGACAAATTTGCCGGTCTCCAATGGCATGCCGGCGAGAACGGGGCGGCGATCCTCGACGATGCGCTTGGTTATGTCGAGTGCAAGATCACCCAATGCCATGATGGCGGTGACCATACCATCGTCGTCGGCGAGATCATCAACGCCAGCGCTAGCGGCGAACGGCCGTTACTTTTCTTCAGAGGGCAGTACCAGCGTTTGACTGAGTCTTAGTTAATGATCGTTCATCTGATCGAGAACGATACTCACGCGCGGGCGGTGTCCGCTCTTGCTTTCCACTATAGGATGCATTCATGCACCGAAAGCCATGGCCGTTATGCATGGCAGCGACCTGAACACAGGTCACCTGCTAGGCCTTCTGCCACAGATCATCAAAAAGTTTTACGGAACCCGGCGCAAAGCCGGCGTAGTGGTTATTAAAAAACGCGTAAGTTCGCACGCCTTTGCCGACGATCTTTTTAAGTTCGCCGGCCCAGACCGTCATTTCACTGGTCTTGTCCTCGATGAGCTTGTCCCATCTCTGGGTTTTGCTTTCCATACCTTTGCGATCGCCGATGAAACGGACATAGAAAAAGTCGCCGGTGACGAGGTCCAAAGCCCTGGCAAGCACATCGATGCTCGGCATCCAAGCCTGGGCGACGATAACAAAGGCGACGGAGTGTTCGCGCAGAAGTTCGAGAAAATCCCAACTGATCCAGGTTTTGTTGCGAATCTCCAAGGCGAATTTAAAATCCTCGGGTAAGGTTTTGAGAAAAGGGCGCAGCAGTTTGTCGAACTGATGCCGCGACGCAAAGCTGTTCTTGTTGAAATATGGGAATTGGAGAAGCAATGGTCCAAGGCGGTCTTCCAGAGGCTCCAGACTCTTCAAAAACAGGGTGAACTCCTGCTGACAGTCCTGCAAAACTTTGTGATGGGTAATCACGCCTGGCACCTGGGCCGAGAAAATGAATCCCGGCGGAGTCCTTTCTTTCCATCCGGTCACCACTGAGGGCGCGGGAATACTGTAGTAGGTCGAGTCGATTTCGACGGCGCGAAAGTGGCGCGCATAGCATTCGATAAACTGGCGCGGCTTTAAATTGGCCGGATAGAATGATCCTAACCAGTCTTGGCATGACCAGCTCGAAGTGCCGACGTAAACGTGTTCCGGAAAGGACATAGATCACTTTTCACCACATCTCGCAGGGCCGGTCAACCGCGATGAATTTCTTGACTTTGGCGCCAGGTCCGTTTACTTTAAAAAACACTCTTGTTTTCATTCTCGCGGCGCTATCCCGCACCAGGTTGAAATGAATACCTACAACAGCAAAGCAGCCAGCCGCATCGTCGGCGTTTCTCTCCGGCAGATTCAGTACTGGGACGAGCGTGGATTCATTCGCCCGTCGGTCAAGCTCGCGCACGGGCGGGGGACCAAGAGACTCTACTCCTTTCACGACCTGCTCTGCTTGAAAGTCATTAAAGACCTCACGCACCGCGGCCTTAATTTGCAAAAGATTCGCCGCTGTTTACAACCGTTGCGGCAATACACCGCCAAAAGCGGCCAAGCCCTGGAATCGGCCAAATATCTGACCGATGGCGAAAAATTTTTCGTCATCACCAGCGATCGGGAGAAGATTCTCGACGCCATGGATCGTGAGTTCGTATTTTCTTTGGGCATCGGCAACCTGGTGCGCGAACTGAACAGCGACCTCAAGCGCGCTGCCAACGTCGTGGCGCAACCCGGTTCACGGGAAATGCACCGCCACGTCGAGAAAAAGACCGGTTTTGCGTAACCCGCGATGGAGCCCAACAAAATCACTCCGATGATCCAACAGTATCTTCAGATCAAAGAACGATACCGTGATGCTATCCTTTTTTTTCGCCTCGGTGACTTTTATGAAATGTTTTTTGAGGACGCACAGACCGCGTCCCGAATCCTCGATATTGCCCTGACTTCCCGTCACAAAAGTGAAGACTCTGCCGCGGTGCCGCTTTGCGGCGTCCCTTACCATGCGGCCGAACCGTACATTCGGAAGTTACTGGAGGCGGGCCATAAGGTCGCCGTTTGCGAGCAAATCGAAGATCCTAAAACCGCTAAAGGAGTCGTTCAACGGGATGTGGTGCGCGTCATTACGCCGGGCACCGTGACCGCAGTGGAGGCACTCGATGCGCGCGGCAACAATTATCTGCTGGCGGTCTGTCAGGAGAGTCAAAGCTTTGGATTGGCCGTTACCGATATCACAACCGGGGAGTTCCGTTATACGCAACTGGCGGAAGAACAATCGCTTATCGATGAGATCGGCCGGGTCGGCCCAAGCGAAATCATCGCTCCGCAAAACGACACGGGTTTGCTGAGACTGCTGCACAAAGAATTTGCCACCATCCACGTGACAACAGCGCCGGAAAGCTTCTTTTCCGGGCAAACGGCGCGCAAGCTGATATCGAAAGACGAGTCGAATAAGTCGGCGGCGGATAACCGGCTTCAGGGTATCGCTGCCGCTTCGGCGATTCTCAGTTATTTAGAAGCCAATGCGGGAGAGTTTCTAAAGGTCATAGGCGGGCTGGATTTCTACGCCGCTTCGCATTATCTGGTTGTCGACGAGAACACCCGCGCCAATCTCGAACTCGTCAGCAGTTACCAGGGCAATCGAAAAGGCTCGTTGGTCTCGGTTATCGATCGAACGGAAACTCCCATGGGCGCGCGCCGGCTGCGTCAATGGTTGCTTTATCCTTTGTTGGACGTGCCGGCGATTCGCCAACGACAACAAGGCGTGCAAGCACTGGTTGATCATTACCCGCTGCGCCAGGATTTGAAGCACGCATTGCGGAACATCCAGGATCTGGAACGCCTGGCCGCGCGTACCGCCGCAGGCACCGCCTCGCCGAAGGATCTGGTGGCAGTCAAGGAGACGCTGATGAGTGTGACCGCGCTACGGGGCCTGCTCGGCGGCGAGAGCAGCGAACTCTTGTGCGCGCTGCGAGAGCAATTGTCGGAATTGCCCGAGGTCATCCAGCTAGTCAGCGCGGCCATCGTCGATGATCCGCCGTTTGCGTTGAAAGACGGTGGTTATATCCGGCCGGGCTTTGACACAGAGCTGGACGAAATACGCGGCGGCCGAAGCCACGCGAAAGATTGGATTGCGGCGTTTGAAGCCGGCGAGCGCCGTCGCACCGGAATTAGCTCCTTGAAAGTCCGCTACAACCGTGTGTTCGGTTATTATATCGAAATTACCAAGGCCAACCTAAAGGCCGTTCCCGAAAACTATATTCGCAAGCAGACTCTAGTCAACGGCGAGCGCTACATCACGCCGGATCTCAAAGAATATGAAGCTAAGGTGCTCAACTCGCAATCTCTCTTGGAAAAGCTGGAATCCGAGTTACTCGGACGTGTGCGCGGGCAGGTCGCGGCTCATTATCCGGCTCTCAAAACTTCCAGCACGGCCCTGGCCTCCATCGATGTTCTGTTGTCGTTGGCTGAAGTGGCCGAATCCTGTCATTTCATTGCGCCCCAGGTGGACGATGGGTTGAGGTTGGCGGTGCGTGAGGGACGCCATCCGGTGGTAGAAGCTGCGCTGGGCCGCGGTGCTTTTGTGCCTAACGACTGTGTCATCGATCCCGATGAGCGTCAGATCCTCATGCTGACGGGACCCAATATGGCGGGCAAGTCGACCTACATGCGGCAGATCGCCCTGATCGCGATTTTGGCGCAGATGGGAAGTTTCGTTCCTGCCGGCGAGGCGCGGATCGGCGTAGTCGATCGTGTTTTTACTCGGATCGGCGCCAGCGATTCTTTAGCCCGCGGTGAATCGACCTTTATGGTCGAGATGAAGGAAACCGCCGCTATTTTGCAACATGCAACCAAGCGAAGTTTGATCCTTTTGGATGAGGTCGGCCGCGGCACGAGCACGTTCGATGGTATCTCCATCGCTTGGGCCGTCGCGGAATCGTTGCACGAGCACGCCGATCGCCCCAGGACCTTATTCGCCACCCATTATCATGAGCTGACCGATCTGGTCCGTACCAAAGAGCGAATCAAAAACTATAACTTCGCCGTCAAAGAGTGGCAGGGCGACATCATCTTTCTGAGAAATGTCGTCGAGGGCGCGGCCAGCCATAGTTACGGCATTCATGTCGCGCGCTTGGCCGGGCTGCCGGCGCCGG